>WQSN01000003.1 GCA_009787835.1 Treponema sp.
TACCGAACCAGCAACGCTAATTCTTTACAGGGTAAGTATTTACGCTTGACCTCATTTTTTAAAATGAGTAAAATGTGCAATGTTCCAAAACTCGGTTAGTTTTGTCACAACCTCTTGAAAAAGCGGTCTAAAGCCCACTTTTTCATATAAATCTATGGTAGCTGTTCCAAAAACTGAAGTTTTGGAACAGCCTCAATTATTTTAGAAAGATATAATTTTATAAAATTAATGAATAAATACTTGTATTTTCCTCAAAAAGGTATATATTACCTATTATGAGAAAGTATATATTTTTATTGGTAATTCTATTTAGTGCCGGTTCGCTGGTTTTTTCCCAGACAGGGAATACGCGATATATTGCTGTACAAAGCGCGGATTTGAAATCTTCTACAGGTTTTTTCGCCAGGGTGGTGGGAAGGCTTTCATTGGGAGACTCTGTTACATTGATCAGCGATGACGGCAGGTGGAGCAATGTCCGGTCGGGAAATATTACAGGCTGGATGCAATCAACAAATTTAAGTACACGCCGGATAATTGCGTCCGGTTCTTCTTCTGCCGGCGCAAGCGAAGTAGCTCTGGCGGGCAAGGGATTCTCTCCGGCTACGGAACTGGAATATAAAAAGGAAGGACTCAATTTTACCGTGGTAGACAGCATGGAAAGGATGCTCGTGTCGGTAGATGAATTACAGCGTTTTATTACTGACGGCCGTCTGAACAGCGGAGACGCTCCCGCTGCTGCCAGCAGAACCAGTAATCCATTCGGATCATCTACCAGCAGCAGCAGTAATCCATTCGGCGCATCTTCGAGCAGCAGCAGCAATCCGTTTGGCGCGTCTTCGAGCAGCAGCAGTAATACGTTTGGAGCTGTCTCCGCCAGCAGTACCAGCAGCGCAGATGATGAGTTCACTTTGGTAGATACTTACTACCTTGGACGCGCAGTCGCGGCTAATATTTTATCTACCTATAGGCCTTATACCCAAAATCAAAATATGCTCAATTATTTAAACCGTATCTGTCAGACGCTGGTGATAAATTCATTCGGCCCTCCGACATATAGCGGTTATTTTGTAATGATACTGGACAACAATGATCCCTACGCTTTTGCGACCCCCGGCGGACACATTTTTATTTCCAGGGGACTGATACAGGCGATAACTTCCGAAGATATTTTGGCGGCGCTGATTGCCCATGAACTTTCGCACATTATGTTAAAACACGGTGTTTCTCTTATAAGCGATATGAAGCTATACAATGAGATGTCAGCCATGGCAGATCAGGCGGCAGGTATGGCGGCGGGAATGGCCGCCGCTGCCGGAAGGAATACAGCCGCCATCCAGCAGACATTGTCTTTCAGGGACTCTATATCAAAAATGGCAGAGACATTAATGGTAAGCGGATACGCTCAGCCGCAGGAATTTGATGCGGATCGTGAAGCGATGTCGCTCCTCAGCAAAGCCGGTTATGATCCAAGAGCGCTTATAGATCTCTTAAGAATTTTACAGCGGTTTCCAGGCGGGCAGAGGGGCGGACTTTTATCCACACATCCAAGCCCGGCGGATCGCATTGCCAATGCCGAAAGATATGCCGCAAGTTATTCAAGCACAAATACACGCCAGTCCCGCGTGTCCCGTTTTACCAACAGGCTTTAAATTAATATTTTTATATGCAGGCGCGCCGGAACTGTTCCCGGCGCGCTTGTTTTTTCATAATGTTCACTGCTTGATTATTAAAATACTTTAACTTATTATTTAACTGATGAGTGACAATTCCGGCGATAAAAAAAATAAGGGCGGACCGCAATTTCCTTTTGGCGGACCTAATTTTCCCGATCTCAAGCCGTTTGGCGGATGGAAATTTCTGGTTATTTATATTGTTGTTATATTAATAGGGATAAGCCTTTTTAATTTTGTATTTCTAAACAGGGTAAACCCGGCTATAGACTTTTCCGAGTTTAAAGCCCGTATATCTTCAGGGGAAATAAAACGGGTTGAAATTACGGACGCTTATTTTACCGGATACACCTCCAGTTCCAGACAACAGGCTCCAAGATCACGCATTGTCAGGGCGGCTCCTTACAGTTCGGCGCAGGAAAGGGTTTACAGAACTGTTTCCATTTATGATCCTGAGTTCATCAGGCTGATGGATGATAAAAATGTCGCCTATGGCGCTGTCTCTCAGGAAGGCAATGCGATTCTCAATTTTATTTTTAGCTGGGTATTACCCATCGGTTTCTTTATTTTTATCTGGCGGTTTTTATTAAAACGTATCGGCAATATCGGC
This sequence comes from Treponema sp., assembly GCA_009787835.1. Taxonomy (GTDB): domain Bacteria; phylum Spirochaetota; class Spirochaetia; order Treponematales; family Breznakiellaceae; genus WQXQ01. The sequence goes on from WQSN01000003.1 coordinate 2,281, forward strand.
GGCAATGTGCTTTCCATTGGGCAAAACCGCGCTGTAATTGTCGCCGAGGGAGACATTATCACCCGCTTCAGCGATGTCGCAGGCGTAGATGAAGCAAAAGAAGAGCTTGTCGAAGTTGTGGATTTTTTGAAAAATCCGCAAAAATACAAGGAAATCGGCGGAAAAATTCCCAAGGGCGTATTGCTGGTAGGACCGCCAGGGACAGGTAAAACTCTCCTTGCGCGGGCAGTCGCCGGTGAAGCGGGAGTTTCATTTTTCCGCATGAGCGGCGCAGACTTTGTAGAAATGTTTGTCGGGGTTGGAGCCGCGCGCGTGCGTGATCTGTTCAAACAGGCAAGAAGCAAAGCGCCCTGCATTATTTTTATTGATGAACTTGACGCTATCGGTAAAAGCAGGATCAACAATATAGCCGGCGGCAATGATGAGCGCGAGCAAACGCTCAATCAGCTTCTTGTGGAAATGGACGGATTCGACGGCACAAGCGGCCTTATCATATTGGCAGCCACAAACCGCCCCGATGTGCTTGATCCAGCGCTTCTGCGTCCCGGCCGTTTTGACCGGCAGGTGCTTGTGGACAGGCCGGATCTCAAGGGCCGTGAGGCGATATTGTTCATTCATTCAAGACCTGTAAGACTCGATCCAACTGTAAATCTTGAAGCTGTCGCCCGTATAACATCCGGTTTCTCAGGAGCGGATCTCGCCAATATAGTAAACGAAGCCGCGCTTCTGGCTGTAAGAGCCGGACGGAAGATGGTTATTCAGCGCGACTTTGACGAAGCTATCGAAAAAACCATAGCGGGACTGCAAAAAAAGACAAGGGTTCTGAAGGATAAAGAAAGGCGTCTTACAGCCTACCACGAAGCGGGGCACGCCATGGTAGCCGCCTTTACACCTAACGCAGACCCGGTCCAGAAAATTTCCATAATTCCCCGAGGCTTCGCTCTGGGTTATACGCTGCAGCTGCCGCTGGAGGATCGCTATACCGTTACACGATCTGATCTTCTGGGGCGGATAGACATTCTGCTGGGCGGGCGTATCGCCGAAGAAATGATCTCGGGCGAATATTCCACAGGCGCGGCGAATGATCTGACCAAAGCGACCGATATTGCCCGTAAAATGATCACGGATTACGGCATGAGCGACCGTTTCCGCAATGTCGCCCTAACATCCCGCGGCATGAGCATGACAGGCCAGGAACAGCGCGACCCGTCTTTTCAGCGTGAGTACGCCGAAAGCACTCAGCAGTATGTGGATGAAGAAATCGCCCGCATAATTGAAACAGAGTATGCAAAAGCCAAGGAGTTACTGCTTAACCGGCGCGATATTCTGGACAATGTTTCCGCCGCGCTGCTGGAAAAAGAAACCCTGGATGAAAAGGAATTCAAAGCCCTCCTGGGAGAAGGCATTTCCATAGAAGTGTAAGTTTATTTATTCTTTTTATCCCTGTACAAATATTGCTGAGTTAACTCATTTACGACCTTTTGCAGGGAATCGTTAAAATCCTTCACATAGATCATCATATCATTGTTTGCTGAACCTTCGGGAAGAAAAAATTGATATGGTTCAACGCCGAGGACTACAGAAAGTTTCGCCAGAGTTTTTGCGGACACTCCCTTTTTACAGTTTTCAATATCATTTATAAAATTGTGGGTAAGGCCGGTGCTGAGAGCGAGGTTTAATTGTGAAATATTCTGCAAAGACCGCAGACGTTTAATATTGATACTAATCAGTCTGTGAACATAATGTTCATCTATTTTATTTTTTACTGCCATTATTACATTTTCATTCATTTAAATTTATTGGCAAATAACCGCAGGCAATAATATTGGAGCCGTGGGTTTATATTAATATTTTTTTACGGGAAATAATGTTTATTTGGCGGGCGGCCAGTTATGAACAGACACAGATTAGCGGCGTGTCTGGACGGGTATTCCGCTTAAAATCAGAATTTCGGGGCGGTATTCAAAGTGCATGGTGTCGAATAATGTCCATTTGCCGCCCCAGATAAATCCAAATGTTTCAAACGCTTTTATTACAGCGGCAGGCGGATGAAAGCGGTTGTTATATGAAATATTCCACCAGTCCGATCTTCTTTCGGCAGCCCAGAGCCAGTATGTTTCCCTGCCGCCCCATGACCTTGGAATTAGATCAACCGCCAATCCGTATGAATGATAGGAGCGGCTCTGGGTCTCCGCGATATTCCGCCACAGCCATCCTTCCAGCGTGTCAAGATTATTAATCCATGTCTGAACCTGCGGATCAGTTTTTGCGGCGGCGAGAATATGTTCCTCTACAAGCGATAGCTCTTCCAATATCATGTAATGAACCATTGTGGATTTTCCCAGAAAACGGATTGTTTTAACCCTCTCGTATGATTCATCGCGGTTATGCGCGCGCCAGAGATCATCAAAAAAATGAGAGGAACGCCGCGGCGGGTTGGTTCTTCTGTTATTTGTCATGTTTCTGTAACGGGATGATTCATCTGCGCTTGGCTCTCTCCATGGCGGCAGTTCAATCTGATAATTGTAAAAGGGCTGCCCGCTGTAGTCCGCGGCATTTGATCGCAGCTCTTGCGGCAATATCCTTCCGTCTGCGTAGTAGTACCACTTGTCCCTGAGCAGGACTGCCCAATCGCCGTCCCGGAATTCCGCGTATTCAATCTGCTGCGGATACGCGGCAGCAAGGGCTTTCATTACCTGTTCCGCTCTGGAAGATTCCGGCGCAGGCAAAAAAGCGATGGTATTACCAGTCTCATTATTTAATTCAGGAATCACAGGATCGATGTTAGCCGCATTCTCCTGATTCCCGAGGGCGAATATATTTCCGTTTATAAATATCAATAAAAAAAACAAAAGTTTTAAAATTCTGTTCACTTCGATAACTATACAACCTATCTATCAATTTAGCAATAATTGGAATACAATATCAGAATGGGGAATTTAATGCGGCATGGTTTGGATATGTATAAAAAGACCATTAATAATAACAATCAGGAGAATGAAACGCAGCCTGAATCCATACCGCCTGAAAAAATAATGAAAACTGATAGCCGCATCAATATTAGTTCCATGGATAAATCCGCAGAAAAATTAATAAAAACTGTTAAATACAGGGAAGGCGAAAATAAAAAACCTATAGATGAATCAAAAGAATCCAAATACAGGCGTATTGCGAAATTTCTTATACTTATCGGCAGCGATCAGGCCGCGGATATTCTTGCGCAGCTTGATCCCGAACAGGTTGAAAAAATATCCAGGGAAATCGCTTTTGTAAAAACCATAAAACCGGAAGAAGGCAGGGCGATATTTGAAGAATTTCATTTGCTTTTTTCGGGACAATACCGGTATTCAGGCGTTTCACACGGCGGCGTTGAAACGGCGCGCCGTATTCTTTACGCCGCCAAAGGACCTGAAAAAGGTGAAGCTCTTCTTAACAAGGCGGTTCCCCAGACAAAAGACAATCTTTTCAGTTTTCTGGAAGAATTTTCCCCTGAACAGATTGCGATGCTCCTGAAAACTGAATCCGCGCAAACAGCGGCGATGCTTCTATCAAGATTGTCGCCGAAACTATCCGCGGGCACTCTAAACAATCTTCCGCCTGATATAAAACCTGAAGTTTTAAAACGCATCGCGCATCAGGGGAAAATTTCACCTGATGTGCTTGAACAGGTTTCCGCCGCGTTAAGGGAAAAAGTCAGGCATATTTCTGGCAGGGCGAAGGATTTGGAAATCAACGGAATGCAGACATTAGCTGCAATTCTGAAACACGGCGACTTTGCTTTCGGCGACAGGCTTATCAATGAACTTGAAGAGACTATTCCGGATATAGGCAGAGACTTAAAGGAGAAACTGTATACTCTTGATGATGTTATTGACACCATCGACAGGCCCATACAGGATAAACTCGCGGGAATGTCAGAATATGATATCGCGGTTTTATTGAAGGGCAGAAAACGTGAGTTCTGCGAAAAAATTCTGTCATGCGTATCAGCCGGACGCAGGCAGATAATACGCCAGGAATCTGAGATTATTGGCGCGGTGCCAAAACGCGAATGCGACGCCGTAGCCAGTGATTTTCTTTCATGGTTCAGGCTTGCCCGCGAAAACGGGGATATTATACTTTACAGCGACAAGGATGTAATTTTATGAACAATGTATCACCAGACGGAAAAACTACCGTTAAAACAAATTTAGTTAAAGGACAGGTTCTGGACAGCGGGTTTGTTGTTCTGGATACGGTTGATTTGGACGAGATGAACGCGGCCGGTATCTGGGCAAAACACGAGAAAAGCGGCGTTGAGGTTTTTCATGTGCTCAATGATGATGCAGAAAATCTTTTTACATTCGCCTTCGCCACTTATCCGCAGGACAATTGCGGCGCGCCGCATATTCTGGAGCATTCCGTTCTTTGCGGATCAGAGCGTTATCCGCTAAAAGATGCGTTTATAGTTCTCGCGCAGGGGAGCCTTCAGACTTTTTTAAACGCGGTTACCTTTCCCGATAAAACCGTGTACCCGGCAAGTTCCATAAATGAGCATGATTATTTCAATTTAATGTCTGTGTACGGCGAGGCGGTTTTCAGACCGCTCATTCCCGAATGGACATTTATGCAGGAAGGGCACAGGCTGGAATATTCCAAAGATAATAAACTTTCCTGTACAGGCGTAGTTTACAATGAAATGAAAGGCGCCTATTCATCTCTGGATACCTATGCCGGTCTTTGGTCGGTAAAGGCGGTTATGCCGGGCACTCCCTATGCGTTTGAAGCCGGAGGCGATCCGCAGGAAATCCCAAATTTAACCTGGGAAGGTTTAAAGGAATTTCACCGCGGCCGTTATTCTCCCGCGAACTGCAGGATCTTTCTGGCGGGTAACATTGCCACTGAAAAACAGCTGTCGTTTTTAAATGAACAGTTTTTCTCGCAGCTTGCGGGAGGAGTGGCTTGCGAACCTGTTAATAAAACTCAGCGCTGGAAAGAACCCAGAAAATTCAATGTCCCGTGTCCCGCCGGGAGCGAACGGAAATCAACAATTTTTCTTTCATGGCTGTGCTGCGACATTACGGACAATGATGAAGTGATCGCGTTATCTGCATTAACAGAAATCCTTTTGGGGCATGACGGATCTCCCTTAACTCGGACGCTCATTGAATCCGGTCTTGGAGAGGATATAACGCCTGTATCGGGGCTGGAAAGCGAAATCCGCGAATCATTGTTTGTGGCCGGTTTAAAGGGAGTAGGCGGCGAAGGGATGGGGCAGGCCGTAGAAGATCTTTTAATGGGAGAGCTGCGCCGCCTTGCAAGCGAAGGAATCCCCAAAGAAGAAATTGAAGCGGCTCTTTTATCAATGGAATTTTCACAGAGGGAGATCCGGCGCGCGGGCGGCCCTTTCTCGCTTGTCTGGATGCGCCGTTCATTGCGTTCATGGCTGCACGGAAGCAGTCCATGGGAAGGTTTACTGCTGAAACCCGCTATGGCAAAAATAAAGGAAAAACTTGCATCGGATAATAAATACTTTGAATCGCTCATTGAAAAATATTTACTGGACAATCCTCATCGCGCGCTGGTTATACTGGAGCCGAAAGAGGGTTATCTGAAAAAACAGGATGAGCTTTTATCGCGCTCGCTCGCAGATACGGAAACAAATTTAAATGAAGACGGACGGCGGCAAATCGCGGAAAAATCCAAAGCGCTGGAAAAAATTCAAAGCGAAGCGGACAGCCCCGAAGCGTTAGCTGCCATTCCACATCTTTCGCGTAACGATCTTTCTACAGACGCGGAATTTGACAATATTCCGCGCCGCATGGAGGATTTAAACGGAGTGCCGGCCCTGTACCATGAACTTTACACTAACGGCATTACATACGCTGATATGGCTTTCCCTGTTGATACGCTCAATGGCGAAGATTACCAGTGGCTTCCCTTTTTTTCCAGAGCGGTAATATCTGTGGGGCTTCCCGGGCTTGATTACGGAGAAGTGTCAAGCCTGCTTGCTCGGACTGCGGGCGGTTTTATCGCGCTCCTGCATGCGGGGTCGTCCGCACCCGGCACTGACCGTTATCTGCAAACCAAGTCCGGTTCCCGCGATTTGGCGGGCAGGGACTGGATTATTTACCGCATAAAATGCCTTGATGAAAAAATCGCGCCGTCGCTGGATTTGGCACTGCGCCTGATCTGTGAAGCAGATTTTTCCGATCACCGCCGCATAAACGATCTTGTTTTTGAGATGAAAAATGAATTGGATTCCAGCCTCGCTCCGATGGGACACATGTACGCGTCAGGCAGGGCCGGACGGTTAAATTCACGCACGAAAAAAATTGAAGAAACATGGTGCGGTCTGTCTCAGCTTGAATTTGTGCACCGCATGGCAAAAATGGAAACAGTTGAAATAGCCGCGAGACTTAAATATTTACGGGATAAAATTTCCGGTTCGGGGCTTATCGCGAACCTGACAGGATACTCTCTTGAAACAGCGGCAGAGGAACTATCGAAAAGATTCAGCAGATTCGGCTCTCCTGCGCCGCGCTCTTCTGTTATTGAAGGCGAAAACGCCGCCTGCGAAGTACGCTCCGAGGTTTACGCTTCTCCGTCACTGCAGGTAGGTTTTGCCGCTCTTTCCCTGAACGCCGCGTCTTTTGACACAACCGGTCAAATAGCGGAAATGGTTTTAACGCATCAGCTTTCCACAGGAGCGTTATGGGAAGATATCCGCATGAAGGGCGGAGCGTACGGCGCTTTCATAAACAGCGACAGCCTGGAAAACACCGTCTCTTTCGCCACCTACCGCGATCCCAATCCTATGCGTTCGTTAGGTGTAATTTCTTCCATATTAAAAAACAGTTCGCTGAACTGCCTGCAGCCGGATTACAATGAAGATTACCTTGTTAAATCAATCATCGGCTGTTACTCGAAAGAAATAAGACCCAGGACAAGCGCAGAAAACGGCCTTATTGATTTTTACCGGTTCCTCTACGGTATCGAAGACAGTTACCGGAAAAGAAAACTGAAACGCCTTGTCTCGTTAACAAGCGCGGATATGGAAGCCGCTTTTGCCTCTCTTGGCTCAAGACCCGCCATCGGAAAAGTCATTATCGCAGGCATGGAAAACGCCGAACAGGCGGCAAAAGCGCTGGGAACAGAAATGCAAGAGCTGCCGGTGTGATCAACAAATGAGGGTTCGTTATTTTTGATTCAAAGGTATAAATTTAAACCCGCTGCCTTCCGGTTCTACCATGCCTGCTCCGGGATAGGCAATATGCATACCGCCTAACGGGATTTTATTCATTGCGGCGTAATCCAGCAATCTGGCGCGCATTGCGGCGGCCATTGACGCGTCCATATCGTAGGTGGCGCTGATATTCGGTGCGGGAAACTGAACAAGGGCGATGTGCAGAATATCTCCGGCGATTATAAATTTCTCGCCGCCGTTTTCAATCAGGTAGGCAGTGTGGCCGGGGGTGTGCCCGTAAGCGGCAATGGGAGATATGCCCGGAATGATTTCTGTTAATCTGCTGTTTAATGCGCCCGGCGTAAATGTTTTTACCTGTGAACCGTATGGAGCGAGAGCGTTTACCGCTCCCTGATTAACATTGGTTTTTGTAAAATACTCATACTCTCTGTCGGATAGATAAACCGTTGCTTTTGGGAAAACCGCCCTGCCGTCCCTCTGAAGGCTGCCGAAATGATCTCCGTGAAGGTGGGTTAAAAGAATTGTATCGATATTCTCGGGTTCTACTCCCAATTTTCTGATTTTATCCAGTATTATGCCGCTGGATCCGGTTCCATTATCGATTAAAATATTTCTGCTGGGAGCCTTGATCAGGAATGCGTTTGTCGCGTGTTTAAAACCGGAGGCGGGAATATATCGCCTTATTAAAGCCGCATCCGCTGAGACCAGAATGCTGGTGTTGCCGTCTCTTTCTGATTCATTGAGCATATAAATTTCAAATTGACCTGCCTTATAGGCAAAGATCCCGTCGCTCTCATCGGTATAACCGCCTACGGCCATTGCACCAAAAATTAATCCCATCAACATTGTCCTTTTCATATTTTCTCCTCGATCCTGAAAAAAGGCTATAATTTAAAATAACACATCTATTTTTAAATATACAGTGAAAAGGCTTTTTTTTTTTGATATATTATGTTATAGTAAGCACTGGTAAAATTATGAAAGTAAAATTTATAGTAATTATTTTGATTTTTTGCTGTTTTTTCCTCCCCTCCTGCTCAATTAATAAAATGGCAATGAACGCGGTTTCCGATATGCTTGCCGGCGGAGGCAGCTCGGATGTTTTTACCGGGGACTCCGATCCTGAGCTTGTGGGAGACGCTATCCCCTTCGCAATTAAATTATATGAAACATTACTGGCCGCAAATCCGACCCACCAGGGATTGATGCTTACAACAGGTTCGCTTTTTGTTATGTACGCGAATGCTTATGTTCAGGGACCTGCTGAAATGCTTCCGAGTTATGAATGGGAGACGCGTGAGGCTGAAATGCAGAGAGCAAAGAGTCTGTATCTGCGCGGTTATGAAATTCTCTACAATGCAATGGAATTGAAGTACCGCGGTTTTAAACAGGCTGCCTCGAATATGGATACCCTGCAGAGTTTCTTAAAAAAGTTTAAAAAGGAAGATGTCGGTTTAATTTACTGGGCAGTAGCCGGCGGGTTATCCGCCTATTCGATTGACATAATGGATTTTGAACTGAGCGGACGTATTCAGGAATGGAACGCGATGATACACAGGGCATACGAACTTGATCCGGACTTTGGCGGGGCTACTCTGGATGAGTTTTTTGTAATATTTTATTCCGCTCTGCCTGAGCTGATGGGCGGGGATATTGAACGCGCCAAATATCATTTTAATCTGACGCTTGAAAAGACAAAAGGCAATTCAGCAGGCGTATATGTCTCTTACGCCCATTCTATTTGCGTACCGGCTCAGGATTATGATACTTTTGAAGACTGCCTTTTAAAAGCCCTGGCAGTTGACGTTAACGCGGATACTTCAACGCGTCTTGTTAATATTATTTCCCAGCGAAAGGCCCGTTGGCTTCTGGACAATGCCTGGACGCTTTTCTCATTTCTTCCCATCCCTGATGATTATTGATATAATTAAAGTCTGTCTGTGATGCAGGCGCATTATGGACAGACTACCTTAAAATTAAAGGAGTATGTCATGAAAAAATGTTTAATCCTTTTTACTTTGGCGTTTTTTTTCCTTTCACTTGGGGTAGTTTTCGCTCAGCGCGGAAGCGCCCGTTCTGATGTCATAAATGTCAGAATTGCGTCATCATTACCCAGGAATTCCGATTGGGGCAGAGCGCTGGAACGCCTTGCATCAGACTGGGCGCGGGTTACCAATAATCAACTGCGGGCAGTTGTAAGCCATGACGGAAGGGAAGGCAATGAAACCAGAATGCTTTCATCTCTTTCCAGCGATGCCATTCAGGTGGCTGTTCTGACATCGGCAGGAATTTCTGAAATATGCCCTGAGGTAATGTGCCTTAGCGTTCCTTTTTTTATAAGAAATAATACTGAACTGGATCTGGTGCTTAAGGAAGTTCAACCGGTACTGGAGAGTCATGTCAGAAATGATTTTGTTGTAATCGCCTGGTCAAAAGGCGGCTGGGTTTATTTATTCTCAAAAGAACGGGTTTTAACGCCTGATGATCTGCGCCGTCAAAAACTTGGAACCAGTCCCGGTCTCAATGATATGAATACTACATTCAGAACAATGGGGTTCACGCTTGTGGAAACGGATCTTTCAACTATCGGCACAAGGCTTGCAAGCAATATGCTTAATGCGATTTATATGATCCCCGCGGCAATCGCTCCAATGCAGCTTCACAGGAGTCTTAATCACATGCTGGAGCTGCCGATTGCTCCTATCATGGGCGCGATTGTTATGAACCGCGTTACATGGAATAAATTCAGCCAGGCTTATCAGCAGGAAATAATAAGAGCTACCCGGCAGATAGCTTCCGAATTTGACGCGTCAATGGCCAGAACTGAAGCCAGCGCAATATCAGCGATGAACAGGGACGGGCTCAGCGTAAACAAGCCAAGCCAGGCGCAGCAGGAGAACTGGTTCACAGATATTCAAAGAGCCACTCCTTCGCTGGTCGGATCGGTTTTTAACCGCGATCTGTACAGCAGGATCAGTGAAATTCTGGAAAGATCAAGAGGCAGACGGTAATACGTCAGGGTGGTAAGCATAATGCAGTCATGGCAGAAGTTCATAAAATCTTTTAAAATTTCATGGCTGGAAAATCTAATCTGCTTTGGCTCTCTTTCTGTTCTTACCCTGCTGCCTTTTGTCGAACTGATACTGCGTCAATTCAAGATGACAATCCCCGGTTCCAATTTCCTGATTATACACTTTTTTCTTGTCGCCGCTTTCTTCGCCGCAATGCTGACCGCAAAATCCCGCGATCATATTTCAATTACAGCCGTTCAATACATTAAAAACGAAAAAATAAAATCTGTATTGTTTTTTATTTGCACAATAATTTCAGTTTTTCTGCTTTGTATTCTCGCATGGAACTGCATCTCCTTCATTAAATACGCGCTTATGGGAAGACGGATTGGCATTTTTACGGATCAGATGTTCGCTGTTGTCATTCCGCTTGGTTTCGCGGTTATAGCTATTCGCTTTATCATGGGATTAAAGGGCGCGCGTAAAAGAGCAATAGCGATCATCTCGGTACTGCTTGGCTGTGTTGCCGCGTTACCCGCTATCGCAAAAATAATTTGGGGTTTTGAACCGCCTGAACCTTTTTTCTCCTGGGTGAATTTTTTATATGATACGGCATTTATTGCCAGAATACCCGCGATTATTTTCCTGATTATCGCGGGGCTTGCCGGAATGCCTGTCTTTGCGGCAATTGGCGGCATCGCCATGATAATGTTCCAGGCATCCGGTAGAGAACCTGAAGTCGCCGCAATTCAAATTTATTCTGCGCTGACAGATACCGATATAATCGCAATCCCCCTATTTACCCTGACCGGTTTTTTCCTTTCCGAAAGCAAAGCGGGAGAACGTCTTGTCCGCACATTCAAGATATTTTTTGGCTGGATGCCGGGCGGTATTATAATCGCGACTGTAATTATCTGCGCCTTTTTCACTTCATTTACCGGAGCGTCCGGGGTAACCATTCTCGCCCTTGGAGGAATACTCTTTACCATACTGAGTGAAAATAAATACTCTGAACGGTTTTCCATCGGAATGCTGACTTCCGCGGGCAGTACGGGTTTAATGTTTCCGCCGAGCCTGCCCATCATACTTGTGGCTTCTTCCAGCAACACTATTCTCCATTTTATGAATGTACCTATTAAGTACAATATCATTCATTATTTTATCGGAGCCATTATCCCGGGAATAATTCTTGTTGCGGCAATGATAATAACAGGTTATGCGCTGTCAGCCAAAGTAAAAATACCGGCGGAAAAATTTATCTTTAAAGACGCGGTGCATTCCCTAAAAGAATCTTTTTTTGAAATCCTGCTTCCAATCATTCTGGTTCTGGGATATTTTTCCGGAATTCTGACATTGGTTGAGGTAAGCGCGGTATCAGTCATTTATGTGGTAATTGTTGAAGTTTTTATAAAAAAGGATATTTCCATCGGCGGCATTCCGGGTGTTTTTAAAAAGGCAGTACCGATTATCGGCGGGATTCTGGCAATTCTGGCAATGGCAAAAGCTCTTTCCTATGCCTTTATCGATTCCGGCGTTCCGGACACTTTTACTTTATGGATGCAGAATACTGTCAGTTCCAGAATTGTTTTCCTGTTACTGTTGAATGTTGTTCTGCTCCTGCTTGGCTGCGTAATGGATATTTTTTCCGCGATTCTGGTTCTGCTTCCGCTTGTTGTGCCTCTGGGTCACGCCTATGGCATCGATCCGCTGCATCTTGGAATAATTTTTGTTATCAATCTTGAAGCCGGGTTCCTTACTCCTCCCGTTGGAATGAACCTCTTCCTTGCCAGTTACCGCTTTAATAAACCCTTTATGAAGATATGCAGCTATGTATTGCCATTCCTGTTGGTCCGGCTTATTGTTGTGCTTCTTGTAACATATCTGCCCTGGCTGAGCACATGGCTTGTAACGCTGTTCATAAATTAATTAAAAATTTCTGAATTTGACTCTAGCCGCATTCAGCGCATTAACGTTACACTGTCTCTATGCTTGATTATAAATTCATCGCGGAAAATCTTTCTGCTGTAATGGCAAATATCGCAGATCGTTTTATGAAAGCGGACGCTGAAAAGACCGCGCAGCTTTATTATAAACGGACAGAACTTGCTACAGCGCTTCAGGCTCTGCAGCAAAAACGGAATGCCAATGCCGATTCCATGAAGGGAAAGGGTATGCAGGCGCTAAACGGCGATCAGCGCGCGGCTCTTATTGAAGAAGGAAAAAAACTTAAAGAAGATATCGTCTCGGCGGAAAATGAACTCGCGGCGGTAGAAAAAGAACTTTTATTCGAAGCGCGCAGGATTCCAAACATGGCGCATCCTGACGCGCCTGTAGGAAAGGAAGACAAGGATAATCTTGAAGTGAAGGTATCCGGTAAACCGACTGTTTTCAGTTTTGAGCCTTCTGATCATGTCAAGCTTGGGCAGGACCTTGATATAATCGACTTTGATTCCGCTACCAGGGTATCAGGAACCAAATTTTACTATTTAAAAAATGAAGGCGTTTTTCTTGAACTTGGGCTTGTACGTTATGCGCTGGATATTTTGCAGAAAAAAGGTTTCACTCCTTTTATTACGCCAGACATCGCCCGTGAAGAGATACTTGAAGGCATTGGTTTTAATCCCCGCGGAGCTGAGTCCAATATATACGCATTGGAAGGCGAGGACACATGCCTTGTAGGAACTGCGGAAATTACCCTAGGTGGTTATTACTCCAATACGATTCTTCCGAAAGAGAAACTGCCTGTACGCATGGCAGGGCTGTCTCATTGTTTCAGAAGAGAAGCCGGCGCAGCAGGCCAGTTTTCCAAAGGCTTATACCGCGTTCATCAGTTTACCAAACTGGAAATGTTTGTTTTCTGCTTACCTGAAGATTCAAACGCTTTTCATGATGAATTACGCTCGATAGAGGAAGAAATTTTCGAAGGCCTTGATATCCCCTTCCGCGTAGTGGATACCTGCACCGGCGATCTGGGCGCGCCCGCTTACCGCAAGTGGGATTTGGAAGCATGGATGCCCGGAAGAACAGGCCTTTGCGGGAGCACTGGCGGTGAATGGGGAGAAGTAACCTCAACTTCAAACTGTACGGATTATCAGGCGCGGCGGCTAAATATCCGCTATAAGGACTCTGACGGAAAAAATAAATTTGTTCATATGCTGAACGGAACCGCAATAGCCGTCTCCCGTGCGATAATCGCAATTCTGGAAAATTTTCAACAGGCTGACGGCTCAGTAAAGATTCCGCGCGCTTTAGTTCCTTATACAGGGTTTGATATTATTAAAAGGAAATAGGTTAATTGGAAACTCATCACGATTTCATCACATCTTCCGATGAAATGCTGAGTTTTCCGTCAGACTTGCGCGTGGCAATCTTTTTAAAGTATTCAAAATACCTTTTATCCTGATACGCGATATGGGATAAAATCCAGTCTCTTAGAAACCTCGTAAATTGAGAAAGAGTAAGCCTGTTTCCGGATTGATATTCGCGCATATTATTTGCGACAGCCAGCACAAAAGCGTCGTGTTCTTTTTTGTGTTCAGCGTATTCGGGATATTTTGTCGCGATTATTATTTTTTCTTCCGTAGAAAAATGATTTTTAACATATTTTAAAGCTTCATGGATTACCCTGTTAAAATAATCATGTTCCTGCACTGAGTTTCCTGTCGCGTGATTGAACATGTCATTTACGAGGTCAACAAGACCCTTATGCTGCTCATCGATAATCTTTATTCCGCACGATAATTTATTGGACCATGAAACCATCTCTCTTTTATTGCTGTTCATTTAATATCTCCTGTCTATTATATATAATAACAGTTAGTATTCTTTTTGCAATATTCATAATATTAAGGTAATAATTTTTTTGGCTTGTTTTCACCCTGTCTGACCAGAGATTAGCGTTAATACCCCGGGGAATGTCACTGTTTTTTTGTATAACTATTAACTGAACTGTTTTAACTGCAAATACGCCTGGTCGGCGAGTCCGAAACTTGCGCTTTTGGTAAAACTTTTGGCGTATTCGTCGTAGAGCATATCTTCGTACATTTTTCCCGCGAAGCTGTCATCCACTAACCCTGACTTCTGCACGGTGCTTCTCATGCTGTTTAAAAGATTTTTAACTAAAAAAGTTTCAAGTTCAAGACAGAGCTCGTAGAGCCTGTCTGTTTTGTCAATTTCCGTTTTGGAAAAACCGGTTTTGGATTCGAGCGGCGCGTTCGCCAGAGCGCTGTTTCTTTCCTGCGCCTTTTCAAGAAGCTCCGCGAAGTTGTTTGTTCTGTGGGCGTTCATCGCCGCAGATGAGCGGTAATCATCTGTATTAATAAATCCTAAACCGGCCAGTTCCATTTATTTTACCTCTTTAAAGTAGTCGCTGTTCCCAGCATATTGTCGCTTGTCTGGATTGTGCGTGAATTAAATTCATAGGCGCGCTGGGCGACTATCAGGTTGACCATTTCCTGTACCACAGCGACATTTGACATTTCAAGGAATTTATGCTGTAAGGAGCCCATGCCTTCATATCCTGGAGTGCCTACAATCGCGTCTCCCGAGGCCTGAGTGACTTTAAATAGATTTTCACCTACCGTGGTAAGGCCTACAGGGTTTGGAAAACGGTAAAGCTGTATCCTTCCTACATCAACTTCCACCAGGTCTCCGTTATTTGGAATTCTTACGCTGACCCTTCCGTCTTTTGTTATATTGATTGAGTCAGGCAGAAAAAGCTCCGGCATTGTAATCTCGGGCAGCAGCCAGTAGCCGTTTGAATTTACCATGCGGCCGTCTGAATCAACCTTGAAGTTTCCGTTGCGCGTATAGGCAATTGAACCGTCATACATTTGAATCATAAAGAAACCTTCGCCCGCAATCGCTATGTCGGTCGGAACATCAGTCTGCTGCAAGTTGCCCTGCGCGAAAACCCTTTGGGTGTCAGCTAACTTTACGCCGTGTCCCATCTGAATCCCGACCGGAACTACGGTGTCTTCCGTAGCGGGAGTGCCTGCAACCTTTATTGTCTGATAGATAAGATCCTCAAAATCCGCCCGCTGCTTTTTATAACCGTGCGTATTCACATTTGAAAGATTATTTGAAATCACATCGATATTGGCCTGCTGGCCGATCATGCCGGACGCTCCTGTCCATAAACTTCTAACCATTATCTATTCTCCTATTGAACTTTAGCTACCTGATTTATTAATGTGCCAAGAGCCGCTTCCTGTGTCTGAATGATTTTTTGATTCGCTTCATAAGCCCTGTTAACTTCGATCATTTGCACCATTTCCACTACAGGATCAACATTCGCCGCTTCCGTAAAACCCTGTAAAACCTTTGGGCGGTTTCCCGCCTGCATTATCATCGCAGGACCTGATGTGTAGCTTTCCCTGTAAAGGCTTGATCCCTGTTTTTCAAGATAACGGTCTATATCAAATTCCACCAGTTTTAAAGTATCCAAAAGAACAGTGTCTTCCCACTGATTGTTCTCCCTGCCTACAAGCTCAAAAGGATCATCCGAATACGCAGCGTTGATCCAGATGCGTCCGTCTTTATCAACCTGGAAATTATTCGCTTTAACCATGATTGGTCCGTTTTCACCTAACACAGGATAGCCTTCTTTGGTTTCAAGGTAACCTTCCTTGCCTAGCATAAAACCGCCGTTTCTTGTGTAACGCTCGCCCCAGGGAGTGGATACGGTAAAAAATCCCTTTCCGTCCAGGGCAAAATCAAAATCGCTCGCGGATTCTTTGAGCGCTCCCTGGTCAAAATTGGTGAATAATTCGTTTAGTTCAACGCCGGTGCCCATTTTCCCGACAATCGGCGCCATGTCCGCGGAACCGAATGGATGCAGATATACTCCGTCATCGTCCTGCCGTCTGATTAATAATTCGGGAAAAGATTTAAAAGCGGCTACGTCTTTTTTGTAACCGTCTGTGTTCACATTTGCAAGATTGTTCGCGACAGCTTCGAGCCTCCACTGCTGCGCCCTCATACCGCTGGCGCCGGTATACCATCCTCTAACCACGAGGGGAACCTCCTTTTGCTTTTGGATTGGGGCGAGGTAAATTCAACCTCTGACGAATTGACCGCTTCCCCTTCCTTTTTATTTATCGGCAGTAAAAATAGGAGGAATTAGCAGTTAATGAGCTGTGTGATATTACTTTGTATACATTGACAGGCTGCTTGATTAAGCCAGTTTTTCAAGCCGTTTACAGGCTTCTTCCACATCTTCCCTGTGACCGAACGCCGAAAAACGAATGAAACTCTGCCCCGCAGGGCCGAAGCCGATGCCCGGAGTGGTGACAACCTGGCACTTTTCAAGGATTTCCTGGAATACTTCCCAGCTGTCTCTTCCCGGAAAGCGTGCCCAGATATACGGTGAATTGCCGCCGCCTATACAGGTTATTCCAAGTTTTACAAGTGTATCTCTTATTATTTTTGCGTTACCCAGATAAAAATCGGTAAGTGCGCGGATTTCCTTAAGCCCTTCGCTGTCCAGCGCTGCAAGCCCTCCGGCCTGGGCGATATTTGACGCGCCGTTAAAAATGGTGCCGGCGATTCTGCTCCAGTCCGCGTTTACGCTTTCTCCGCCTGAATATTTTATCGCCTTTGGCACAACAGACCAGCCAAGACGCACTCCGGTGAAACCTGCCGGTTTTGAAAATGAGTTGACTTCGATAGCGCAGGATGCCGCGTTATCAATCCCGTAAATGGTTTTTGGCAGTTTGGAGTCCCGGATGAATTCGCTGTATGCCGCGTCAAAAATAATTATGCAGCCCCTGTCAATCGCGGTTTTTACAAGAGCGTTCAGTTGATCGCATGTAGCCGCCGCGCCTGTGGGATTGTTAGGTGAACAAAAATAGACAAGGCTGTTCCGCGGAACAGCGTCAAGATTCGGGAAAAAATTATTCTCCGCCGTGCATGGCAGATAAGTAATACCGGCGTAGCCGTTTCCTTCCCAGATGCCTGCGGCTCCTGTCAATACGGAACCGTCCACATATACAGGGTACGATGGGTCCTGTACTGCGATTTTTGTTCCCGCTCCGAAGAGTGTCTGTAATCTGCCAATGTCGCATTTCGCTCCGTCAGAAATAAAAATTTCATCAATAGAAAATTTTCCGCTGTAAAAAACTTCAGAAATTTTTTCCCTGAGAGATGGCAGCCCTTCATCCTGATAACCTGAATAACCTTCCAAAACACCGAGCTTTTTCGCTCCTTCAACGAGAGCGGCGTTTATATGCGGCAGGATTGGTTCAGTTGTGTTGCCGACGCCCAGACTTATTATTTTTACGCCCGGATGCGATGCGGCGTACTCGCGTCTTTTCTTTGCGATTTCAGGGAACAGGTACCCTGCTTTCAAATTGGCGATGTATTGATTTCTGCTTATCATTTTGTCTCCGTGTTAATAATTATTTAAAATCTTTTAAACCAGTAATATCAAGCGTTGCAAAATAGTCTTCCACTGTTTCAGGGCGGCGTATCTGCACTACCGAGCCATCCTGACGAAGGAGAAGCTCTCCGCAGCGGAGTTTGCCGTTATAGTTGAAACCCATTGACCTGCCGTGAGCGCCGGCGTCGTGAATAATTACAAAATCGCCCGAACCCGATTCTGCCGTTGTTTTTATTTTAGGCAGTTTCCTTTGTATGGCGAACTTGTCATTGTTTTCGCACAGACTGCCCACAATATCATAAGTTTCAGATAACGGTTCGTTTTCCCTGCCGGGAACCGTTATGTGATGATACGCGCCGTAAAGGGCAGGGCGCATCAGGTCGGCCATGCACGCGTCAAGGGCTATATAATTGCGGTAAATTTCTTTTTTATGAACCGCCCGCGTTACAAGCCATCCGTACGGGCCTGTTACAACCCTTCCCCATTCTGTCCTGATATTCATGGGATCAAGACACGCCGGTTTTAAAATTTCGTTATATGCTTTCTGAATACCGTCCGAAAGCGCCTGATAATCCACGGCTTCCTGATCGGGCTTATAAGGAATCCCCATGCCGCCGCCGAGGTTAATAAATTCCAGGCGCACGCCTGTTTTTTCTTTTATTTCAACGGCGAGTTCAAAGAGCATCCGCGCAGTTTCAATGTGATAGGGGATGGAAAGCTCATTACTTGCGACCATCGTATGCAGTGCGAAGCGTTTTACTCCTTTTGTTTTTAACAGGCTGTAACCTTCAATTATTTTCTCCCGCGTAAAACCGTACTTCGCTTCCTGCGGCCTGCCTATTATTGCGTTCCCTTCCTTTAGCGGACCGGGATTGTAACGCATGGAAATCAGTTCAGGCAGTCCTGATGTTTTCTCAAGGAATTCAATATGGGTAAAATCATCAAGGTTGATCACAGCTCCCATTTTTTTTGCGGCTCTATATTCGTCTGCGGGAGTTTCATTGGATGTGAGCATGATGTCCTCGCCCTTCATGCCTGACATTTCAGCTAACAACAGTTCCGGATAACTTGCGCAGTCAGCGCCGAAGCCTTCGTTATTTAAAATTTTTAGCATATAGGGATTGGGCAGCGCTTTTACCGCGAAGTGATTTTTATATGAGGGAAATACGGAAAACGAGGCCTTTATCCTGCGGACATTTTCTGTTATTGCCTTTTCATCATAAATATAAAACGGAGTAGGAAACCGCTGTGCCAGTTTTTCAAGCGCGTTTTTATCCAACGGAAAATATTTCTTGTTCATAATTGTTTTTCCCGCTAACTGATATAACCTTTATATTTTAAAAGTTCCGCATTTAATATGCCTCCGCCGGCGGCACCGCGCACTGTGTTATGCGAAAGAGATGTAAAACGGATGTCGAAAACATTGCATGGCCTTAGCCGCCCGATTACAACAGCCATCGCCTTGCCGGTATCTCGGTCTTTGCGCGGCTGGGGACGGTTATCCTCTTCAAGGTAAACAATCGGCTGATCAGGAGCCATGGGAAATTTTTCTTCCTGAGGCAATCCTTTAAAAGATGTCCAGATTTCCCTGATCTCATTGATGGACGGTTTTTTCATGCCGAAGGCGAGAGAAATACAGGCTGTGTGTCCGTCCGAAACAGGCACACGGTTGCAATGCGCGGAAATTTTCGGCATAACGGCGTTTTGAATAACGCCGTTGATTATTGTTCCGAATATTTTTAGGGGCTCTTTCTCGGATTTTTCTTCTTCGCCGCCGATGTAAGGGACAATGTTATCGATCATATCAAGAGAAGGAACGCCGGGATAACCCGCGCCGGACACTGCCTGCATTGTTGTAACAATTGTTTTTTTTATCAGAAAACCGGCCTGCACAAGCGCGTGAATGGGAGTCATATAACTTTGAATTGAACAGTTGGGTTTTACGGCGATAAAACCTTTTGTCCAGCCGCGCGCTTCCTGCTGTGTCGGTATAATATCCGCGTGATGCGGGTTTATCTCCGCGATGAGAACAGGCACATCATTTGTCCAGCGATGGGCGGAAGCGTTTGAAATGACAGGAATTCCCGCAGCGGCGTATTCCTCTTCCAAAGCGCGCGTTTCTTCCTTGCCCATTTCAAGCGCGGAAAACACAAAGGCGCATTTATTTTTTTTGTGAGCTGAAACTGCGCGTTTTACATCGTTTGCGTCTTCTACAATAACCTGCCCTGCATGAGGCGCGTATGTTTTGGCAAGATGCCATCTTCCCGCAACCGCTTCTTCATATTTTTTACCCGCGCTTCTGGGCGAGGCTGCGGCGTAACTTACCCTGAACCACGGGTGATCATTTAATAGTGAAATATACTGCTGCCCGACCATGCCCGTCGCGCCTAAAATACCAACCGGAATTTTTGACATAATTAACTCCTTGTGCAATAATAACACAGATTTAAGTTTTATTTATAGAGACCGTAATTTTTTAACCGCTTTTTTTTACTTTGATGTCATGTTTACAACGCCGTCCCAGAAATCATCAGGCGGGTTCCTGAAAAATTTTACGCTGCGTTCCAGATATATTTTAGACGGTTCATCGTCAGGTTTGATTGACAGCGCTTCCTTAAAACCTCTGGCCGCCAGTTTCCAGTTCCGTTTTTCAAATAAATTCAGCGATTCATGAAATATTAACACGCGGTTTTTATCCTGCTCGTCAGCGTTTTCCGCCATATCCAAAAGTTCACAAAGACGCACCGGCTCATTGATTCCAACAACGCGGACGCGATCAAGTTTACGGTATAAAATTGCATCTCCTGTTTCGCGCACAGTGTCCTCCGACGCGAGTATCCATGTGCCGTATTGCTTGTTTACGCCTTCCAGTCTGGCCGCGAGATTTACCGCATTGCCCATTATTGTATAGTTCATTTTGTTGGCCGTGCCCATATTGCCCGCTACCATGAAACCGGTATTTACTCCGATGCGCGTCAGAAGCGGCGAAGGCGAGAGATTATGCTCCATTATGGAATTGTTTAATTCAATTTCGATTTTTTTCATTTTAATCGCGGAAATGCATGCGCGCAGGGCATGATCCTTAAGTTCAAGCGGCGCGCCGAAGAACGCGATTATGGCATCCCCTTCGTATTTGTCAATCGTTCCCTTCTCGGCAAGAACAACATCGCTCATCGCGCTTAAATATTTATTAAGCAGGCTTACAAGTTTTGCAGGATCGCCCAGTTTTTCCGAAATGGTGGAAAAACCTTTAACATCGGTAAAAATGGCGGTCATAAAACGTTTTGTTCCGCCAAGCTGAAGGCGCGAAGGATCTGAAATAATTTCCTTTACAACATCGCCTGAGACATAGGTAGAGAAAGCTGTACGGATAAAATGTTTTTCTTTTTCCGAACCGGCGTATGAAATTATTTCCCGGACAATAATGGCGCTTAACAGCGTAAAAACGATTCCAAGCGGACCTATATAAATTCCTGTAATGCGGAATAAAAGGACAGTTAACAGTAAAAATACTATTATCGCGCCAAACCCGATAGATGCGCGCGAAACCGGCGGAAGCTGAGCGCTGAAAAAGAAAAAGAGCGGAATAAAAATCAGCATGAACAGAATGCACCACCAGAATCTGACAGGCCTGATAAAACTTTCGGAAAGAATGGTATCCAGCACAACTCCGTGCGTTCCTACATTGATGTATTTGCCGTAAAACGGATTTGCTCCGTAGTCGGTGGTTCCCGTATCAACCCTTCCCAGAACGACAAATTTATCGCGCAGCATTTCATCGTTTTCTTTTGTAAGTTCTGCGTGGCGCTTCAGATTTATGTCAATGTAGCTGACAAACATGGCAATAAACTCGGCTTCTTCCGTTATTTCCGCTGCGTTTTCAGGATATTCCGCTGAAAGCGTACCGCTTATGTTTTGAATCCTGTTTACCGCGTCCATCCCCGTAATTTCAGCCAGCAGATCATGCGCGCATTTGCGGCATTCAAGATAGGCGTTAAACGCGCTGTCGTCGGTGTTTTCCATGGCGCTGTTTTTTGCTTCGCGCGCTTCGTCAAAGAGGTCCGCTATGTCGTAAAGGATTGCCGGAATCTGGCGCAGCGAAGGCTCGAACTGGGCGAAAAAGTACCATTGCGCGGATGTCAGATAACGGTTGTAATTCTCCAGTTCCGCTTCAATGTCGTCTAACATGCAGAAATACCCGAATGAACGATGCGCGTAACTGTCAGTGTAGTCGTCTTTAGGCCAGTCAAGCATCAGCCGGCCTTTGTAATCAAGGGGGATAACAATGTCTTTTATCCTGCCGTCGGGCAATTGCGCGTTCCTGATTGTCATTTTGCGCTTTTCAAGCTGAATTTCAGGCCTGCCAAGATAGTCGATAAGAGGTGCGAAGGCAAGCTGCAGGTACCAGTGATTATATATATTCTGGGCAAGATAAACGCGCCTTCTTACTCCGTCATCATCAATTTCCACATTTGTGTAACCCGCTCCTTTCGCGGCTTTCGCGAACATAGGAAGAGCGGGCAATATGTCAACAAATCCGGCTCCGGCAGGAGCGTCCGGAGAAGCGTTTACAGGATATGAAAAGCGTTCCTCTGCGACAGGACGGCGTTCGGACTGCTCGCCTTCGAGAGGGGCTGCCCGGAGATTTATGGTTGACCAGCTGCGCCCAAAGAGGGCCAATGCCTGAGCCAGATAAATGTCATTATCGCGCGCGATTCGCTGCGCCTTGTTGTACAGGATGTCATGCTCGTTTTCGATCATGGATGAAAGATAATCAGCGTAATCATTAATATCATTACGCCCGCTCCGTCCCTCTCTTAATGACGCGAATATTTCCTGTGCGGCTGTTCCAATTTCGGAAAAACTGCGGTAGAAGTCATCGCCAAGGCCCTGATCAAGATACAGACTGTCTACCCCCTGAGGACCGCGATCAATATATTCAATATCAAAAATGGCGGCTCTCGCTCCGTATTCTTTAAGGCGTAACAGTCCGTCCGCCGGAATGGAGCGCGGCCATGGATAGATTCCATAATAAGCGATAGCGTTATCATCAATATCCAGAAAAACAACATTGTCTATGCGCTGGCGATCTGATCTTAACCCAAGATAAAAATCATACAGACGCTCTTCCAGCGTTACTAAAATTCCTGACAGATATAAAAGGGAAAAAATAACTGCCGCGGCAAAACCCATTAGGGCATGTTTCCATGATTTCATTTTCCATTAACCTGCCGGAAAAAAAATAATACTAAAAGATTTTTTCGTAAAAGTCCTCCTTATAAATATATTGCATAAATTGATGCAGATTCAATACCTAATTTTTGAATATTGAATGTGCCATCCATATAATTCTGTCTGTAATATCAGGTGTATTTTTTATACATTCATGGTACATAACATATTGACAATTTTTATTTTTACGTATTTAATGATTTAGATAGTATTCAAGTACAATAATTAAATGGGGCGCTGATTAGAACTGATCACAAACAGGGCTTTGTGACAAGGCAGTATCGGCTGAGATTGGACGGCTTTACGTCCGGAACCCTTGGTGTCCGTTGGACACCGTACCTGATCCGGATAATACCGGCGGAGGGAAATGTTAACAGACAATTGTCTGTATTACAGATGTCTTCGCAGGTTTGCGGAGGCATTTTTTTTTGGGAGGAATTATGAAAAGACCGGAAGCAAGTATTGCTATTCAGGTGCTGCCGCAGCCGGCAGACGGAGACGAAGAACAGCGAAGCTGTACATTGCTGCAAATAGTAGATAAAGTTATCGCTTACATTAAAAGCACAGGTTTTAAAACAGTTGTCGGACCTTTTGAAACTGTTATCGAGGGCGATTTTGATAGTCTTATGAATATCGCTAAAGAATGTCAGCTGATATGTATCAGGGAAGGAGCGGCAAGCCTTTTGACATATATAAAAGTTGCGTATAACCCCAATGGCGGGACATGGTCTATTGATGAAAAGATCGCAAAGCATATTTAAGCGCTATAATTTTATGCCGTTTGCCGCCATTGCCGCTTTGATTCTGGTCTGGCAGTTTATCATCATGAGCGGCATTGTCCCGCCATATATGCTGCCAGGTCCGTTACAGGTAATAGAGGTCTTTGTTTCGGACTTTCACCTTCTTGCGAAACATCTGCTGTATACATTGCTTGAAGCGCTTGCCGGTTTAGCACTGGCTGTAATAACGGCGTTTATTCTGGCAATTATAATGGACTCCAGCCGTTTTATTAAACAAATGATTACGCCCATTCTGCTGCTCACGCAGACAATGCCTGTAATCGCCGTAGCGCCTCTTTTAATTTTATGGATGGGTTACGGTCTCGCTCCAAAAATCACTTTGGTTTTTCTTACCTGTTTTTTCCCTGTTACAATCGGTCTTTTGGGAGCGTTCGCGTCTGCTGATAATGACGCTTTGCGCCTGCTTCAATCCATGGGCGCAAAAAAATGGCAGCTGTACCGTTATATTAAAATTCCGCAGGGGCTGCCTGCTTTTTTCTCAGGATTAAAAATCGCGGCTTCATATTCAATCATAGGCGCTGTAATCGCAGAATGGCTTGGCGGAGACGCAGGGCTGGGTGTTTACATGATCCGCGTCAGGCGATCATATTCGTTTGATAAAATGTTCGCGGTAATATTGCTTGTTTCGGCATTGAGCCTGCTGCTGATTAAGCTTGTATCGTTAGTTGAAAAAAAGGCCATGCCCTGGAGAAAAGGAGGATATAAGGAATGAGAAATGAAAAATTGATCTGGTTGTCAGTTGTCATTTTAACGGTTTTTACCGGCTGCGGTAAAAAGGGAGACAATACTGTCCGCGTGCTGCTTGACTGGACGCCGAACACCAATCATACAGGGATGTTTGTGGCGCTGGAAAAAGGCTGGTTTGCCGAAGCTGGTCTGAATGTAACAATTACCCAGCCGCCTGAGGATGAGGCTCTTGTGCTGCTGGCGTCGGGCAAGGCGGAATTCGCTGTTAGTTTTCAGGAGTCAATGGGGCCCGCTATCGCCAAAGATCGCGATGCGTTAGGTGTAACGGCGGTCGCCGGCATTATAAGCCACAACACATCTGGGATTATGTCTCTGAAAGCGAGCGGCATACAAAGGCCGGCAGATCTTTGCGGCAGGCGTTTCGCTTCATGGGAGACGCCGCTTGTTACTGAAGTTGTACGCCATATTGTGGAAAATGACGGCGGCGATTTTAACGCGGTGCGGATGATTCCCAATTTCGCTACAGACGCTTTTTCCGCTCTTCAGACCGATGTGGACGCGATATGGATTTATTACGCATGGGACGGCGTCGCTGCGGAAGTAAACGGGGTGGATATCAATTATCTTGATTTAGGAATGATCGACAGTAAACTGGATTTCTACACGCCTGTGCTTGTTACGAATACCCGTTGGGCTTCCGCGAACGCGGAAACAGCCAAAAAATTCCTGGCTATAATCAGCAGAGGGTATAATTTCGCCATTCAAAATTCAGGGGAAGCTGCAGAAATTCTTTTAAAACACGCGCCTGAACTGGATCGCGTTCTTGTTATGCGAAGCCAGGAATATCTAAAAACACGTTACCAGGGGGACGCGAAACGCTGGGGAGAAATTGATCCTGTGCGCTGGGGAAATTTTTACAGATGGATGTTTGAAAAGGGACTGCTGGAAAAAGATATAGGTTCAGGCGGATTTACAAATGAATATTTACCGTAACCTGAAAAACATTCCCGCGTAACTGACATGTATAAATTTTTTTGTGAGAACATTTCTAAAAACTATGAACAAGCGCCTGTAGTTCAGGATATCAAAGTTGGGCTGCCGGCGGGAGGTTTTATTTCCCTGCTGGGCCCCTCGGGAGTTGGCAAGACAACTTTATTTAATGTTCTTTCAGGCGTGGATTTGCCGGATACAGGGAAGGTATTCCTTGACGGCGAAGATATAACAGGAATCAGCGGAAAGGTAAGTTATATGCTGCAAAAAGATCTTCTGCTTGAATACCGCACCGTGATTGACAATGTGATTCTGCCGCTGCTGCTTCACGGGGAAAAAAAGAAGGAAGCGCGCAAGTATGCTTCAGGTTTTTTCCCCAGATTCGGTCTGTCGGGTTATGAAAATAAATACCCGAGTGAGCTTTCGGGAGGGATGCGCCAAAGAGCGGCTCTTCTCAGGACATGTATGCTGCGTAATTCCGTTATTCTGCTGGACGAGCCGTTTTCTGCGTTAGATGCCATTACAAGACATACGATGCAGGCATGGTACGCCGGGATCGCGGAAGATATGAAATTCTCTACTTTATTTATAACCCATGATGTAGAAGAAGCGCTTGTTTTGTCTGATACGGTTTACATTATGAACGGCAAACCCGGAATAATCACTCATAAAATTGATGTATACCCGCGCCGTCCCCGTGAAGCGGATTTTCCTGTATCAAAAGAATTTGTAGAGCAAAAACGTTTTATTTTTGAAGCAATAGTTGGCGGCTCCTGATTGCTGCAGGGATCTGTATTTTCTGTTCTTTTATGGTGTATTTTATTATATTTTGTTCTTTTTATGAACAGATAATACGGTATAATTTTTTTGCATTTTATTATGTCCCGTTAATTGAGAATCTCTCTTGAATTTCGGTTCGCTATTTATTAGTATTAAAATATTGGAGGCTATAAATGAAAAAACTGATTATTTTATTGGTTATTGGAGCGTTTGTCGCGCCGCTTTTTGCCCAATCTGTTTCTGATGAAAATTCATCAAAAATGTATTATCAAACTGTCTCTGTAGAAAGAGTATATCCGACCAGAAGAGGTTATATTGTTCAGTATTACAGGGGCGGAATAAGAGATTTTGGCATTATCAGTATCCCTAATGAGTGGTTTACAGATGCTGCCGGTAAAGCGGAACTTGTGACATTGCCGCCCGGAAGAAACTGGCCTACCCTTACTATATTTTATAAAGACGGGGAGTTCAGCCATATAAGGCTTTATGTACACAGAAATAAGAAACATCAAACATGGGGTAATGTGCCGCTGCCGGCTGATGTAAGCAGGTATTTTGAGGATGTAGATAATCCAAAAATTAATTTTTGATGAATTCCCCGCCGGACGAACTTATTGATTTTATTAAGACCGGCTCCAAATTCATTGTTGCCGGTCATAAAGAACCGGACGGAGACTGCGTAGGGAGCCAGCTTGCCCTGCGCAGCGCGCTGAGACGTTTAGGCAAGGAAGCTGTTGTATGTTCGGCAGGGCCTTTTAAACGCACAGAATTAAAAAATTATTCAGAACAGTTCACCGGTATTCCTTCTGACTATAACAAATCAAATTCAAAAGTTATTATTGTAGATTGCTCAGGTAAGGAAAGAACGGGCAGCATTCAGGAATTACTGGATGAGTTTCCATGCGCGATAATCGATCACCATGCAGCTTCAACTCATTCCATTTCCGCGCCTGACGCGCCTGTTTATACGGACGCGGATTCGCCTTCATGCACGCTTTTAGTAGAAAAACTTATAACCGCTCTTGGACTGGAGCTTACCGCAGAAGAGGCGCAGGCGCTTCTTTTCGGGCTTTGCACGGATACGGGATTTTTACGCCACCTGACGGATAAAGACGCGCAAACGCTCGAAGCCGCGGCCAGAATGGTGAAAAGCGGCGCGAGTCCCAAAACTGTTTACAATATCATGAACGGCGGTAAAAGTTTTAATTCCAGGGTAATTATGGGACGGATTCTTTCCAGAATAGAATCGCATTTTGGCGGAAAGCTTATTTTAAGTTATGAAACATTCGAAGAGTTCAGCGCTTTCGGTTTTGAAAACAGGGATTCCGAAAACCTGAATAAAATGCTCCTTTCCATTGAAGGAGTGCAGGCGATTGTAATTATCCGCCAGGAGTATGCCGAAGATTGTACTGTGAGTTTAAGATCGGTTGATAATGTTGATGTGGCTCAAATAGCCGCTTCCCTAGGAGGCGGTGGACACAGGAACGCTTCCGGCCTCACATTGAAAGGAGACATTCCGTACATAAAACAAATTATGTTAAATACTTTTAAAAATATTTTTGATTAATTGTAAATTATTTTCCGACATTACCAAAATAACATTTATTTGAATTATCCCGCGTGATACTGCGTCTGTTATGGATCTGTTCCGATATCCAGAAACAGAGGTTAATCATGGATCAACATTATCTGAACAATTTATATTCTGAATACACGGAAAAATTAATTAATCGCTGTGAATTTGAAGGGCTTGTGTATCAGTATCTTCTGAATAACCAGGAGAAAACAAGTTTATCAAACTGGGAAACTGATGATTATAAAGATTATTTATCATGGATATATACGCGCCTTCACAATACGATAGATTCCTATCAGGATACAGGCTCATCATTTGACGCGTATATAGGCTCTGTGATCCATCATACCGCCAGGGAATACCGCGTTAAATTAATTACAAACAGCGTTATTGAATACGCGGCATGGAGCGTCCAGGTTCCTGATATGTATGTCTATGACGATACTCCCTCTTATTCTTGTGAAAAACAGGAAAATACACTGCCTCGAATTTTTGAATACAGGGGCAGAAAGAATCCCAAACAGCTTTTGGCGCTGATACTGAAATGTTACTACTATGTCTCTGATGATTTTATTAACAGAGCCGCAGGCTGTACCGGAATTGACGGTGAAAAATTAAAGGAAATGATAAACAAGCTGCGCGTAATCAGGAGGAAAAAAGATGATGCGATTTACTATATGAAAGAAAGAATCCATTGCCAGTATTACAGATGTATTGTATATGAAAAAAGACTTTCCTATGTTCCGGAAAACACATCAACCTATATCAGATTAAAATACCGTCTTGAAAAAGCCCGCAAAAGGCTTGAAAGCATGAGAAAGCGCATAACAGGCGTCCGCACAGATGCCACTAACAGGGAAGTTGCAGATATAATAGGCATATCAAAAGGCGCGGTTGACGCAAGTCTTCACAGATTGAAAAACAAGTGGAGAGAGAATTAGTAATCGGGTAATCATAAATTGATTTAAAAGTCATCAATTGAGTCTGACGCACACGCCCTTTGATTCTATGTATTTTTTAATTTCCTGAATGTTTGTTTTTCCGAAGTGCAGTAAAGACGCCACAAGAGCGGCGTCCGCTCCAGGCGAATCCGGTGAAATGGAACTGTCCATTTCCGGGGATGCTGTGTTTAGTAATACTTTGGCTATTTGATCAAGCGTTCCCGCTCCTCCTGAAGCGATTACGGGAACCGGCGTGGCGTTTAATATGCGGCGCGTCAGTTCCAAATCGTAACCTGCGCCAGTGCCGTCCGCGTCTATTGAGTTTAGAAGAATTTCTCCGGCTCCAAGTTCAACTGCCTGTATTGCCCATTCAACCGCGTCAAGGCCTGTGTCGGTTCTGCCGCCATGGGAGAAGGCATGCCAGCAGAGCCCCTTATCGCTTATGACGCGTTTGGCATCAATGGACAGAACAACGCACTGTCTGCCGTAGGCGTTTGCCATTTCACGTAACAGTTCCGGGCGGTTGAGAGCGGAAGTACAGACAGATACCTTGTCAGCTCCCGCGTTCATTGCGTCGCGCATATCGTCAATTGTGCGGATGCCGCCGCCGACACAGAGCGGAATAAACACTTCCGCGGCTACTTTGCGAACCACATCAAGCAGAGTGGCGCGGCTTTTATATGAAGCGCCGATATCAAGAAAGGTAAGTTCGTCCGCTCCGTCGTTGTTGTACCGCCGCGACAGTTCCACAGGATCGCCTGCTTCCCTGATGCCTTCAAATTTGATTCCTTTTACCACCCTGCCGTCGTCAACATCAAGGCAGGGAATGATTCTCTTTGCCTGCATATTAATCCTCCAGTATATTTTTTAATAAAGCGAGACCTGTTGCGCCTGATTTTTCCGGGTGAAACTGCACCGCAGCTAAAGCTCCCCGCTCAACCGCGCAGCAGTAGCGGACATAATACTCAGCTTCTGCCGCGCATATATAAGGTTTTACCGATTCTGAAGGGTCAGTATAATATGAATGTATATAATAAAAAAAACTGCTGTCCTTTATGCCGCGAAAAATTTTTGATGCCGGGTTTGTTTTTGTTTGATTCCAGCCAATCTGCGGAATTTTTCGTCCAGGGAAACGCCTGACTTTTCCGGGAATTATTGAAAGCCCTTTTACTTCATCGCCTCTGTTAGGGTGCTGTCCCGTAAATCCCGCGCCATTATCATTGTTACCTTCTTCCGATGTTTCAAATAACAACTGAAGACCGATACAAATCCCCAAAAAAGGCTTGTCCGCATTTATCCACTCCTTAATCGCCTGCGCGTAACCTGATTGAATCAGGGAAGCCATAGCGGAGGCGAAATGCCCGTCTCCGGGGAAAATTATTTTTTCATACGGTGAAGTTGCAGCTAACAGTTCATCAGGTCCTGCGGCGAACCGCGCGGGAATGGAAAGCCGCTTCAGAGCGTTCATCACGGAACCTAGATTTCCCGCGCCGTAATCAATTACACCTATCATATCAGACTCCGCGCCTTGGTAATCAAACCAGTACTCCGGGCGCGCCAAATCCGGGCAATATTCCTTTTGTGGAGGGGATTGAATCTTTTACGCGGGAATCATATTCACACGCTGAGCGTAACGCTCTAGCCGCCGCTTTAAACATCGCTTCAATTTTATGGTGATCGCTTCTGCCGCGGATTATTTCAAGGTGCAGATTACAGCCTGCGGCATTCACGAAAGCCTGCCAGAAGTCTTCTATCACGTCAGTTTGAAAATCATAAGCGCAGGATGTTTTTACGCGGCGCGTTGAATCAAATTCACCAGGTTCGCCGCCTGCCGGGAGGTTTGACCCGCAATTCTGCGCAGCTGATATTATTGGAGACCCTGAAAGCTGTCCCTCAAAGTAAAGATACGGCCTTCCTGAAATATCAACAGCCGCGCGGGCAAGCGTTTCATCCATCGGGAAAAGACAGCTTCCGCTGCGGAGTATGCCTCTCTTTTCACCTAACGCTTTGGCGAAACACTGACCCAGTACAATTCCTGTATCTTCCACAAGATGGTGCTGATCTGTTTCAAGGTCTCCTTTTGCGTGCGCTTCAATATCAAACAGTCCGTGACGCGCAAATGTGTTCAGCATATGCGTCATAAATCCCAATGGATACGACAATTTAGCGATGCCTTTTCCATCGATATCCAATCTGATATAAATTTCTGTTTCGCCTGTTTTTCTCTCAATCTCGGCGGTTCTTCTCATTATAAACTCCTGTGTCCATTACCCGTTTCCGGTTTGTCATGGCGCTACTTTTCGCAGATCGTATTCCACAATGTCAAGAGCGCCGATTTTTTTTAATTGGGGAATAATATCGGGAACTTCATGTTTTTTAACAGCGATTTTTACCGCGAAACCCGCGTCTCCGTAAAGGGGAGCCACAGTAGGACTGCGCATCGCAGGGAGGCTCGCAAGAGATTCAAACTGTTCTTTTGGTATATTCATTTCCAGCATTACATGATCGCGGCCGTCAAGAACAGCGCGGAAGAGCATCGAAAGTTCCTCAATGCGGCTGCGTTTTTCACTGTTTGTGAAGGCGGAACGTGATGCGACAAAACGGGTTGATGACTCAAGTAAAGTTCCGATAATTTTTAGGCCATTGTCTTTCAGAGTCTGGCCCGTGGAAGTATTGTCGATGATCATGTCAGCGTCATCCGGCGGGAAAACTTCTGTTGCGCCGTATGTACGCAGGATACGGTATTGATATCCCAAAGATTTTAACCATGTATCTGCGAGATTAACATATTCTGTCGCGACTACAAGTTTCCTTGAGCGCAGATGATCCTCATCATAATCTTTCGGAACCGCCGCTACAATGCGAACCTTGTCAAACCCCAGATCCAGTATTTCTTCAACATCAGCGCCGCTTTCCTTTATCCAGTCAATGCCGGTAAAGCCCGCGTCATGACTTCCAAGTTCAAGAAGTTCTCCGACATTTTGCGGTTTCATTATCTTCGCGTCCAGCCAGAGGGCTCCCATCGAAGGCCGGTATGTTCTGTCTGCAAGGGTGATGGGAAATCCAGCGTCCGCGAACAAACCTGCTATGTTATCAAAAATTCTTCCTTTTGGGATTAGTACACTTAATTTTTCCATAACAACAGTTTAAAAAAAACCCGGAAAAATGTTAAGGGACAGATATGCGTGAGTATATTGTCGTCCTTTTGAATATTACATGACACTGGGCTTCTCATTCTTTTATAAGAACAAATCCGGATGCACCTATGCTGTACTCTTCCTGATCTTCCCAGGACGCGAACAGGCTGCCATTGATGCGTCCAATTCCGGTATATACAAAACCCTGCGGAAGGTCAGGCAGCGCCGGATGAGAGATTTCAGTTTTTCGCGGAGCTGAATTCTGAAAATCCGCCAGTGCCGCTGTGTTTCCGGTCTGTGAAAGGTCCAGTACGCGAAGCATCTGTATTTGCGGGTTTATTCCTTTTCTTTTTACAGCCCTGTAATACCAGTACCCGTCCCGGCCAAAGCGAAGGGTATCTATATCCCAGCCTTCTTCCGCCGGGAATTGCTCAAGAGCGGGAATTGAAAGCGCGAAGGGAGTATTGGAGTCCATATTGAATGTCCATGTTCTGGGACTGGGAAGGGGAGCGTTTGTATCAAGGAAAATATCGTCCAGGTAAAGAAGAGCCGCGGGTTTATCCTGATAATAAGCGAAACCGCCCAATGTATACTGTTTCCAGAATTCACCGCCGCCAAAGTGGTACATGGCGATACCAGGCGTCGCTCCGCTGTTAGGTGCAAATTTTAAAAATCCGTCGCGGTTAATGACTATTATAAGCTCATTGTCCCGCTCATCAATAAAGTAAACATGAAGCGCTAAAGGCCATGGAATAAGGGCGGCGGAATTAACCGCTTCCTGCGCGGAGACAATGTGTTTAGGCCCGTCTTCTGTAAGCTGAAACCAGAGCGGGTTCTTTCCGGTTTGTAAAATGGCCGCCGCTCTTGCCGAAGGCCTTGTTTCCTCATCCGGAGGCTGCCTTGCTTGCCTGACCGCGAGGGGCAGCGCTTCAGGAAGAGGTTCTGTTACAGAATCATTATTTGAAGATCTGGCGCAGGAAAGTATCAGGCAAAGGAAAATCATTATAATTAAAAAAAAGTTAATTTCTCCCGTATAAACCCTGCGCATCTGCGCCTCTGTGAGAAACACTCTCAATTCAAATCCTCCGGGAATGTTATCTTTTTATTTTCCGGTTCTCCTGGAATTACCGCAACCTGTCCGCAAAATCTGCCCCAGACTTCCGCGTCATCAGTGAACTCTTCGCCTGGATTGTTCATGAGCGCTTCGGATGCCTTTTCGTGAGCATGTAAAATCTCAGGAAATTTAAAGGCTTGAGGCGTCTGCGCAGCTCCCACATTTGCCCGTCCAAGATGCCTTTTAATATACACAACCGCTTCTATGTCCTCATTGCCAATCACCGGCTGCTCACTGTTTATTTCTCTTTTTTCATTTCTAATTTCCAGTTCTTTTGGAGTGTCCGTAAGCGGGAGCAGGGGAATAACCGCTCCGTATTTTTTTACCGCATCGATTGTTTTTTCAATAAGGGAGGGACTTACACGCGGTCTTGCGCCGTCATGTATTAGCACATAACGGGGATTATATGATGAAAGACAAGCAAGCGCGCTGAATACCGAAGCGCGGCGCGTTTCCCCTCCTTCAATAAACAGTATTTTGGTTTTATGCTTTATAAAATATTCAGGCGGCAGCGCTTGCCGGGCTGCGGATTCTCCGTCCTTTGAAACCGCTATTACAATGATATTAACTGACGGAACCGCCAAAAACGCACCGACTGCGGCGCCCAGCACCGTGATATTATTGTCAAGTTTTTGAAGCTCTTTTTTTATTCCGCCCATGCGTGATGATGATCCCGCCGCGCAGATAACAGCCGCTATCAGCTGCGTTTCATCCCGGAAGCTTTCAAACCTGTTGTTTAAGGTTTTCTGACTTGCCGGATGTTCCATTGTTATTTGAGTTCCAGACGGGAGAAGATTATTCCCTCAATTTCTTCCTTGGATTTTCGCAATGAAATGGAAAGCTCATCTTCCAGCAGTTTTAACGCGGAGTCGTAGAGCTTCCGTTCAAGAATGGGCAGTTCCTTTACCTTGCTGCGGTGGTAAAGCGAGCGAACAATGCTCGCGATATCCCTGACGCTGCCTTTTTTTAAAAGATCCAAATTCATCTGATAACGCATTTTCCAGTCGGAAGGAATTGGCTCATAATCTTCTCCGATTAATTCAAGAGCTTTCATCGCTTCATCTTTTGATACAGTTGAGCGAATCCCAAGTCCTATGGCCTTATCAACCGGAACCATAATAGTCATATCAGTAACTTCAAGATAGATAACATAGTAGGGAATTTTAGAATCTTTGAACTTTTTTTGAACTATTGATTTTATTACCCCAACGCCCTGACTGGGGTAAACTATTTTTTGATCTACCTGAAAACTTTTAGCCTTGCTCATTTATTATATAATAACATAATTCTGACAAATAGTCTATATCGCGTAAAAACCTGCGTTTGGTTATTTTCCCGTTATTATGTATTCCAGCATTTCATTAAGAGGAACTGTCGCGAGAGAAATGCATGTATCGCAGCAGCCGTAATAGATAAAAATTTCTCCGTTATGAACAAGGTTTGCGGTTGGGAAAATGGTGTTGTTAATCACAAGGCCGTGTTTTTCATAGTACTCCTGCGGCTCCATAACCGGATTCTTTGTTCTTGCTATCACCTTGCGCGGATCATTGGAATCAAGGAGCATGGCTCCGACCCTGTAAACAGATTTGCTGTCCACGCCGTGATAGAGCAGCAGCCACCCTTTTTCTGTTTTTAACGGAGTTGCGGCAGCGCCGATTTTCAGCCCTTCCCATTCCGGATTTTCCGCTGTCGCGACAAGCTCCGGTTTTGACCATGACAGTAAATCATCTGAAAAAGAAATCCAGATACCGGGCAGATCGGTTCCGTATGCTTCGCCCACATATTGCATTGGGCGGCGGATAATCGCGAATTTACCGTTAATTTTTTCCGGAAACAGCGCGTTGTCCCTGTCGTCAATCTCAGGCGGTGTAGTGTAACACAATTGTTTAAAATTTTTGCCGTCATTGGAGATGGCGATGCCTGAGCGGGTGATCATCGGTTCGGTATTGTTGTCCTTCCATTCAGGGTAGTGTTCAGGATAATAATCGGGTACCGCAATGCCTGTCGGCCAGCAGTCAAAAGCGTAGGGCTGTAATGCGTAACACATATAGAATACGCCGTCAATTTTTACCACTCTGGCGTCTTCAACCGAGCCGTCGGGAAAACCAAGCATATCGCCTGAAAAAACCGGTTTATCTGAAGCAAGCGCGAAATCAATTCCGTTTTTGCTTTTTAAAAGACCGATGCTTGTCTTGAACGGGCGCAGGCTGCCTGCGGCGCGTTCATACATAAAAAATTCATTGTTGTCAAAAATAACGCCCGGATTAAAAACTGATACGCGCCTGTAATCTACCAATCCTGGAACCACTATCGGGTTCTTTGAACATCTTTTTATCGTCATATTAATAAACATTATAACAGGAGACTATATTTTTCAATATATTGATGATAAAATTCCCTACCATGAATTTCTTATATAAAAAAAATCAGGAGAGAAAATGACAGAAATCCGAAGAATGAATACAGATGAATTACTTCAGTTCTACAAGATACATACAATAGTTTTCAATATGCGCAGGGATTATTCAAAGGAAGAGAATCAAAAAATCGATCCTCTTGAACATCCTGCGCATTGGGCATGGGGAGCGTTTGAAAACGGTAAATTATTGGCCGGCACATTCGATATTGATTTTCTGATGCGTTTTGACGGACACAGCGTAAAGATGTCCGGTATCGGAGGAGTTGGAACTTTACCCGAAGCGCGAAAGGGCGGTTATATGCGGCGCATTTTTGAAAAGCTGCTGCCTCAGGCTTATGAAAACGGATATGTTTTTTCCAATCTTACTCCGTTTTCACATGATTTCTACCGTAAATTCGGCTATGAAATCGCCTGCGCAAGAAAACGCGTCAGCATTTCAACCGGCGATTTATGCGGCATAAAGCAGGAGGGGCAGTTCATCCATATTCAACCGGGAGATGATACCTCTTTGCTTGCTGAAGTTCATTCAGCCTACATCGAAAATATCAACCACGGTATTCACAGGGATTATTGGCCGGATAACCGCGCGTGGAAACGTTTTACGCAGAATGATTCATGTTCCACGGGGATATTTGTTTATTTATGGAAGGATGAAAAAGGCAAGGCGCGCAGCTACATTAAATATCAGGATGTGGCTGAGGACGGAGAACACAATATGAATGTAACGGAGCTTGCCTTTATTGACAGGAAAGGTTTATACGGCGCGCTTGGAATAGTGAGCGGCCTGTCAGCCCAATACAAGAATTTTAAATGGCTCATGCCGGCATTTATCGACCCTTTCGATTTTACAGGTGATTCGTGGTCGGTAGAAATGAATATTGTGCCAAGGGACATGACAAGGGTGGTTAATGTCAGGGCCGCTCTTGAGAAAATGCGCCGTCCATGCTGCGAAGGCGAATATGTAATTGAAGTGGAAGACGCCAACATAGTTGCGAATAACGGCAGGTATCTTGTTGAATTTTCTCCGCAGGGTACCAGGGTATCGTCCGCAAAAAAAGACGCTGACATCCGCTGCGACATCCGCGTTCTAAGCCAGCTTGTTACAGGTTACAGGACACTGGAAAACGCGCTGTATTCACGCCAGAGCGGACTGGAAGTATACGGCAGCATTGAAACGCTAAAAAATGTGTTTACTTTGCGGCCGCAGCATATAACGGAGTATTTTTAATATGGAACATTTATCAATAATACCAAAACCGGTATCAATTAAGAGAGGCGAAGGATTTTTTCAGTCTGAAGGAATGCCTTCTGTAACAAGGAAAGAAACTGATCTGGGCGGCGAAGCGTATAAACTCATCATCGAAAAAGATCGAATAACGGTCGAAGCCGGAACGCCCGCCGGAATGTACAACGGCATGCAGACATTTCGTCAGCTAACGCTTTCAGATTACTGTGACGGAACGCTGAAGCTGCCCTGCGCGGAGATTTCCGATTACCCTCGTTTTTCATGGCGGGGCTTCATGCTGGACTGCTCGCGGTATTTTTATTCCGTTCCCTTTATAAAAAATCTTATTGACGCGCTTTCCATGCACCACATCAACCGTTTCCACTGGCATCTGACAGATGATCAGGGCTGGCGGTTTAATGTAAAAGAATACCCGCTGTTAGCTGAAATCGGTTCGCGCAGACAGGTGCGGAATCTGATGCGCCAGCCGTATTACGGCGGCATTTATACAGAAAGCGAAATCCGTGAAGTTGTGGGTTTCGCTTCTGAGCGCAATGTTGAGGTGGTTCCCGAAGTTGATCTTCCCGGACATGCAAGCGCGATTCTCGCATCTTACCCCGGACTTGGCTGCACGGGCGGCCCTTACCGCGTTGAGGATCGCTACGGCATTTTCGAGGATGTGCTGTGCGCTGGTAATGATCAAATTTTCGATCTGGCTGAAAAAGTATTTAATACTTTGGCGGCGCTGTTTCCTTCAAAATGGGTGCATATCGGCGGGGACGAAGTATGGTATAACCGCTGGGATGCATGTCCCAAATGCCAAAAAAAACTTTCCGAACTTGGCTTAAATAAAACAGGTGAACTGCAAAGCTGGATTACCTGTAAGCTTGTGCAAATGCTCGCAGAGCGCGGCAAGACAGCAATAGGCTGGGATGAAATACTGGAAGATTCCGATAAATTTAAACTGCCGAAAGAAATGGTTGTCATGTCATGGAGAGGCGATGAAGGAGGAACAAAAGCAAGCCGCCTTGGCCATCCTGTGATAATGGCGCCATGCACATACGGCTGTTATCTTGATTATAAACATCTTAATACTCCCGAAGAGCCGGGACAGTCATTCGGAGGATTGATAGCGCCTGTATATAAATCCTATTCGATGGATCCTGTAACAAGTAAAATGAGCGAAGAAGACGCGAAGTTAATCCTTGGCGGGCAGGGTAATCTGTGGGCTGAACTTATCTACGCAGGAAAAATCGCCGAATATATGATCTTCCCGCGCATGTGCGCCATTGCGGAAGCGCTCTGGAGTCCCAGGGAAAGCAAAGACATTGATGATTTTTCCCGGAGGCTGACAGTACACAGAAAGCGGCTTGATGATTTGGGTATTAATCAGTACCGCGGGCCTTTGCAATGAGAAATAATACAAGTGCGTTTAAACCGGTGTGTGTCATGCAGGCTCATTGTTTTTCAATTTGTTTTATCAGGCTTGACATATCTCTGGGAAACGGCGCTGATAAAACCTGACCGTCAGGCAGTGTCAGTTCAAGCGCGTGAAGGCCAAGTCTTGATAGCAGTGGTTTTTCCTGTTTGGGATCGCCTTTCCAGCCGCGTTTAAAAGAAGAAAGTTTAACAGGCGTTTCTTTTCCGTACAAGCTGTCGCATACTACAGGATGACCCAGGGCTGCGGCATGTACGCGTATCTGGTGAATTCTTCCGGTCTGCGGCCATGCTTCAAGGACGCTGTAATTGCCTGCGCTCATCAGGAAGTTAAAGCGCGTAACGGATTCCTTTCCCCGGAATTTATCAATGATTGTGTGATGTTTCTTGTTGCCGTCAGGAACCAGCGCGAGATCGCAGACTGTTTCTTTCCATGGCGGCCTTCCGTGAACAACAGCGATGTAGCGTTTAACGATTTGGCGCTGTTCAAACGCTATTGACAAACTGCGGTGGTCTTCCTTTGTTTTTGCGAATACGACAATTCCCGATGTATCCCTGTCTATCCTGTGAACTGTGTATATTTTAGACAGATTAATATCCCGTTCCAAAAGCCTGTCCAGCCTTTCATTTGAATCATCCCACCTGTCACCGCCGACAGAGATACCGGACGCTTTGTTAACCGCGATTAGCTTTTCGCTGTCAAAAATTATCGTATATGGTGATGTTTGTTTCATTATTTAATCACTCCGGGGAAAAAAACAGGTAACAGTGAATGGATGTCACTGTTACATTTTTTACGCCGTAATTTCCTGCAACAATTCACACACCGGGTTCCCTGCTCCTATATTTTCCGCGAGCCGGGTTTTACCGCGGGCACTCCTTTTTTACATAATTTGCATTCAGAAGCTTCCCAATTAC
This sequence comes from Treponema sp., assembly GCA_009787835.1. Classification (GTDB taxonomy): domain Bacteria; phylum Spirochaetota; class Spirochaetia; order Treponematales; family Breznakiellaceae; genus WQXQ01. The sequence goes on from WQSN01000003.1 coordinate 41,112, forward strand.
CCGCGTTTAATTTTACCGCCGGGTATAGCGGCCAGGGTAATTTATCCGCGTTTTCCGCGCGCCTGTCAACAATACACGCGAGAGATGATACAGCGGCTCCTGTTGCGCAAAGGGCGGCGGCGCATTCCAAAGATGATTTTCCCGTGGTTACAACATCTTCAACAATTAAAATGTTCTGTCCCGGATGCAGATCAAATCCGCGGCGCAGAACCATTTTGCCGCTGTCATCTCGTTCCGTGAAAATCGCCGGAAGGGCCAGTTGTCTGCCAAGTTCCCATGCGGGAATTATTCCTCCCATAGCAGGCCCTGCCACAATATCAATTTTCAATTTTCCGCTCTTTAAATCTTCGCGGATAAGGAGCGCGACCTGTTCAAGAGCGGCTTGCGCTTTATCAGGGTATTGCAAAAGTTTCGCGCACTGAAAATACATGTCCGAATGCCTTCCCGAACTTAATAAAAAATGCCCTTCGAGCATAGCCTGCGATTCACGCAGCAGTTCAATTACATTTTGCATAACACACCTATTTATTTATTTCTGATGGATATTTCATTGATGCCTGACATGTTTGATTTACTCATGTACTGATATAACCCGTTTATGATATTGGTCATTGTATGAGGGTTTGAGAATGTCGCGGAACCTATCTGAACCGCTGCGGCTCCTGCCATAAGGAATTCCAGAGCATCTTCCGTACAGGTGATTCCGCCAATGCCGATTACAGGCACATTGGTACTGGCGTTATCAAGAGCGTCATAAAGTTCCCACACCATGCGAAGCGCGATTGGTTTTATGGCCGGACCTGACAGTCCGGCTGTAATGTTGTCGAAAACCGGTTTTCGGCTGACTGTATCAATTGCCATGGCCTTAAATGTGTTTACAAGCGAAAGAGCGTCCGCTCCGGCTTTTACGCATGCGATGGCTATGGCTGAAAGAGACGGTGCGTTAGGTGAAAGTTTTACAATCAGGGGTTTATTGCGCGAGGCGCGGCGCACCGCGGCTGTAATTGCTGCGGCTGTTCCGGAATCAAGGCCGAACAGCATTCCTCCGGCTTTTACATTGGGACAGGATATATTCAGCTCTATCATGTCAACAGAAGATTTGTTGAGCATCACAGCTCCGTTTATATATTCATCCGCTGATGCGCCGGAGAGGTTGGCGATAATGACAGGCCCCAATTCTTTCATTTTTGGCAGTTCTCTTTCCAGGAACGCGGGAATGCCCGGGTTTTCAAGTCCGATTGTGTTAAGTAAACCGCCAGGCGTTTCCCATATACGAATTCCTGAATTTCCTGTTCTTGGAGTCAGTGTTAATCCTTTAGTGCAGATTCCGCCAAGAAGCGACACATCCGTTATGCCGGAATACTCACTGCCCATGCCAAATGTGCCGGAGGCTGCTATTACAGGATTTTTAAACCGCACTCCGGCGATGGTGACGGATAAATCGATCTTTTTTTCGTTATTTGGAGGTTCATTTATATTTTCATTGTTACCGTTCACGGATGGATTATTGTTATCAGTCATTTACAAATATCTCCATGGCGTTAAAAATCGCGCCCTGTGAACAGCAATGGCGGTTGCCTTTCGATGTACTGACAGTGCAGCCAAGGCACGCGCCGACACCGCAAGCCATTCGGCGTTCCAGCGACACAAACAGCGGGACATTTTTTTTTGCGCACTTTACCTTCAGGGCGCTTAACATTGGTTCAGGGCCGCATCCGAACACCGTGCTGAAATTCTGCGGTTCAAAAAGAAAATCCACAATGCGTCCGCTGAGCGCGTTTCTGCCGTCTTCGGCTGTTATTATAAGTTTTTTTGTTTTCGCCGCGATACCAAGCATGGCGTCTTCTTCTTCCCTGTCGCGGAATCCTGTTTTAAAACCGGCATAAAAGTAAAAGTAATAATCAGGTTTTTCCGCGACCAGCGCCAAAAGAGGGGCAATGCCGGCTCCGCCGCCGACAAGGGCGGCCTTTCCGTTTTCCGGCAGAAAATCCGCCCAGGCATTTCCCAGAGGACCTGTCAACTGCGCTTTTTCCCCTGAGTTCATCTGCGAGATTTCTTCGGTGCCTCTGCCGCGCTTAACTATCATAAATTTTACGGTATGTTCAGACATACTGCATTCGCAAATGCTGACAGGCCGCGGCAGAAACGCCGAACCCCTGAGCGGTTTTATCATAAAAAACTGGCCGGCTTTCGGTTCAGGACCGTCCCAGATAAACTGCAGAGTAAAAATATTACTGTTAATGCGCGAGATGCTTACAAGTTCACATACTAAACTTTTCGCGCGGGAATCACCGTTCACTTTAATGCCTCTTTGATCTCATCTCTCATTTTTTCCGCGGCGTGTCTTGCGTATTCAGATGCTAATGCGTTATTTACCGTTTTCTCGTCCTCTTTCCCTTTTTGCCATGCTGTAATAACCGACCGCGAAGCGTTTACCACGCCGCCGTTTCCGTCTTTTAAAAGCACTGCAGCATCCTGAGCGCCGCCGCCCTGAGCGCCGTAACCCGGTATCAAAAAGAAAAGATCAGGATATTCTTTCCTTATTTTCGCGGCTTCCTCTCTTTCTGTACAGCCAATTACCGCGCCGAACAATCCATAACCGCATTTTGTCCGCTTTGTCGCCAGATTTGATAATTTATCTCCTACTGCATTATATACCCGTTTTCCATTATTGATTTCAAGATATTCAAAATCTTTCATTCCCGGATTACTCGTTCTCATTAAAATAAAAGCGCCTTTCCCCCCTGTTTCAGCTTCAGAAAGCCAGGGCATAATGGAATCCATTCCCATGTATGGATTGAGTGTTACAAAATCTGTTTCAAAATCGCCTGAAAAGTGGGCTTTCGCATAACGCTTGGCTGTATCCGCTATGTCGCCGCGTTTTATGTCGGATATAACCAGGCTTTTTTTGCCGCGGATATATTTAAGCGTCTGCGAGTACGCGGTAAGCCCGGCTATTCCCATCTCTTCGTAATAAGCGATTTGCACTTTATAACAGGCTGCGATGTCCAATGTCGCGTCAATCAGCGCCTTGTTATAAGAAAGAACAGCTTCGCCGTCATTCCGCGCTTTTTCCCTTTCTGCGGGCGGAACATATTCTGCGGCGGTATCTAAACCAACGCAGACATGTCCCTTCTGCGCGACAGCTTCGAAAAGTAAATCAACTGCGGGAACGGGAGTTACCATTGTTTAAAATCCCCTGTAGAAATTATTTCATCGCAGTATTCGCAGCGATATGTCCGAAGCTGCGGATTCTCCAGGTAAAAAACATGAGTTATATATTTTTCTGTTGAACAGATGCAGCGCGGATTTTTGCAGACAAGTACATTCTCGACTTTTTTGGGAAGGGAAAGTTTTATTTTATTTATTATGCGCTCATTTTCTATTATATTAACCGTAATGTCAGGATCAATTAATCCCAGTACGTCAAGATTTAAATTTAGGGCGTTGTCAATTTTTATAATGTCTTTTTTGCCGCTTCTTGTCGAATTGGCGTTGGCTACAAACGCGACCATATAGGAAACTTTATCAAGTCCCAGCCAATTGTAAATTCTGATGCCCTGTCCTGCCTTGATATGGTCTATGACAATGCCGTTTTTTATTTCTTCAATGTTCAGCATATTTAATTAACTCCTAAAATTGATGATAACAGAGCCATTCTGACGTACATTCCGTATTTTGCCTGTTTAAAGTAGGCTGCTCTCGGGTCTGCGTCTACATCTACAGAAATTTCATTAACTCTCGGGAGCGGGTGCAGAACTATAAGGCTGTCTTTGCCTGTTTTTATTCTTTCCATATTTAAAACATAGGTGTCTTTCAGGCGGATATAATCCTCTTCGTTAAAGAAACGTTCGCGCTGAACGCGGGTCATGTACAAAACATCAAGTTCCGGTATGGCTTCGTCGAAATTTCTTCTTTCGCTGAACTGGACATTTTGTTTTTTTAAATTGTTTTTTATATATTCGGGAAGGATAAGCTCATCAGGAGAGATAAAAATCATGTTTATGTTTTTATACCGCGCCAGTGCTTTTGCAAGCGAATGAACGGTTCTGCCGAATTTTAGATCGCCGCAGAAACCGACAGTCAGATTGTTAATTCTGCCTGAAAGGCGCTTGATGGTTAAAAGGTCTGTAAGTGTCTGGGTTGGGTGATGATGCCCGCCGTCTCCGGCATTAATAACCGGAACAGATGAATAGCGGGAAGCAAGAAGGGCGGCTCCTTCTTTTGGGTTGCGCATCACAATTATATCGGCGTAACTTGCCGCCATACGGATTGTATCGGCCAGGCTTTCACCTTTTGAAGCGGAGCTGGAAAGCGGATCGGCAAAACCAAGACAATTACCGCCAAGGCGCAGCATAGCCGCTTCAAAACTCAGGCGGGTTCTGGTGCTTGGTTCAAAGAAAAGAGTAGCCATGAGTTTTCCCCAGCAGCTATCCCTGAGATATTTTTCGTCTTTTTCAATTTTTTCCGCAAGCAAAAACAGGTTCTCCATATCCTCAATCGTAATATCTTCCGGTTCTATTAAAGACAGTCCTTTAAGCATATTCCCTCCCGCCGGCATACAAAAAAACCGCCTTAAAAGGCGGCTTATCAGAAACTTTCATTTGTACCGCTGAAGCATCCAAATATTTAGTCCGTGGTTTCAGACTCGTTTGAGATACACAGCTCAATTTATTCATATACATATATTATATTAAAAAAACATTTACATGACAACTGTTAATCAGCATTTTTCTTCAAAATTCAAATAATTTTGCAATTTTGAAAAAAAGTATTATAATATAAGCAGGTGTAATACAATAACTTGTCATTATAGAAAGAGATTTAATAATATTTTTCTTCAATTTAGTTTTATATGTAATAGTTGTTGTATTAAATTCAGCTTCTTCTGCATTGTATTGCAGTTTTGTTTGGCGATTTTTGTTATAAAGTTTACATAGGGGGAAATGATGGGGAAGAGAACTCTTTTTATCTTTGTTTTGTTGCTGACATGTTGTATTTATACATGGGCAGGCGGGAATAGAGACGGAAATGAGTCGCGGGAAGCCATTGATCCGAGCGGATTTACCGATTCTATTGACATTTCCGGCAATAAACCGGGAAAATATAATTTTTATCTTGAAGCGACTGATAAAGCGGGTAATGTATCGTATTCTGGGCCTGATAATATATTTATAGATCCGGAATCTGACCTTCCGGCGGCTACAATTATTAATCCTCTGCCGAATATGCGTGTCCAGGGAAATTTAAATATTGTCGGCATAGCAATGGACGATGATAGTGTTGATTATGTAGAATTTAAAATTACAAGAGGCAGGGACGGCAAGGGCGAGGAAATTATCAGCGCAAGAGCCCAGGGTTCCGAATACTGGTCTTATTTCCTTGATACAACAGACGGTGAAATATGGAAAGACGGCGCGTATACCATCACTGCATGGGCTGTAGATAAAAACGGCCTTTCCGGTATGGCAAGTGAATATACCAATGGTTTAAAAGTGCCGGTAAAAGCGCATAAATTTCACCAGGTTTCCTGGAATCTTGACCGGAGAAAGCCCGAAACCTTGATTTCAAGCCATGAAGTAGGCGCTCTTGTTTCAGGAAATATCCGTCTCAGGGGAACTGTAGCAGACGGTAATGGCATAAACGCGTTTAGTTATTCCATGGACGGGGGAAACCGCTACATTTCCGCAAGAACAAGTCTGGACAGAAGATCCGGTATTTATAACTGGGATATCAATATTAACACCAAAACATTCACAGACGGGCCTGCGGTAATCTGGTTTCACGCAATGGACGAACAGGGCAACCTGGGAACCGCAGCTCATCTGTTATTTGTAAATAATACCGGGCCTGAATTGGAAATTGTGTATCCTGAGCCATCTGAAACTGTAAACGGCATTTTCACAGTAGCCGGTTTCGCGTCTCACCCTGTTGGAATTAGATCGGTTTCGTGGAAAGCCGGCAGACTGGGCGGTGAATTTGATATTGTTACAGGGAATCCCTGGTGGTCAACTGAAATCGATCTTCGCGGGATGAGGGCTTCAAATATTGATGTTGAAGTCCGCGCTGTTGATGTTTCCGGAAATGTTACCGTCAAAAAACAGAGATACAGGGTAGATCAAAACGCAGATCTGCCTGTTGTAACCCTGTATGAGCCTTTATCAGGAGCCTTAACAGGTGATAACGGCAATCTTGTTGTTAAGGGCATTGTAAATGATGATGACGGAGCTGCATCTGTTTTTTACTCATTGGGAGGCGGTGAAGCAGTCGAGATTCCATGTTCAGGTTATTTTCAGTTTTTAATTCCAAATATTTCTGAAGGGACTCATAATCTTGAAGTCTGGGCAAAGGATATATCAGGTATTACAGGACCAAAAGTGCAGGTAAAGGGTATTGTTGTTCCCGCAGCGCTGCCTGAGCCGAGAATCGCGTCTTTTTCAACAGGAGCAAGAGGTTCAGTTCCTGATTTATTTTATACTGGCATGACAATTATTCCTGAACACAGATCAATGGAATTTACCATAAAAGCCGCTTCATTGACATCGGCTTCGGTTGCGTTTGGGGATTTGCCTCCTGTTCAGGTCAGAACAAGCTCAGGCAGGGACGGAATATTCCGCGCTGCTGTACCGGTTCCCGCTCTGGAGACAGGTTTTACAAAGATTGAATTACACGCCATCGACCGCTACAACCGTGAAGTTGTTTTTAATGAATATGTTTTTGTTTCTGAAACTTTCGGAACGCGTTTTACATGGATTAGACCGAACATGACAGCGGACGGCCGCATTTTACTTTCCAGCGATCTTGAACCGCTATTGGGATTGGGCGATCAGGTTTATTCCAGGGTTAGTGTCAGTGGAACGGGAGCTGAAAATATCAGCGCCGAAGTTGATGAATTTGGCCGGGTTGTGCTGCACGCGAGAAGAGAAGGCAGTTTCGGACCTCTTACCCTTTCGCTCGGCGGTTCTGAAAGCGCTCCGTTCAGAATACTTGCCGATTTTTCCGCGCCTTCAATATCCTGGCGCAATTCCCCGCACGGGAAATGGGCGCAGGCAAGCATCCCTGTTTCATTTAACGTTTCAGGAAGAAACAGGGTTACGGCTGTGACGTATTCTATTGATATGGGCGTAACATGGCAAAACCTTCTTAACAGGGAAGAAATCGCTTCCATTACTGTTCCTGTCAGCATTGATGTAACGCAAAACATAAACATATCATCAGTACAGGACGGATCTGTCTGCGTATTGATCAGGGCTGTCAGTGAATCCGGCCGCTCCTTTACTTCTGATTTTACCGTTCAAAAAGATACGCGACCTCCTGAAGCGAAACTGATTATGCCTGTCGCCGGTTCAGGAGTGAACGGAACAATCCGCATGGGCTTTATGGTTCAGGAGGCGGGCAGGCTGAAAACCATTACGTATAACGCGCAGGGAATAGTCACAGAGGTTTTCAGATCCGGCAGTTTGGAAAATGATTACCTGCCGGTTTTCCATGAAGTGCTGATGGACTCAACGCGGATGCCGCTTAATAATTCAATGCGCTTTATCTTTGAAGACGAAGCCGGGAACAAAAGCGAAATATCACAATGGCCTTTTACAATTGATACGCGGATGGATATACCTGAAGCGCATGTCATTCTGCCGCTTGAAAACGAAGTTGTTACAACAGACTTTTTGGTATCCGGCGTTATGTTTGATGATGATGAAATAAAGCAGATTTTCTGGAAGATAGACAATAACGCGGAGACAGTGCTTGTAGCCAAAAACGGTTTTTCAATCCCCGTGGAAATTTCAAGTCTTTCTGATAATGAACATACGATTACTGTAATCGCGGAAGACATATACGGCGTTAAAAGCGCGCCTGTTACAAGAAGATTCAGGGTTTCGCTTTCGGAGCCTTTCGCGAGCATTGTAAATCCCGCTTATGACACAATACTGAGGGATAATGTCGTAATTAGCGGCACAGCTTCCGATAATAACGGCATTGAAGGGCTGCAGATTTCCCTTGATAACGGGAATTCTTACAACAGCATTTTTGGCAGAGAAAAATGGGAATACCATTTTAATACTAAAATACTTAAAGACGGCCCTCATGTGGTTTTCATACGCGTATGGGATAAATACGGAATTCCTGCCACCTATTCAAGCATGATTAATGTGGATAATACTCCTCCTGAAATTGTGCTGGACAATCCCGGCGATGGTTCCGTATCAACCGGAAAAGTTTCCGTAATGGGCAGATCAATTGATGTTAATCTGGAAACGATTTCTATCGAAGTGCGCAGCCTGGAAGGCAAACCGGTTCAGGAACGGATTAGAAACCGCACGCTGGAAACCAGTCAGATAATCAGGGAAACAATTGATTTTTACGATCATGATGACGGGCTTTACAATATGGAAATTGTCGCCCGCGATTTCGCGGGAAACATTACCCGCGTTTCCAGAAACATACAACTGGCGCGTGAGAGCATGAGAAACCACATAGAGATTCTTTATCCGCTGGAAAATGAAATTGTACAGGGTACATTTAATCTTTACGGCCATACGGGCGGCACAGACAAGGCAACCACTGTAACTCTCAGAATAAACGGTATTGATTATTCGATAAGCGAAGTGCATGACTCGGGGTACTTTCGCTTCACCCTTGATTCAGGGAGTTTAAACCAGGGTCAAAACAGAATCCTTGTTCACAGTAATTTTGACGGCAATGGAACAGTTGAGTCAAAAGGGCAGAATATCCTTTACAATCCCAACGGTCCGTGGGTAACAGTTGACAGCATGAATACAGGCGACTTTGCTTTTGACAGGCCGTATCTGTACGGACGGATGGGTTATAACTTAAGCGATGAAGATATTGAACTTCTTGCAGACAGGAATACAGACAGGGAAACAAGAAACCAGATTAGAAATAAATCCGCCGATTATACAGAGATCAGTTTTGATAACGGGAAAACATTCGTAAAGGCCGGCAGAGGGACAGGCAAGGATATGGATTACCGTTACAGGCTGGAGACGGGAGATATGGCCGAAGGTATGCACTATATCTTTGTAAGGGCGACAATGAAAAACGGCGAAACCGCCATTACGCGGCTGCTCGTTCAGGTAGACAAAACGCCTCCCGTAATCAAACTTATTTCTCCTGAAGCCGGAGGCCGCTACAATGATCAAATATCATTTTCCGCTTCCGCCACAGATGATGTCGAGCTTGTCAGCCTGAATTATTATCTGCGTCAGGGAGATAAAACGGCGTATGAGGTTCCGAGCTTTATTCAGGGGCTTTATTTTGAAGGAGTAATTCCGCCGTTTATCAGACAGGCAATCGCCGGAAGCGACGCGTATGTTCCCAATAATGATTTGGATAATTATACAAGATTCTTTGCCGGCGGCGCGACATACTTTGACATGGGCATGGGATTAAGTTTCTTTGATGACAATGTAAAGGTACAGATTCAATACGGTTTATTAACGCAGGAACTTTATGAGGCTCTTGGAGGTGAAGGCCCGGTGCGTTACGGCGGCCATGTGCTTGGATTAAAACTGCTTGCGAACCTTTATACTCTACCGTTCGGCTCGTTCCTGGGTCCTGACTGGGAGTGGCTTTCCGCGTCATTTGCAATAGGCGCGAATTTTTCATTATTCGATCTTGGACAGGAAGGTTATACGCAAAGCGGAAGACCGACTTTTTTAAGCGCTCTGCTGCTGCAGTTGGAGTTTCCCAAAGTGACAATCCCAAAATGGAAAGTATTCAGGACCTTCAGTTTATTTACGGAAGGGCAGCTCTGGTTTGTGCCTACGGATGTTAACGCGGATACAAATAAAATTCCAATATTTTACCCGCATGTCATTATGGGCGTAAGAGTTTACGTTTTCTGATACATTCACCGGTTGAAATATTTCACGGCTCCCGCGAAAATATCCATCTTCCGTATGCCGGGGATATTGCGGTAAAGCCCGTCGTCAAATCTCTCGTTATGCGCCATGCGCCCGAAGACGCGGCCGTCGGGGGATGTTATCCCTTCTACCGAGAAATTTGAATTGTTCGGGTTAAAGCGGATATCCTGTGACGCGTTGCCGTCAAAATCAGCGTATTGCGTCGCGATTTGACCGTTGGCGGCGAGACTGCGGATTAAATCTTCACCGGCGATAAAACGGCCTTCGCCGTGTGAAACAGGCACAATATACTGCTCCCCCTGTTCAAGATGCGAAAGCCAGGGTGATTTATTGGAGACAATCCTTGTGTTAACAAGCACAGACTGATGTCGCCCGATGGTATTGAATGTGAGAGTGGGTGAGTTTTCTGTCATTCCGCGAATTTCGCCGAATGGAACCAGTCCCAGTTTAATCAGCGCCTGAAACCCGTTGCATATACCGCAGATAAGCCCGCCTCTTTTTCCCAGCAGTTCTGTTACCGCGTCAGAGACAGAGGGATTTCTGATGAACGCTGTAATAAACTTGCCGGAACCGTCAGGTTCATCCCCCCCTGAAAAGCCGCCGGGGATAACAATGCTTTGAGCGGAACTTACGGCTTTTACAAATCCGTTTACGCTTTCGCTGATGTCCGCGGGGCTTAAATTTCGTATAACAAAAACCTGAGCTTCTCCTCCCGCTTTTTCAATGGCTCCCGCTGTATCATATTCGCTGTTGGTCCCCGGGAAGACGGGAATTATGAACTTTGGCTTTGTATTTTTTAAAATTGAAACAGTATCGCCAAATCCAGAGCCGGTCCGCGCTGGTTCGCGCTTGTCTGCGTTGTAATTAAAAGATTCTGTTTTACCGTCCTGTTTGATTAAATACGGGTAAACAGGCTCTAAAGTCCTTTCCCAGACATTCTGTAATTTATCAAGATGCAGTTCAAAACTTTTTGTTTTAAGCGTATATTCTTCTGTTGTGAAACCCAAAAGTTCAGACCCAATATAATCATTGATGATTGTTAGCTGCTCATTGATTTTCCCTCCGTGTCCGCTGTTAACCTCTATTACAAATCCTCCAAAGCCTGGTTCCGCCGAAAGACAATGCTCTGTAATAAAACCTAAATGATTGCCCATGCACATTTTTACAACAGCTTCCGCGGCGCCCCCGCTGCCTGCAGCCCAGCAGGATATAATATCTTCGCCGCCGATAATTTTTTCTGCGCTGTCAAAATATTGGCGTAATGCGGTAAAATCCGGTTTTTCAAAAGCGCGCATGGGCGGCTTTAATAGATATACTTTGCTTCCCGCCTTTTTAAATTCCGGCGTAATAATCCTGTCAATCTTCGTCACTGATACCGCGAATGAGACCAGCGCAGGCGGAACATTTATGCTTTCATTTTCATTTACGGCAAAACTTCCTGACATTGAATCCTTGCCGCCGATGGCCGCTATTTCAAGGCCAAGCTGCGCGTCAAGAGCGCCCAAAAGCGCGGATACAGGTTTTCCCCAGCTTGCGGGATCGCCGCGTAACTTTTCAAAATATTCCTGAAAGGTAAGCCAGCATTTGCTTCTGCTTCCGCCTGAGGCGATTATTTTGGCAAGAGATGAAACTACAGCGTATATGGCTCCATGGTAGGGGTTTATGGAGGAAATTTCAGGATCGAATCCCCAGGACATAAGGGAACATGATCTGGTTTCGCCGTTTAAAACGGGAATTTTAGCCGTCATTGTCTGGGACGGCGTTAGCTGATATTTACCGCCGAACGGAGCGGTTACGGTCGCGGCTCCGATACATGAATCAAAACGGTCAACAAGCCCCTTTTGCGAACAGATGTTAAGACCGCCGATAAACTTTTCCAGTTCTTTTGCGTCAGTAAAAGTTTTTACTTTATCTTCACTTTGTGCGTAAAAATCCGCAATCCTCGCTCTCGCGTGTTTCTTCGCGCCGTTTGAATTCAGAAAGTTACGTGAAATGTCAACAATGGTTTTGCCGTTCCATTTCATGACAAGGCGTTTTTCACTGATAACCTCCGCTACAACAGCAGCTTCCAGATTTTCAAGCGCGGCGAGACTGATAAAGGATTCCGCGTCTTTTTTTGAAACGACAACTGACATCCTCTCCTGGCTTTCGCTGATTGCAAGTTCTGTCCCGTCAAGCCCTTCGTATTTTTTTTTGATTTTGTTCAGATCTATCAATAACCCGTCCGCTAACTCTCCTATGGATACGCTCACCCCGCCAGCGCCGAAATCGTTACAGCGTTTGATTAACCGGGTCGCTTCGGGATTGCGGAATAATCTCTGCAATTTGCGCTCTTCAGGCGCGTTGCCTTTTTGAACATCAGCGCCGCAGGTATCAAGCGATTCCAGTGTGTGCGATTTTGATGAGCCTGTCGCTCCGCCGATACCGTCGCGGCCTGTCCTGCCGCCCAGAAGAATTACAGCGTCATCAGGCTGAGGCGTCAGGCGGATAACATGTTCCGCTGGAGCCGCGCCAATGACAGCTCCTATCTCCATCCGTTTTGCGAGATATCCGTCATGGTAAATTTCGTGAACATGGCCTGTAGCGAGCCCTATCTGGTTGCCGTAGGAACTGTAACCCGCGGCGGCGGTCCGGCATATTTTACGCTGAGGTAATTTTCCCGGCAGGGTAAGATCTGCGCTCTTTAAAGGATCAGATGCGCCCGTTACGCGCATAGCCTGATAAACAAATGATCGCCCCGAAAGGGGATCCCTTATCGCTCCGCCCAGACATGTGGCGGCTCCTCCGAACGGCTCAATCTCTGTCGGGTGGTTATGCGTTTCGTTTTTAAACATTAAAAGCCAGTCATGTTCTCTGCAATTACCGGCTTCTGTGCCTATATCAACCTTTATTTTTACAGAACAGGCGTTGATCTCTTCTGATTCATCCAGGTCATTTAAAAGACCGCGTTCCTTAAGCGCTTTCGCTCCGATAGTCGCCATGTCCATTAAGGTAACGGGCCTGTCATTGCGGCGAAGTTCTGCGCGCAGTTCAAGGTATTTTTCGTAACTTTCGCGTAACGGCGCGTAATCCGCCTGAACTTCATCGAGTTCTGTAAGAAATGTCGTGTGACGGCAGTGATCAGACCAGTATGTATCAAGCAGACGAAGTTCTGTAACCGTAGGATCGCGTTTTTCCTCAGAGCGAAAGTAGCTCTGACAAAATTCCATATCAGCAAAATCCATGGCAAGATTCATTGTTATGCGCAATTTTTCAAGGTTCTCCTGAGAAAGAGAAATAAAACCGCCGATAATCTCTACGTCCTTTGGGACGGGATACTCCTGATAAAGAGTGTCCGGTTTTTCCATTGAAGCCTCGCGGCTTTCAACAGGGTTTATCAGCCAGGATTTAATGCGGGTAAAATCATCATCACAAATATCGCCGTATAAAAAATAAATTTTCGCAGAATGTATTTTGGGCCTTTCTTTTCCCGTCGCAAGCGAGATGCACTGGGCGCATGAATCGGCTCTCTGATCAAACTGGCCCGGCAGGTACTCTGCGGCAAATGAGCGATACTTCGTTTCGTTTAAGTTTTCCGGAAGCGGCAGCGTATCATAAGTAATATCGACAGGCGGTTCTGAAAAAATTGTATTTTTAACGGTCTGGAAATCCTCATCAGAAATTCCTTCCGCGTAATACCGGTTTATTATCCTGACAGATGTAATACTGTCTGTCTGCAATCCCAGACGTAAATCAGAAGCCGCAGAAGCCGCTTCCTGCGCGAAATCAGGTTTTTTCTCGACATAAATCTCATATACACTCATAATTGAATAATACCCGCTTTAAATAAATAGTATAAGGCGTGATTACAGGGCGGGATTTCATTTGGGGAATTCTTGAAATTATTAACAATCTAAGTTATAATTTTCTATATTAAAGCAAATATAACGGAGTAATAACAATGCAACTTGCAGAATTGGGCGCGCCCATTGAAGATTTACTGAAAAAAATCAATGAAACATGGGGGCGTCTTTGAAGACGCTTCGTTCGCTCAGCGCATTGGTGAAATAGAAGCTAAAACCGCGCAGCCAGGTTTCTGGAACGATTCGGATGCGGTTGAAAAAACAATGACCTCGCTTAAAAGCCTAAAAAATCGTTATGAGCCGTGGAAAGCCCTTCGTAATGAAATAATGGACGCATTTACCCTCTATGAACTGGCTTCTGAGGCTAAAGATGAAAGCGAATGTGCAGGACTTGAGAGTACGCTTAAAAATATTTCCGCCCGTTATGAGAAACAAAATTTATTTGAACTTATGGCAGGCGAACTGGATAAGAACGCGTGCTTTCTTACGGTACATTCCGGGGCTGGCGGAACGGAAGCATGTGATTGGGCTCAGATGCTCTACCGCATGTACCTGCGCTGGGCTGAACAGAAAGGTTTTTCTGTGGAAGAGGCGGACTGCCAGGAAGCCGAAGGAGGCATTAAATCTGTTACCTGTCAGGTAGAAGGGGATTATGCCTACGGATATTTAAAAGGGGAATCGGGCATACACAGGCTTGTCAGGATAAGCCCGTTTGACTCTAACGCGCGCAGGCATACATCATTCGCGTCTGTTTATATATTCCCTGTTATTGACGATACTATCGAAGTGGAAATAAAACCTGAAGATCTGCGGATAGACACATACCGTTCAGGCGGCGCGGGCGGGCAGCATGTAAACAAGACAGACAGCGCTGTTCGTTTTACGCATCTGCCCACGGGTATTGTTGTCGCGTGCCAGAATGAACGCAGCCAGATTAAAAACCGCGCAATCGCGATGAGCATTCTAAAAGCGCGGCTTTATGAATACTACCGTCAGGAGAAAGAAAAGGAGAATGCAAGATTTTCCCAGGAAAAAAAAGATATATCCTGGGGTAACCAGATAAGATCGTATGTGTTTCAGCCATATACAATGGTTAAGGATTACCGGACAAAGGTTGAAAAGGGAAATATTCAGGCCGTGATGGACGGGGATATTGATCCATTCATAGAAGAGTATCTGAGATTCAACTGGCGCAATACGGCAGGTCTGGCGTCCTGTAATGTTCAAATGACGGAATGATATGTTAAGTTAATTCCTCAAGTAATAAGGAATCAACGCATTTTGTTATTATGAAACCGAATATTACAGAACATTAGCTGACACAGTTTAAAAGGATTTTTTTTGATTATAAAAACAGGATGTTTTTTATTAATTTTTTTCTCATTGTGTTTTCAACTGTCAGCGTCGGGCAGGCAGGCTGAAGCTGAAAAAAAAACGCAGAATGACGAATGGATTCTTTGCATTACAAATTTTGATGTCAGCTCGCTGCCTGAGGATCAAAAAGCATTAGCCGGCATAGTTACCCGCAGAGTCGTAAATAAGTTAAACGCAATCGGATACCGCACGCGCGTGTCTCCCGAATACGCCTATTACGAGGAGCACGCATGGGTACGCTCACGTAACGCCGCCGCGAGAGCGTTATCCGCAAAGTATGATGAACGCTCCCTTCAATTGTTCCGCGGAGATCCGTCATGGCGATACAGGCAGAATCTGGAACGCATTGACGCTGAAATTGAAAAGCTGAAACTCGCCTATGAAGAAATTGACAGCAATCCGCCCCTGATAAACAATGAACCTGTGTTTAAGTTGACTTCCGGCAATCTGGTTAGTAATTTTCCCGCGGCTCCCAGAGAAGGAAATGAGTACAGATTTTGTACAGATCAGAGAGCGGACGCTTTTTTGGCGGGATCGATAACTGATTTTCACGGAAGATACTATGTTTCAATAAAACTATATACAGTTTATACAAGATCATTTGTCTGGGAAGACGGTATAGTTTTCTCCGCCGGTGATCTGGAAAACGCGGTAGATGAAATGTCTTCGGGATTAATGGCGGTTCTTTCCGGTAAAAAACCCGCTGCGCTGGTTGTAAGAGCGCAGCCGCAGGAAACTCTTGTTCTTATTAATCAGACTTTCGCCGGAAGGGGTGAAACTCAAATCATTGAACAGCCGCCGGGAATGGTTACGGTTACAGCTTCCGCGCCTGATTATGAAACCGTCACAAAAGAGATAGAGTTAGTATCTGGAATGCTTACGGAAGTTAATGTTTCCCTAAATCCACTGCAGTACAGCGATATAGAAATACCGGGAAGCATTTCTGGCGGTTCTGTTTACCATGGATCTTTGTATGCGGGCGAAGCTCCCCTAACGCTGCGTCTGCCTGTCAATGTTCTGGAATATCTTGAAATGGAAACGCTTGACGGGCAGAAAGGATCGATTGTATTTCAGACTCCGCAGCCTTCGGATTCATCCCATATATTTTCCATTAACACTTCGATGCCTCCCGAAAAAGGCAGGGTAGACAAAGCGCGGAGTTTGCATTATTGGGCATGGGGCGGTACATGGATCACAGGCATCGCGGCGTGGATTGCGTTTTACACATATACAACTTCGGATATGTCGCTTAGAAGCAATTATGCCCAGGGAAGTCTGCTAAATGAGAATTTCCTTAAAGATAATACCGCAATGTATTATGTCAGCATGGGAACGGTTATAGCCGTCAGCGCCGCCGCGTTAACTGAAATATTTTTAATGGGCAGGTATATTTATATGTCCAATAAAGGCTCAACAAGCGTTGTAATAACAAGGGGAAATGTTAAATGAAATTCGGTGAAAGATTGAAAAACTTTTTTCTGGGAAAGTCCGCGGTTAACGACGAGTTGTTTGACGATCTTTGCGATATATTGATAGAAGGCGATTTTGGCGCATCTGAAGCGTACAGGACTGTTGAAATTTTAAGGGAAAGATGCAAGAAGGAAAGCGCGGACGCTGTGCCTGTAAAACTCGCTGAACTGCTGGAAGAGGAACTTTTAAAAATACAACCCGCAGTTACAGCGCCGCCTGATAAATTCTGCGCAATTCTGCTTCTGGGAGTGAACGGAGTCGGTAAAACCACAACCGCCGCAAAACTAAGTAATTTTTACAGCGAGAAATACAATAAAAAAACAATTCTGGTCGCGGCTGACACATTCAGGGCGGCGGCGATTGATCAGCTGAAAATACACGGACAGAAGTTAAATGTGCGCGTAATAGCCCACAAACAGGGAGGAGATCCCGCAGCGGTAGTGTACGACGCGCTTGAAGCCGCGCAGTCCGGAGGCGCTGATATCGTAATCGCGGATACCGCGGGGAGAATGCACACGAAATCCGCGCTTGTGGAAGAGCTGCGCAAAATAGACAGGGTGGTGGAATCCAGGGCAAAAGATTCCTGTTATCTGAAATATCTGGTGCTGGACGCGACTACCGGAAGGAACGCCGTAGCCCAGGCGGAAATTTTCCATGACGCTGTCAGGCTGGACGGGATAATTCTTACCAAATACGATTCTACCGCCAAAGGCGGAGTGGTTTTCTCTCTTGTCAGTTCCCTGCGCCTGCCTGTTGCGTACATCTGCATGGGAGAAAAATACGGGGATATAGAAATATTTAATCCCCATAAATTCGCAAAGGAATTCGCCCAAGTTGCATAAGAATGTTTATCCAATCATTATTCTGATTTCGCTCTTCCTTATTGGTTTAATTGCCCTGACGCAGGAGTCTGATAATATTGTTCCCGCTGTGGGAACGCGGCCTGTGACCCGCATAGAAACAGACGATCTGCTGCCTGTACCGGATGAAGAAACTGAATACGGCGGCATAGCTGGTTATCAGGCAGTTTCAGATAACGTTCCGGACTGGGTAACTCCCGCGAGGTGGTTCCGTTCCAATGCGGGAGGAATGGCCCTTGAAGAAATTCCGTCGCGGATTACGGCGCTTCGCAATGAATACGCTCTTGTAACGGATTTTGTCAGCCGTGAGGAACTGCCTGAATACCTGGCAGAATTTTATGTAAATAATTTTTTTATAGAAATGCGCGTTCTTTATGAAAATGGAGAGGAGACAAGGAGGCAGTGGATATTCAGAGATAGCAGGGGAACCACAAGATTGATCGCTGTCTTTTCCGAACCTGAAGATGACAGCGGTGAAAACAATGGCGGCGGAGAAGGAAATAACAGAAATGGTTTTATTGAAATATTCAGCAATAATGGATTTATAACATCGGAGTACAGGTTTTTTAATGACGGCAGAATTAACAGGAATGATTATAATTATAACAGCTCAATGATAATCAGCGCTTCTGCGATGATTTGGGATGAAGATGGAGACGCTTATGCGCAGGCCTACGCCGATAATTACCGTTATAACCGCTCTTCGTTCCTCCGTTCAGTAGAACGCGTATTTTATAAAGACAGTCAAATTTCTGCTTCAGATGAATCCATTATGCTTTCTTTTCCGGGTAATATCATGAGCGCGGCAAAGATAGATGATTTCATCAGCGGGAAAGTAAATCCGTATCCTGAATTTTTCGGTGATATAACGGTACAGAAAGAAAGCAGAATTGTGTTTTCAACAGACGAGCGGGGCAGGGTATTGGCGCAGGTTTTTTATGATGAAGATGATAATATTGTGTGGGTTATAGAAAATACCTGGCGGGATGATCGAATTGCTTCAGTCATTAAAACTGAAAACGGCGTCGAATATTTGGCTGAATACGAGTATGATTCTGACGGGAAAAGAATCCTGGAACGGAATCTCAAGGACGGCGTTCTGGAGCGGATTGTAAGAACAACAGGCGGCAGGGATATCGAAGACTTATACATTAATAATATAATAGTACTGCAGGCTGTCTGGGAAGACGGCAGAAAAATTTCTGAGACAAGGATTAGATAATTGAAAAAAGCGTGGATATGGTATGTCGCATCACGGTATATTTTCAAGGGACGGGGCAGTTCGCCTGTTTTATCAATAGTGGGAATTGCTGTCGGAGTTCTCGCGTTAATCGTAATTATTGCCGTAATGAACGGTTTTCAGCTTGGATTTATTGAAAGCATTCTGGAAATTTCTTCCTATCATCTGCGCCTTGAATCTGTGCCGGAAGATAATATAACGCAGGCTCAGGATTTAATTCTTTCTGTTCCAGGAATCAGGGCTGCTGTTCCGTTCAGGGAATTTCAGGCTCTCGCGAGGGGAAGACGTCCCGTCCAGCAGGCGGTTTTGGTCAGGGGAGTGCCTGAAAACGCTCATGAAATTGACAAGGTAATGGAGAACAGGCTGGATTTTGAAGCCGGTTATTTTGATATTTCACAGAACGGTTCTGTGTTATTGGGCGCGGAACTCGCGCGCAGGCTTGGTCTCGGCATTGGCGATGAAGTTACCATGTTTTCGATATCGGGAATTTTATCCGCGGAAGATGAAAACGGCGGCATAGAAAAATTTTCATTAACGGGAATTTTCAGAACGGGTTATTATGAATATGACTGCACATGGGCATTTATTAACATAAAAGATAATAATTCATTGTTGGCAGACAGCGAGACGAAAATTGGCATAAAAATTGCGAACCGTTTCAGCGACAAACAGTATCTGGAGCAGGTAAAAAAGAGCTTGTCAAAAGAGCCGTATTTTGAGGAAATAGTTTTTTCAAGCTGGCGGGATTATAACCGTTCATTCTTCGGAGCGCTTAGAACAGAAAAACTTTTTATGTTTATTCTTGTGGGTCTTATTTTTATTGTAGTGGGATTAAATATTTTTCAGTCGCAGAGAAGGTCTGTTCTGCAGCGGCGCGAAGAGATAGGGCTTTTACGCGCGCTCGGCGGCAGTGAAAGAGAGGTTCGTTTTGTTTTTGTCTGTGACGGCGCAATGATAGGTATTACAGGCGCAAGTATCGGGCTTGTTCTTGGGTTAATTATCGCTTCCAACATTCCCCAGTTCTTTTTAATAATTGAAAGTATTATTAACGCGTTTATCTATTTAATAAATTTAATGGGCAGCCTGTTCAACGCTGGGATGGCAAGAGACTTCGCGGTTTTCTCGCCCGCCATCTTTTACATTGAGGAAATACCGTCTCGAATTTTACCGCAGGAAATAATTATAATTTTTATGTTTGGTTTTTTATCTGCCCTTGCCGCGGCATGGTTTGCCTCGCGGAAAGCGGCAAGGATACAGCCGGCGGAGGTGCTTCGTTATGAGTGATGAATTGTCCAGCATGGCGGGACAGGAAGTTAGAAGAATTCTTATCAGCGCGGAAAATATTGTAAAGAATTATATTTCCGGAACGGAAACCCTTCATATTCTGAAAGGAATTAATTTTGAAGTTGAAGAGGGAAAATCTGCGGCGATCATGGGCATAAGCGGGAGCGGAAAAAGCACTTTGCTGAATATTCTGGGCGGCCTTGACAGAACAGACGAAGGAAAGGTATATATCGGCATTGATAAAAAAACGGAAATTACATCGCTTGGCGAAAAAGAGCTTTCTTTATACAGGTCCAGGCGCGTAGGTTTCATTTTTCAGTTTCATTATCTGCTGAAAGATTTTACGGCTCTTGAAAATATAATGATCCCCGCTTTTATCGCGGGCATGAAGAAAAAAGAAGCAATTGACAGAGCAAGGCTTCTGTTGGCTGATGTTAAACTGGAAGATCGAGGCGGCCATTTTCCATCGCAGCTTTCAGGAGGGGAGCGGCAGAGGGTCGCTGTCGCAAGATCAATGGTAAACGATCCAGAATTGATTCTGGCGGACGAACCTACCGGCAATCTTGATCCTGATAACAGCGATATTGTTTCTGAACTGCTCTACGCAGGCGCGCAAAAAAGAGGCAAGACATTAATTGTAGTAACGCATGACAGGAAAGTAGCGGCCAAAGCCTCAATCCGCATTATCCTTGAAAACGGTCAATTATCAGAGGAACAGTCTTGAAAAGGAAAGCCGCGTTTTTTATAGCGCTCAGGTATCTGTGGGGCAGGGCTCATGAGGGAGGGCGGTATCTGCGCGGTGCAGCCGCTGGAATCGCGGTAAGCCTTATTCCGATTATTGTAACTCTTATTGTAGCGGACGGAATGATAAGGGGAATTATAGACCGTTATCTGGAACTGGGAACGGGGCATTTGCAGGTTTTTAATTATTCAAGTCATGTCAGCGAAGAGGAAACTGTTGAAAAAATAAAAAATTCTCCCGGCGTCAGGGGAGTGTGGCCTGAAACGCGGAGTATGGGAGTGCTTGTAGGAAAAACAGGAAAAACAGGAGTATCCGTGCGTTCCATTGAAGCGTCTTTCTGGGAAGACTCAGGAAGCGCGGCGTATTTAAAAGTAATAGACGGAGAACGGACGCCTGAAACTGATCGCGATATTATGTTAGGTGAAACCCTGGCGTCAGGTATCGGAGTGCGGGTCGGAGATACTGTCCGCCTTATGGCATTAACAACAGGCGAAGGCGGCGGCGTGTTTCCGAAAACAGCTCCGTTTGTTGTCAGGGGCATACTGTCCTGCGGCTTTAATGAGCTGGACGCGTTATGGTGCATTATAAATACCCAGGGCGGGACGCGTATTCTTTCCCCTGAACATTCATCTTCAAGCCTGATTGTAAAAATCGACGATCCTTATAAAAACTCGGACGAGCTTGCGTGGAAACTGTTTCTGAATATCGGAGAAGGATACAACATTCAGACATGGAAAGATTTATTGTATTCCCAGTACAGATCGTATGAATCAACAAGACAGCTGCTGCTGCTTATTATGGCTTTGATTGTAATTGTCGCGGCGGTGAATGTTTCTTCGGCGACCAGTATGCTGGTACTTGAGCGCAACAGGGATATCGCGGTATTAAAAGTATCAGGAGCGAGCGTCGCGGGAGTGACGGCTGTTTTTCTCTGGGGAAGTTTTTTCACAGGACTTGCCGGAAGCGTTACAGGCATCGCGCTGGGACTTTTAATAGGAAGCAATATAAACATTATTATTCGCTCTCTTGAAATATTTTTAAGTTTTTTCTCAGGTTTGTTTAACGGAAGCGAAGTGAAAATTCTGGATCCCGGTTTTTATCTTGAAACAATTCCCGTCATTATTGACTGGACTATGGTAATGATGATATGGTTCTTCGCGGTTCTCTGTTCGGTGCTGGCTTCGTGGATTCCCGCCCGTTTTGCAGGCAAATTAAAACCAATGGAACTGTTACGCAAAACCTAAAAAATGGAGGCCGCTTATGGAAAATAAAATCTATCCTAAAATAAAAAACGTTGTTTTTTTGTGTCTTTTATTTCTGGGATTACAGTTAGTATTGGGTTTTTTATCCGGTCTATTGCTGGTAAAAATGAATCTGCCAGGCGATTCTGTTGTATCGGGAATTATTTTAATATTTATAAATTTAGCGGCTTTTGGAATTGTTCTGTTCATTGGGTTCAGAAAAACACGCAGGAATTTTTTTGAAGTTTTTAAATTAAGGGGTGTTTCCGCATTTTTATGGATATCTGTAATCATTTTTACGCCGGGCTTTATTATAGTTATATCGGAACTTGATAATCTATTAAATTTTTTATTGCCCATGCCGGAATTATTCAATGATATTTTTGATTCCATGATAGCAGGGCATACATTAATAATCGCCGTAATTTATATAGGGATAGTCCCGGCATTCGCTGAAGAATTTTTTTTCAGAGGGCTTATTCTTGACGGGTTTACACGGAATTATTCTGAAAGGAAAGCGATAATCGTAAGCGCGCTCTTTTTTGGACTTGTGCATTTAAATCCCTGGCAGTTTTTATCAGCGTTTTTAATGGGTTTAGCCGCATCATGGATTTGCATAAAGACAAGGTCAATATGGCTGTGCGTATATATTCATTTTTTTAACAATACGCTATATACGATAACAGTCAGATATGAGAATTTTATTCCAATAAAAGGTTTTAACAGTAATTTTGTTGAGCCGGGAGTTTTTCAGCCATTGTGGTTTACATTATCGGGATTTGCATTAATGGCCGCAGGAACTTTTATGCTGTTAAAAGGGACTAATATTCTTCCCATGCCTTTATTTCCAATGAAGCGCCGTTATGCAATTTTTCAAGAGCGTCGATAAATTCTTTCGCGACTTTTATGTTTGTAAAAAGCGGAATGTCAAAATCCACGGCAAGGCGGCGGATCATATAATCATTTTTCAGTTCCTTTTCGCGGTTGTCTTTCGGTATGTTGATGATTAAATCAATTTGGCGGCGCTTGATTAAACCGGCGATGTTGGGTTCCTTTTTGTCAAGCGGCCAGTGCACAGCCGTTACGCGAACATTGTTATCCGAAAGAAATTTAGCGGTTCCTTTTGAAGCGAAAAGTTCATGCCCCATGTTTACAAGTTTTCGCGCGGAGCCCAGAAAATCAAGTTTATTTTCAATTGGACCTGTAGAAAGCAGCACCCGCGCGTTTTCTTTCGGGATTCTGTAACCTACCGAAATCAGCGCTTTCAGAAGGGCATCGGAAAGGTTTGAGCCTATGCAGCCAACTTCTCCCGTGCTTGCCATTTCCACTCCGCTTACTGGGTCAGCTCCGTGCAGGCGCGAAAAACTGAACTGGGCCGCTTTTACTCCCACGCATTCATAGTCAAGCGCCTGGACTGATATTTTTTCTACAGGTTCATTCAGCATGGCTTTAACCGCCAGTTCGATCATGTTTACACGGCTTACCTTGGAACAGAAAGGGAAGCTGCGGCTGGAGCGCAGATTGCACTCAATAACGCGCACATGTCCGCGGTAGGCAAGGAACTGAATGTTAAACGGCCCTGTAATGTTAAGCGCCATCGCGATTTTTTCGCTGATTTTTATTACCTTTCGCATCGTTTCAACATAAACCCGCTGCGCCGGAAGCACTACCGTAGCGTCGCCTGAATGAATGCCCGCGTTTTCTATATGTTCTGTCATGGCGTGAAAAAGAATCTCTCCGTTACGTGCAACCGCATCAATTTCTATTTCCTTCGCGTTTTCCAGGAATTTGGAAATTACAACAGGATGCTCAGGCGACACATCCGCGGCGAGATTTATGAATTTCTCAAGGCTTGTATCGTCCCATGCGACATTCATCGCGGCTCCGGACAGCACATAACTGGGGCGAATCAGAACGGGGTAACCCGCCGTTTTGGCGAATTCCCTTGCGGATGCAAGGTCAGTAAGCTCTTTCCATAGAGGCTGTTTTATTCCCAGTTTGTCAAGAAGACATGAGAACTTATTTCTGTCTTCGGCCATGTCAATTGACCGTGGCGTTGTGCCGTAAATGTTCGTTCCTGCCGCGAATAGTTTTGTCGCGAGGTTATTGGGGATTTGTCCTCCCATTGATACAATAATCCCGTCAGGATTTTCACGTTCATAAATATCCAATACCCTTTCAAGGGTCAGTTCCTCAAAATATAGCCTGTCGCACATATCGTAATCGGTGGAAACGGTTTCCGGGTTGCAGTTTACCATGATCGAGTAACGCCCGAGCCTGCGCGCAGTCTGTACCGCGTTTACGCAGCACCAGTCAAATTCAACGCTTGATCCTATGCGGTAAACTCCGGATCCCAATACCATCACACCGCGGCCGGACGGGCTTACATCGTCCGAATAAATTCCATTTCCGGCGGATGACGCGTTTGTGTATGTCATGTATAGGTAGTTGTTTTTCGCCGGATACCCCGCAGCAAGAGTGTCAATTTGTTTTACAGACGGTTTTATGCGGTATTCCCCGCGAAGGGAACGTACATCCGTTTCATTTAAACCGCATATTTCACCGATGTGAGCGTCTGAAAATCCGAGCTGTTTGGCGTGCGCGAGCATGGAAAAAGACAGCGCGGTATTTTGTTTCCTGAATTTTTTTAACTCTTTTTCGGTCTTCCATATATTTTCGATCTTGTATAAAAACCATTTATCTATTTTTGTCAGATTGTAAATTTTTTGTATGGGCCAGCCTTCCGCAAGAGCGCGGTAAATTACAAAGATTCTTCTGTCCGTGGGTCTTGATAATGCGTCGCGCAGTTTGGATGCGGTTTTTCCCGGTTCAGCGAAACTGTTTCCGCAAAGGGCGTTATCGCCTGAAAGTCCCGGAGCGCCAATGCCTGTCATGCGCAATGCTTTTTGAATCGCTTCCTCAAATGATCCCGCGATGGACATGACCTCTCCTACGGATTTCATCTCGGAGCCGATGCGCAGATCAACATTTTTGAATTTCGCGAGGTCCCATCGTGGAACTTTTACAACGATGTAGTCCAAAGCCGGCTCGAAACATGATTTTGTAACGCGCGTTATGCGGTTTTCAATTTCAAGAAGCGAGAATCCAAGCGCGATTTTCGCCGCGATAAACGCAAGAGGGTAACCTGTGGCTTTGGACGCGAGAGCGGAACTGCGCGAAAGGCGGGCGTTCACTTCGATGATGCGGTAATCTTCGGAAAACGGATCGAGCGCGAACTGAATGTTGCATTCGCCGACTATTCCAAGATGGCGTATAACGTCAATGCCAATACGCCTGAGTTTTCCGCACTCAGAATCGGTCAGGGTCTGCGCCGGAGCTACAACAATGCTTTCGCCCGTATGTATCCCGAGCGGATCGAAATTTTCCATGCTTGCTACAGCGACGCAGTTGTCGCAGCAGTCGCGCACTATTTCAAATTCAATTTCCTTCCAGCCGCCGAGCCATTCTTCCACAAGTATCTGCTGGGCGGATTCTATTTCGCTCTTTCTGGCGAATGCCATATTGCACCGTTTTACAAGTTCTGCTTCATTGCGGCAGATGCCCGAACCAGCTCCGCCGAGCGCGAAAGCGATACGCGCCATAACAGGATAGCCGATTTCCCCTGCCGCTTTAAGCGCGGCCCCGGTATCGGTCACTGCGAAACTGCGCGGGGTAAGCGCGCCTATTTCAATTAACCTGTTTATGAATAACTGGCGGTCCTCTGTGTCTTCTATTGTTTTAACAGGAGTGCCCAGAACCTTAACTCCGTTTTTTGCCAATGTGCCGTCCCTGTCAAGGGCGACGCCGCAGTTTAGCGCGGTCTGTCCTCCGAATGACAGCAGCATCGCGTCGGGCTTTTCCTTTTCTATAACCTTGCGCACATACTCAGGCGTTATGGGAAGAAAGTATGTCGCGTCCGCCATCCCTTCGCTTGTCTGTATCGTCGCGATATTTGGATTAATCAGAATTATTTTAATGCCTTCCTCGCGCAGGGCCTTGATTGCCTGTGATCCCGAATAATCAAATTCTCCCGCCTGCCCGATTTTTAATCCGCCTGATCCAAGCAGTAATACTTTCCGCGGCAAAGATTTGGGAGGCACGGAATGCTCATGAGCTTCGCCTGTCAAAGGGCGCGAAGTGCTGTCAGGTGTCATTATTTAGCCTCCTTTATCCGGGCGATAAAACGGTCAAACAGGAATTCAGTATCGCCTGAGCCGGGGCATCCTTCGGGGTTAAAAAGGACCGCGCTGAAAGGTTTATTTAAACAATATATGCCCTCCATTGCGCCGTCATTGGCGTTTATAAACCAGCTCCGCCAGTTTTCAGGAAGGGTTCCGTTTCTTATTGAATACCCGTGATTCTGCGATGTCACATAACAGCGGCGCGGGTTTTCAGGTATCCCTTCCTCAGTAGAGTTCAGGGGAACTGATTCAATACGCTGCGTTTCAATACACGGCAGATTCTGGGCGCAGTGTCCTGAAAGGAGCCTGTAAGTATCTGCGCCAGCGGCAAGAGCCATAATCAGGTTTCCAAGTCCGATGCCGAAAATCGGTTTTGAGGCTTCAAATGCCCTGCGGACTGTCTCTATTGTTTTGCCGCAGTCTTTTGGATCGCCAGGACCGCTGGATATTAATAATCCGTCGTATTCAATTCCCTCCAGGCTGTGATCGCAGGGAAGGCGTATCACTTCCGCTCCCCGGGAGAGAAGGCAGCGTATTATATTCGCTTTTACGCCGCAGTCAATTAGGGCGATTTTAATCCTGCCCTGGATATTTTCCCCGTCCGGCGTAAAAGTTTTTATTGTGTTATGCGAAACATTGAAAGGATTGGATAAAATGCAGGAGTTAAGCGTAACTTCGCTTCTTCCTTCGGTAATTATTTTTCCGCGCATCGCGCCGCGCTCGCGGAAACGGATTGCAACAGCGCGGGTGTCAACGCCGTAAATACCTGGTATGCCGGATTTTTCAAACCACTTTGACAATGTCAATCCCGATGAATAATGGCTTGTTTTTTCGCATAGGCCGGATACCACAAGACCGCGGACATGAATTTGCTCTGATTCAAGTGATACAGGAATTCCCTGTTTGTCAAAAAAAGGCATACCTTTTTTGTTTACGGGAACGCCGCAGTTACCGGCTAAAGGATAGGTAGATACGATAATCTGTCCGTGAAATCCGGGGTCTGTCAGAGACTGAACCAGTCCGTTCATACCGGTATTGATTACAACTTCCCCCGCTATGGATTTTAATCTGCCAAAAGCCCAGCCCGGATATTCACTGCCGTCTTCCAAAACAAGTTTCGCCCGTTTTGGCGTCATATTCTTATTTTGTGAACGGGATCGTTTCTTCTCCCCTGATGTTGTTTTGCCGAACCCGCCCATAATCTCTCCTATAAATCAAACTGAAATGAAAAAATCATTTTTATTTTTTCATTTGTTCCGCGACCATGTCTATAAAATCCCATGAGTTAAGCGTTTTTTCAGGCAGAGGATCAGAAAGTTTCGCGAGGTCTCCTGTCATTATTCCGTTTTCAATTGTATCAAGAGTCGCTTTTTCCAGCTGTTTTGCGAACTGGCCAAGATCGTCAAGATTGTCCAGTTCCGCGCGTTTTGCAAGCGCGCCTGTCCACGCGAAAATAAGCGCGGTAGGATTTGTGCTGGTTTTTTCTCCTTTCTGCCACCGGTAGTAATGCTGCTGCACAGTTCCGTGAGCCGCTTCGTATTCAAAAACTCCCGCGGGGGAAACAAGAACGCTTGTCATCATCGCGAGGCTTCCCGTAGCGCTTGCTATCATGTCGCTCTGAACATCACCATCGTAGTTTTTACATGCCCATAAAAAGCCGCCTTCGCCCTTTACAACCCGCGCAACCGCGTCATCGATTAATGTATAATAATACTGGACGCCTGCCGCCGCGCATTTTTCCTTGAACTCTGTTTCGTATATTTCATTAAAAATTGTTTTAAACCTTCCGTCGTATATTTTTGAGATCGTATCCTTTGTCGCGAACCACAGCGGAATTTTCTCCGCGATGGCGTAGAGAAAACACGCGCGCGCGAAACTTTTTATTGACTCATCGTAGTTGTGCATACCCTGAACAACGCCGCTTGTATAAACTTCAAAATCCGCTAATTTAATCCGGCGCACTGTCCCGTCTATTTTTGTGTAAACAAGCTCTACTTTGCCCGGACCGTCAATCTCCATCTCCGCCGCTTTATATACATCACCGTAAGCGTGGCGGCCAATGACAATTGGAGCTTTCCATGTATTAACAGAAGGCTTTACCCTGCTTATCTGTATTGGTTTACGGAACACTGTCCCGTCCAAAATCGCCCTGATTGTAGCGTTGGGGCTTGGGAGCAGGTTTTTTAAATTATATTCCTTCTGCCTCGCGGCATTGGAAGTAATGGTAGCGCATTTAACTCCTACGCCGTATTTAATAATCGCCTGCGCAGATTTAACCGTCACTTCATCATTTGTATTATCGCGGTTGGTAAGCCCCAGATCATAATATTCTGTTTTAAGATCGATAAATGGAAGCAGAAGTTTTTCTTTTATTACCGCCCATAATACCCGTGTCATTTCGTCCCCGTCTATTTCGACAATGGGGGTTTTCATATTAATTTTATCCATGAAGACAGTATAATGGGGATTTAAGGTTTGGTATACTTGCGCGCGCCCTGGGAGCGGCTTTTTTATGGGTCAGGTTAATACGAATCTCCGGTTCGGTTCTGCGGCGGGGTTTATTCATTACATAAAATTATTATTTCACAAAAATGTATTTTTCTGATATAATATTTAGCGGGGGGACATTGAAAAAATTCATTCAATACATCAGTGATTCGTTTCAGAATTTGACCGTCAGCCAAAAGCGGATGGTTGTTCTTGCCATAACGGCTATTTTCGTCGTTATTTTAACATTTTCTGTAGTATTTTCCCTGATTTATTCTTCAAAACAGACAGATCCAGTGCAGTTACAAAGATCAATCCGTTTTGATCCAATCCCCGCGCAGGAGCTTTTTTTACCGGATGAACCGGATTTTGTCCCGGGAGTGCTTTTGGAACGGGAACGGCGCTCAAGCTGGACCGGGCAGGATGCCTCAGCGTTTTGGCGTGATCCGCTTATGTACGGGGAAGAGCAATGGAGAGAGAAAATTGAAACTGCGGTAGACAGATTATTGGAGAATGTTCCGTGAAAAATTTTCTTTTGGTTCTTTATTTATTTATTTTCTGTCTGATGTTTTCCTGCGCGGGAAAACCGGATGCTGTAAACGATGATCCGGCGAATAATATAGATGAACAACTGGCAATGATTAATGAGCAATTGGCGATAATCAATGAACAGCTGACAATGCTGAAAAGCCAGGACTCCGGAAGCTCTTCTGTAAATACAGAAAGTGAAAAAATTACCGGTTTGCCTGAGACAGAAGAACCATCTGTAATTGAAGATGATCATCCTGCTGCGGAAGATCCGTCACCTGAAGAAGAATCTGCCGCTGAGGAAGAACTGACTGCTGCGGAAGAACAGTTAGCTGAATATGAATTTATAGCCGCGGATGAACCGTTAGCCGAAGATGAATTGATTATCGCGGAAGAGTCTTTAATACAGGAAGAACCGCTTGCGGAAGGGGAGCCGTTAGTTGAAGAGGTACTGACAGTCGCGGATGATCCTGTTATGGAAACAGAGCCTCCTTTTGAAGAAACGCTTGTATCTGAAGCATTACCGTTAGCTGAAGAACCGCCTGTCCCGCAGGCGGCGCAAGCCGCGCCTGTCAGGGAGGCTGTCCCTGCCGCGGAAGCAATGCCTGCCAATCAGACGATGGTTCCCGCAGAAGAAGAGCCGCCTGCAGGGGAAGCTCTGGCATCTGAAGAAGAACCTGCATCCGGTGAAGATCAGTCTTCTGCAGCTACAGAGGAAAAATTTCCGTTCCGCAGCCTGAATGAGATGGATATACAGTCTCCCGCTTCTTCCTTTAGCATTATGAGTCCGGGAGAAAATGAAGCAATTATTTCCAGGATAGTTCACGCTACCGCCGGGCAATTGGTTGAAATCCCATTCCGGGGAAGCGGATGGGTTTATCTTGGCGAACTTATGTCACTGCGCGGCATTACCTATAATTCACGCCGCTACGATGCTGAGGGACAGAGTTTTATTTTTCTGGCGGAAGCCGCAGGCGATTATACGCTGAAATTTTTCAGGCAGGATTTTATAAGGGACTACATTATATACGATCATGTTATGATAATTGTTGAACAGGCGCCTGGCGGCGCGCAGCCCGCTCCCGGCGCTGATCGCGCAAGAGTTGTCGCGCAGCCGCGTTGGCCTTCATCGCTAGATGAAGCGGGAATACAGAGAAGCAGTTTAAGACCCTCAGCAGCTTCATCCTCTGCTGCACAGGGAACTACGCCAACGCAAGGAACCGCTCCCGCACAGAGCACAACTCCCGTTCAGGGAACTACACCTACGCAAGGAACCGCATCAACTCAGAGTACAACTCCTGCTCAGAGTACAACTCCCGCACAAGGAACTGCACAAACGCAAGGAACAACTCCTACTCAGAGTACAACTCCTGCACAGGGAACTACACCTACGCAAGGAACCGCTCCTGCTCAGAGCACAACTCCAACTCAGAGTATAACTCCTGCTCAGAGTACAACTCCTGCTCAGAACACAACTCCAACTCAAAGTACGATTCCCGCACAGGGAACTACAACTTCACAAGGAACCGCTCCAGCTCAAAGTACAACTCCTGCTCAGAGTACAACTACCGCACAAGCGGCAATTACAATGCCGCAGCCGGCTTCTGATGAAAGAACGTTAGCTGCAAATGAGGCTCAGGCCGAAGCAGCCGGTGAAACGCCTGAAGCCGGTATTGCAGTTGAAAGACAGGAAAGGCCGGAAGTTATTCTGGGAAGAGCCGCAGAGGCATTCGGCGCGGGAAACACCGCATCCGCAATAGCGTTACTCGATCAATATATGGGGATATATCCCGAAGGAAGCGATGAGGTTTTCTGGATGTACGGTCAGTTATACGAAGCCAATTCTCCAAACCGCAATATGCTGCTTGCTCTGGATTATTACCGCCGTCTGGTAAATGAATATCCGCAGAGCAGCCGTTTAAGCGAGGCGCGCAGAAGAATAACATACATTGAAAGATTTTATATTAATATACAGTGATTTAAATTCTGAGTTTTTGTCCCTGTTGATACGCGGCGCTTCGTAATTGTTTTACGCTGTTATCAGTTAAATAATCGTCAAAAGGCATCATTCTGTCTATAAAGCCGCCAGGTTTTCCGCTTTGAGGCAGAATTTCTATGATGCGGTTGGCGATTGAATTGATGAACTCATGATCATGAGAATTAAAAAGTATCACTCCGCTGAAGACAACAAGGCCGTCGTTCAGCGCGGTGATCGCTTCAAGATCCAGGTGATTGGTCGGCTCGTCTAGTATCAGGACATTAGCGCCTGAGAGCATCATTTTAGAAAGCATGCAGCGGACTTTTTCACCGCCTGAGAGGACATTTACAGGTTTTAAAGCCTCATCGCCCGAGAAGAGCATACGGCCAAGAAAACTGCGCACGTAAGTTTCGTCCTGATCCGGCGAATATTGCCTTAGCCAGTCAGTAATCGATAAATCTGAACTGAAAAATGATGAGTTTTCCTTCGGAAAATAGGAAAAGGATGTAGTCTGCCCCCAGCTGCAATCCCCTGATTCCGCTTTCCTCACTCCTGATATAATGTCAAATAACGCCGATTTGGATGAGTGTTCCAGCCCTACAAATGCGATTTTATCGCCCTTGTTAACTGTTAGTGTAAAATCTTTTAACAGGGCGGTTCCTTCAAAGGAAAAATTCAGGTTTTCCGCCCTTAAAACATTATTGCCTATTTCCCTGTCCGCCTTAAATCCCACATAGGGGAATTTCCTGCTTGTAACAGGCACATTTTCAAGATCCAGTTTTTCAAGCACTTTCTTACGGCTTGTCGCCTGGCGGCTCTTGCTGGCGTTAGACGCAAATCTTTGTATAAACTCCTTTAATTCCCTGGCCTTGTCTTCGCGTTTTTTCAGCTGTTCGCGCGCCTGGCGCTGAAGTATCTGGCTCATCTGGTACCAGAAGTCATAGTTTCCGGAATAGGGCGTAATTCTGCCGTAATCAATGTCGCATACATTTGTGCAAACAGCGTTTAAAAAGTGGCGGTCATGGGACACTACTATTACCGTGTTGGGAAAATCAATTAAAAAATCCTCAAGCCAGGAAATTGATTCCAAATCCAGGCCGTTTGTCGGCTCGTCCAAAAGCAGAATATCAGGGTTGCCGAAAAGCGCCTGAGCCAAAAGTACGCGCACCTTTTTTGATTCATCCAGTTCCGCCATTAATTTACCGTGATCATCCTCATCAAGGCCGAGGCCGGAAAGAAGCTGGCTGCCCTGAGCTTCCGCTTCCCAGCCGCCAAGTTCGGCGAAATCAGCTTCAAGCTCGCTCGCGCGCAGACCGTCCGCTTCTGTAAAATCCGCCTTTTCATATACCGCCTCGCGCTCTTTCTTTATCGCGTAGAGTTTCGGGTAACCCATTATCACAGTTTCAAGCGCAGGATATTGCTCAAACGCGAAGTGATCCTGTTTAAGAACCGCGATGCGCATGTTTTTTCCAACTGATATTTCGCCCTTGTCATGCTCAATCTCGCCTGAAAGAATTTTTAAAAAAGTGGATTTTCCCGCACCATTCGCGCCGATTATTCCGTAACAGTTGCCGGGTGTAAACTTTAAATTAACGTCTTTAAAAAGCGTGCGCTCGCCGAAGATAAGGCTTAAATCTGTAATGGCAATCATAATTTTTTTGTAACCTCTTCATTAATCAGCCTGATATTAATTTTTTAAATAGTTCTATTATTCTGGAAATGATGCCCTTTTTAACAGGCGGTTCCTGCTGCTTCTGTTCTTCGCCGTGCTGCAGATAATTCTGGCTTTCATGCGCATCGTTAGCTGAAATATGATGGTGATGCGTTTGCTGTTTGCTGTGATCTTTGTTGCCGCCGTGTTTTGCCTGCGGTCCCGCGTATTTTTTTCTGTAAATCGCCATCCGCTCTTCCATGGAAAGGCGCGACATATCCTGTTCATGCTGAATGGAACTTGGTTTTTTCCTTTGGTGTTTTTCGGCTTTGCCTGTATGCGCGCTTTCATGATGATGTATGCCTGTTTTTTCCGTTTGCGCTTCTTTCCCTGTATGTGGATCTTTTATACCGGGCGTACTTTTTCGCAGGTGCTTTGCGGCTTTATGAAGCTCGGACGCTGATTTCTTTTTACCGTCGTGTTTTGCGTGCGTATGCCGCTCTTCATAAAATTCTGTTTGAATGTGAAGATGAGCGCTTTTATCTTCTTCGTAAAGCCCCATGTCCGCGATTTCTGAAGGTATTTTTTTTCCTATATAACGTTCAATAGCAGGTAATTCGTATACATCATGTTCGCTTGCCAGGGAAACAGCCTTTCCTGTTTTTCCGGCGCGCGCTGTTCTTCCGATACGGTGAACATAATTTTCCGCTTCAGACGGAACATCGTAGTTAATTACCATCGCGAGGTTTTGAATATCAAGGCCGCGCGCCGCGACATCGGTAGCGACAAGAGTTTTTATTTTTCCGGTTTTTACTCCGTCAATTATTGCCAGCCTCTTGCTCTGGGGAAGATCGCCTATAATAAACTCGCATCCAATTCCGTTATACTGCAGCCGTTTTGCGGTAATTTCCGTGTTTTTCTTTGTATTGCAGAAAATTATCGAACTTTCGGGCTGTTCAATTTTTAGTATGCCCAGAAGGAGAGGCATTTTTTCTTCGGAAGGCACATGGTAGAGGATCTGTGTTATTTCTTCCACAGTTACAATTTCTGGTTTTATTTCAATTTCATAAGGCGATTTGGTGTATTCCCAGGCAAGATTTTTTACCCACGAGTTTAAGGTAGCGCTGAACAGCATTGTCTGGCGCTTTTCAATTGGCGGTACAACATTAATGAGCTTCCGCAAATCAGGATAAAAACCCATATCAAACATTCTGTCCGCTTCATCCAGAACCAGAAAGGCGGTATCCATCAGATTCATCCGTCCTGTTTTGTTCAGATCCAGTACACGGCCGGGAGTTCCAACCATTATTTGCACATTGTCCTTTAAAAGTTTCTCCTGCTGAACATAACCAACGCCGCCGTAAAAACTTCCTGTCCTAAACGGCAGATGCCTGCCCAATATTTTTGCTTCTTCCTCAATTTGTACCGCTAATTCCCTTGTAGGAGCCATGATAAGCGCTTTTCGTTTGAACAAAGCCTCTTCAGTTAACATCCGCTGGTAAATCACAATTAAAAACGCCGCTGTTTTCCCTGTTCCTGTCTGGGATTGCACATACAGATCCTGTCCGTTAAAGGCATGGGACAGAACCTGCTCCTGAACAGGCATGCAAGTTATGTATCCAATTTCATCTATACCTTTTTGCAGATCCGGGTGCAGTTCAAAATTTACAAATTCCATAATACGAGGTAAGTGTACTTATTTTTTCCCGGATAGGGAAGAGCGGCAGCCAGGCCATCGCATAAATGACCCATGACGCGGCAGTCCGCGCATGATTCATTGATTATTTTTTTATAAAAAGGTATAATTATTAAAGGGAGACAGAAAATGAACGTAAAAATTCAAAAAACACTGATAATCCTAACAATAACCGCTTTAGCACTGGCCGCAGGATGTCCGAATTCCGCCGAACTTAATACGCCGCAGAACAGCGAAAACGGCATTCTAACCATAAATATTAGCGATCCAAATGAAGCCAGAACAATACTGCCAATAAACGCGAATATCAATTGTAATACTTTTTCTTTGGTTTTAACAACTTTGGGCAGAAGCGTAACGAAAAACTGGATAGGCGGTTCTGTCAGTATTGAACTATCTCCCGGTTCCTGGGACTTAACATTATTCGGGTACAGTGACGCGAGTAGATATAACATAATAGTGAACGGAAGCGTAAATGGTATAGTCGTATCATCCGGACAAACCACAAACACAACCGTACAGCTTCAACCAGTTATAGTATTTAACAGAACAGGGACATTTATCTGGAATATCACTTACCCATCTGATGTTACATCCGCTAACATGGTTATAACACCTTTGAATGCAACAAACGGAAGCCCTCAGCAGACAATTAATTTTTCAACCGGAGCGTTAAAAAACAACAGCTCCTCTCCCTTACCATTAAACACAGGATATTACAAGGTAACATTCTCCATGACAGGCGGAGAACGTCCGATTGGCAGGGTGGACTACATGCACATTTATGAAGGGCTTGAAAGTTATTTTAGTTATGATTTTATATATGGATTACGACTTATAGAAATGGTATTTATAGATCCCGGTACATATACAAGAGGCAGTAATAACAGTGATTATTATGGAACAAGTCCGTCGCATCAGGTAACGCTGACCAAAGGTTTTTACATGGGAAAGTATGAAGTAACACAGGAGCAGTATCAGGCGGTAACAGGTGTGAATCCAAGCAACTTTTCAAGTAACCTCGCAAGCGGCGAAGTACAACAGAGACGTCCGGTAGAACAGGTAACATGGTATGATGCTGTAGAGTTCTGTAACAAGCTGAGCGAGCAGGAAAGGCTGATGTCTGCGTATACGATAACTGGAAGGAGTCCTGCAAGCGGGTATCCTATAACAAGCGCGACAGTAACAGTAAACTGGAACACGAATGGTTATCGTTTACCGACAGAAGCTGAATGGGAATACGCCTGTCGTGCAGGGACGACAACAGCATACAATACCGGAAACACGATAAGTGACAGTACAGGCTGGTATTATAATAACAGCAATAGAAGGACTCATGAGGTTGGAAAGAAGCCACCCAACACATGGGGATTGTACGATATGCACGGAAATGTACATGAATGGTGCTGGGACTGGTATGGGAGTTATACAAGCGGAGCGCAGACAGATCCGAAGGGCGCATTTTCGGGGCCTATCCGCGTGTTTCGCGGCGGGAGCTGGAGCAATTCAGCCGCTGACGTCCGTTCTGCGTACCGGGACGGCTACTATCCGACTTACCAGATCAACGGCCTCGGTTTCCGCGTTGTGCGCAATTAGTAAACGCGTGGTGACAGGAGTCACCTAAATCCTCATGAGTCGTTAGCTGCAAATATGCGCTATATGCACAGTGAGTAACAGCCGCTTAAATCCGTTTTTTTCCAGCTTCTATTTACCTGTAAATGCGCTAATTTCATCAATGGATAATCCTGTGATTTCCTGTACAAATCCAGGAGTAGAACCTTTTGAAAGTAAATTTTGCGCAATAACTCTATAGCTCTCTTCGCGTCCTTGTTCACGGCCTTCGTTATAGCGAATAGCGGCGATTTCCTCTATACTTATATCATCAAACAGCATATTTTTAACCTCCGTTCCGTGTTCTTCCAGGAATTTCTTCAGCACATTTTGTTCTAAACAATATTTTACTGCATTTGTAACAGAATCTTCAAGTGATAAATACTCATTGTATTCCATAATTTTTTCTATAAAGATACTGTAACCGTTAAGATTTTCACATCTTTTTAGCATTTCAGGATTTCGTCCGTGGTTTATATTATACACCTGAACTATAAGCTCAAGCGGATAAATGTCATTGTGTGGTAATGTTAATTCGGTAATATCCTTGAACGCGGCAGAAAGGCGTAATTCACGGTGATCCGGATAAGGTTCTTTGCCGTTATACAAAACTATGAACCTGGGAGTTGGGATTTTTTCCAGTTTCTTCTGGTAGAGTTTGTCCCTCTCAATTATTTTTTCATATACACGGGCAATGTACATCAATAATCTAACCGGTATGTTATCGGTTACTGTTGACTGATGTTCCACCAGTACGATTAAACGATCATTGATTGTGAATGACAGATCGTTGATTTGCTTCATGTAAAGAGCATCTGAAAGTGTGTTGATATTAACTATTGCGTCAGAAGGAATATCAATTCCTTCAATAGCAGAGTACAGATCGCGTAAATTTTCAGGAGTGCCGAAGAGGGCAGAAAACACACTGTCTTTGTGTTTTCTGTTGACATTAAAGTCCATAAAGACCTCGCAAAAAACAGATTGAACCTTCAAATAAAGGTTATAACCTATATATGGCGCGCAGATGTGTATTGATTTACTGGAGTGCGATTTTTTATATTGAAGGGATAACAATAATGGTACAATGCCATTCTTAAAATTGACCACGCAAGTGGTCTTCTTTGCATACGTTGTAGAAGGCCACAGCCGTTTATGACCCTGAAAGGGATTTGCGCTGCCTGCCTTGTATTAATTAGAATAGACGCCGGTATATACCATTAGCGTCATCTTGACTTACTTTTAAAAATATCGCAGCATTATTATAAATAATTATAATTATGGAGGATGAAATGAGTATTATTGAATATGTGGAGGCTCGTGAAATTATCGATTCACGGGGAAATCCCACAGTAGAAGTGGACGTAATGCTTGAGGATGGCTCAATGGGCCGCGCTGCGGTTCCGTCAGGCGCGTCAACAGGCGCTTATGAAGCGGTAGAAATGAGGGATGGGGATAAAGCGCGTTATCTTGGCAGAGGCGTATTAAAAGCTGTTGACAATGTCAACAATATTATCGCGCCTGAACTGATAGGATTGGACGCGTTGGGTCAGGTTGATATTGACCGTACCATGATTGAACTTGACGGAACAGAGAATAAGGGCAAGCTTGGCGCGAACGCGATTTTGGGCGTATCAATGGCGACAGCACGCGCAATGGCAGAATGCCTCGGCGTTCCTTTATACAGATACCTTGGCTCATTCCATGCAAACCTCCTGCCCGTTCCCATGGCAAATATCATCAACGGCGGCAAGCACGCCGACAACAAGATTGACTTCCAGGAATTTATGGTAATGCCGGTCGGCGCGGATTCAATGAGGGAAGCAGTCCGCTGGACAGCCGAAGTTTTTCACAGTTTGAAAAAAATACTCCATGATTCAGGCAAAAATACGGCGGTAGGAGATGAAGGCGGTTTCGCTCCCGACATCGACAATAACGAAGCGCTTGAATATATCATGAAAGCCATTGAAAAAGCCGGATACAAACCCGGCGAGCAGATGATGATCGCACTTGACTGTGCCAGCTCTGAACTTTTTGAGGAAGGCGGCAAGAAGGGATATAAATTCTGGAAATCAAATCCCGGTAAACTTTTTACAGCCGATGAAATGATCGAAATCTACACAGGCTGGGTAAACAAGTATCCGATTATTTCCATTGAAGACCCGCTGGATCAGGATGACTGGGACGGTTATGTGAAACTGACAAAGAGCCTGGGTTCCAAAGTGCAGATTGTAGGCGACGATTTCTTTGTTACCAATACCAAACGTCTGGAGAAGGGAATTGGAATGGGCGCCTGCAACTCAATTCTTATCAAGGTAAACCAGATTGGCACTGTTACAGAAACCTACGAAGCTGTAGAGATGGCAAAGAAAGCCGGTTACACCGCAATTGTTTCGCACCGCTCGGGCGAAACCGAAGACAGCTTTATCGCGGACCTTGTTGTCGCTCTCGAAACCGGACAGATCAAAACCGGTTCCATGAGCCGCACAGACCGCATCTGCAAATACAACCAGCTTATGAGGATCGAAGACGAGCTTGAAGGCGTAGCTGCATACGCTGGCCGCAAGGCGTTCTACAGTATTAAAAGTTAAATAATTTCAATTTGCTCATTACAAGGAAGATACCCCGCTGTTTACGGCGGGGTATTTTTATTTATAGAATCTATACACTGTCAGATACCATGTGTGATCTTTCAGACTTATCCAGCTGCGACCGCTTCTCTCGCAAGGATGCGGTAAGGGCCTGAGTGAGAGCTTCTTAATCTGAAGATATAAGTAGTGCCTGTCTTAACCCCCCAAATATCAATACCTACCCAAACATTTTGATCTTGTTTAATATAATTAGCGTTAATATGCTCAAGGGATTCAGTGAAGGCTTCCAGGGTTGTATCCGTGCTGCCTGTCGTTTCTACAATCAGAAAATCAAAGCCGCTCCCTGTAGTCGTGACTCTGAACCAGTGTTCTTCGCCCTGTTCTATATACCCGTTTATAAATGATCCTGGCACAAGTTTAACCGGAACGGGAGAAATTACCGGGTCTGACCATTCATTAGTTGTCATGTGAAGGGTCTCCTCCTGAACCCTGGCAGGGACTGACCACGCATGATAATACACTTCATCGCTTGAGTTGGCGTATACGGAAATTCGGGCTTTTGTTGTATCTGTATGCATAATCTGGTTATCCCATGACATTATTTCAATTCCGGCAGGATACAGCCTAACTTCATAACCATCGCCGTCTTTAGATACCCACCATGAATAAATTTCGTTTGCGCCTGCGCCGTTCTTTTTAAAATCACGGGCGAAATATCCGCCGTCAAAGAGTCCGTCTGATGTAAGCTCGGATGAATTTCCGCGTCCGTTTATCCATGTTCCGGCGAATTCATATAAATCTCCGTTAAGGATTTTTGCGTAAGGGCCGGCCGTCAATGCCTGCTCTTCCAGATAATCGAGCCATTCCGCCTGTTCCCAAAAATTCAGGCTCGACAAATCAGGATAAAGAGAGCGGATATGCGCTGCGTCCGCTTCTGGCAGTTGATTATCTTCAAACGCACCCATGCCGATATATTTAACACTGTCCGGAATGACTACGCTGGTCAGTTGATTATTGGCGAACGCCCAATGACTGATATGAGTAACGCTGTTTGGAATTACAACGCTGGTTAAATTTTTTCCCTTGAATACTTCTCTATCAATAGTAATAACACCATCGGGAATGACAACGCTTCCTCCGCTCCCCAAATAATGTAACAAAATAGTGTCGTCCATTATAAAATCTGAATAATTAACCTGTGGCTGTTCTGTGGTTTCTGCTTGATGTTGGGTTTGCTGTTGTGTCTCGTTTTTTGGAGTACAGGCTGTAACCATAATTGTTAAAATCGCAAGAATACCTATAATAAGAATCTGCCTTATTTTTTTCATATAATATTCTCCTT
Source organism: Treponema sp. (assembly GCA_009787835.1). Taxonomy (GTDB): domain Bacteria; phylum Spirochaetota; class Spirochaetia; order Treponematales; family Breznakiellaceae; genus WQXQ01. Next base: position 81,114 of record WQSN01000003.1, read on the forward strand.
TAATTCCTTTGACCCAGATTATATAAAAATATCTTTTTTTATACAATAATTATTTTATAGCTTTCCCGCAGATTGGCTCCTGCGTCATGGAAACCGCAATACGGTTTATTTCATTGGGAGCGCTGAGACGAATTGGTGTGCGGCAAAAGGGCAGCGCGATTTTTACCAGGCGTCATATTGCACATAACGTTCGTATAAATTGCCGGGCGGAGCTTCAATCGTGTACTCCAGAAACTCCAGTCTCCACGCGTGTAAAAAAAACTGAGGGAAATGATTTTCTCCCTGAATGCGCTTTTCATTTGCGATTGACGCTCCATACTTAATATCTCCCGCCAGTGGATGCCCGTGAGATGAAGCCTGAACGCGTATCTGATGAGTTCTTCCTGTTGTAATTTCCGCTTTGATCAGAGTGTAACCATTTTCAGTTTTTAAAGGCATTACTTTGGTAACCGCTGTTTTGCTATCAGGCTGACTTTTTACTTTTTTGTATTTTAACTCATCATTATTTGTATATGAAATAAAACTTTTTTTTCTGACGCTGTCCCTGACAAGTTCGTCTGTCCATGTTTCCTCTTTTTCAACTGCGCCTTCCACAACTGCAAGGTAAGTTTTTTTTACCTTCCTTTCCCGCATTAAGGAACTGAACATACGTGCGCCTTCAATATTTACAGAAAAAATAACAATACCGCTTGAAGGTTTGTCCAGTCTGTGTAATGGACCGGGTTTAAAAGATAATGAATGAGGCGTCTTTCCTGCGAGAAAAGAGAGTACCATTTCATTCAGACTGTCATTTCCGTGAACGGCGAGACCGGGCGGTTTATTTACCGCGAGAAGACCGCAGCCCTGCCATAAAATTTCCAATTGAGAAAAATTGCATTCCTGCACGGATGATGGTATAATATTCGCAGAGGGGAGAGGAGATCCGGCCTGCGCTGATCCATGAGTGTCTTTTATAGAGGGGATATAAATAGCCGCTCCGCTGTCAAGCCGATCCTGTGCTTTGGCCGGTTTTCCGTTTATTTTTACCTGTCCCTGACGTAAGAGCCTGTGTATCAAAGGCAGCGGACATTCAGGCAGAGCCTTACGCAGTATTCTGTCCAATCGGCGTCCTTTATCATTTTCGCCGGTAATCAGTTCCATTATTTCATTATATTACATTAAAGAGTTAAATTATTTACCATGAACAGGGACGTTTTATGATCATCAGGAGCTTCCAAAACTCCTTACTTGACAAAAAACATGTATTCTAAGACTATATTATTAATGACAACGCCAGAGGCAATTAAGTCCCTTTTGGGGAATGATATATTTTTGTCTGCTATTTTCAGCTTATGTATAGCCCAAATTCTAAAGATGGCCGTTTATTTATTAACAAGCAAACATAAAAAGATGAGGATAGCAATTGTGACTGCTATTTGGCGCACAGGAGGGATGCCGTCAAGTCATTCGGCTATTGTGTGTTCTCTTGCGACAACAACCGCGCTTAGCGAAGGCATAGATTCAAATATTTTTGTCTTCAGCCTGATTTTTGCGATGGTTGTTCTTCGGGATGCTCTTGGTGTAAGAAGAGCCGCCGGTATGCAGGCAAGAGCGCTTAATAACCTTGGAAAACAAACCGCGGAAAAAACCGGTATTGAATTTCGTACAATCAAGGAAATTCAGGGACATACTCCGCTTGAAGTAACGGTTGGGGCCTTATTGGGCATCGTTATTGCAGTTGGTTTCCATTTTATTTAGGCCGGCTGTATGTCTTTTTCCCGCTCCGTTCTGGTTTTGTGCCTTGCTTCACTGGTAGCGATGTTCGGGCTTTTGGTTTTCGGTTCAAAGGCGGGGTATGATGAATACAGAAGCGGATACGCGGTGCTTACATTTAATTCCGATATCGAAGACAGCGCGGTAAGAGAGCTTCTGGATGCCGGAATAGACAGTTTCGCCGGATCTCCTGTAAGCGAATCCTTACAGTGGGTGCTGCTTGATGAATTTGATTCTGTTAATGTAATACCTCTGGAAGAATACGCCGAACGTGTCTTCCCTTTTGATCCCCGCAATGACGGTTACGCGCAAAAATTAAAAGATATTTTTATACATAATGGCAAACGGTTTGTTTACATTCCGCTTAATTCCGGCAATTGGGCTCAGACGCTCATGGATCAGCAGTTCAGGAATCTGTTGGGTGACATTCCTTTCGCCGCGGATTATTTCGCCATCGGAAAGCCTTTATCATTTTATTTTATAACATTCGCCGCGGCTTCCCTGGCTCTGCTGATTATTTGTTATGTGAAGAAAAAATTTCAGCCTGGAGTAATCAGCATTATCACCCTGCTTCCTGTTCTTTTATCGCTTTCTTTTTTCGGAGCGCCGGGAATCGCCGCCGCCGCTCTTTTGGTCGGGTTTGCAGTAATGCTTCGTGAACCGTTATATGAATTGTTTTTGCTGTACAGGAATCACAGAAGCGGCATTAAAAGAAAAAAGATTTTCCGAAAGAATTTCGCAGAACCATATATGATGCATCTGATTCTGCTGCCGGTGTTTATCGCGGCATTGGCCGCCCTGACCTTTTTAACAGAGCTGAATTATTTATTTATGCTGATAATTTTTATTACAGTATGCGCGCTTTTCACATTCGCCATTAAAACATTGTCGCTTATGGGCGGAAACCACAGGCGTTTTTCTCCCGTGCTGATAAACCGGAAACAGATAATGGATTTTAATTTTTCCCTTTATATGCTGCCCTTTACTATCGCGGCTTTCGCTGTAATGCTTTTAACGCCCAACATGAGCGGCGCTTATGTTTCTGACGGTAAACTCAATCATGTTAATATAATAGACGAGCAGGAATATTACGCGCATTTGATTTTCCAGTCGTCTTTTTCCGTGCGGCAGTTTGGCAGTTCATCATCAGGTTATCCCTCTTATATGTTTGATAAAGACGGCCTTCCGGTTCCGGATCCAAACAGCGTTTCCGTTTCTGATGTTAACTTAAACTCTTATCCCCCCTTTCCCCTGAAACATTTAATGGAGTTTTTTGGTAATTTAGGCAGCCCGGATAAAGTAAACAGAATAGGTTACAATAATCAGGGAATGACCGGAAACATGTCCCTGCTTATTTTGCTGCTTTTTATTTTACCGGGATTATTTTCAATTAAATTTATTAATGATAGAATTAACTATATGCCCAAAGGACAGTTTGCCGTAATTAACAGATCGCCCGGAGTATTGTACGGAGCCGATATCAGCAGGAGGAAAACGCTGCTTTACTCCGCGCCGGGACAGAAGAATGAAGGTTCCTACTCATATAAAAGCAAAAAATCTTTCCGTATCCAGAGGGACGCATAAGGTATGAAGACTTATTCTTTTCCACGCGGCGGATTTATATTTGAAGATTCTACCGCGCCGCTGAAGAGTGAGGATAACCGCGCGATTGACGCGTTTCTGCCCGTGATTTCCGTTATATCTCTTGGCGACTCAAAATCAAAAGTATATCCTCTTGTTTCGCCCGGTGATGTTGTGCGGGAAGGCATGCTTATCGGAAAATCATCCGGACCGATGTCTGTTAATGTACATGCTACGGTTCCCGGCAGGGTTATCCGCAAAGTAACATGGAAGGACAGGGAAAACAGGGATAATGAAGGTTTTGTAATAAAAATGGAAGGGTCTTTTGAAAGGCTGGGCAGAAAGGAAGAAATGTTTTCCTGGGCGGGATTAAACGGATATGATCTTCAAAGGCTTATTTCGGAATACGGCATTGTTGAAATGGAAAACGCTGGCCGGCCTTTGTCGCAGATTATATCCGCTTTCAGAAAAGAAAATGAAAAATTAACGCTTGTTATACGATGCGTATTCGATGATCCCTGGCTGGTAGCCGATTATGCGCTGTGTATGGAAAGGATCAGGGAAGTTATTGAAGGCGCTTCCATTGTAGCAAAGGCGTGTTTAAAAGTAAAACATATAATTTTCGCGGTATCGCATCATGAGAAAAATGATCTGGGGGTCAAGCTGCTCGCAGAGGCGGAAAACCTGGGCTTTCCTTCATCCATTGTGCTGACAGGCTGCCGTTATCCGCAGCGCAACAACAGGGAGCTTGAAATGGCTCTGCGTCTATACGAAAAAAATGAAGGGCTTACTCTGGGTTCATTTTTAATTCTGGGTCCTTCCGTTCTTGCAGCTGTCGCGGATACTGTTAAATATAAAAAGCCTGTTTTGGATCGCTATGTGGCTGTCGGAGGATCCGCCGTTCAAAAACCTCAAATAATGAAGGTCAGGATTGGAACCAGAGTAGGAGAGCTGATAGAACAATGCGGAGGTTTTATAAAAAAACCATGCCGTATTGTGGTTGGTTCTCCTCTCTCGGGAAGGGAAGTAATGTACCTTGACGAACCTGTTGAGAAAACCTGTTACGCGATTGCCGCCATGTCAAAAGAACAGGCGGCGATTCATGATCATCAGAATTGCATAAATTGCGGCGAATGCAGGGCGGTATGTCCTGTTGGGCTTGATCCGCAGTATATTTATAAACAGATTAAAATATTGGGAGCGGAAAATACAGAAGTGAATGACTGCCACGGATGCGGATGCTGTAAAATTGTCTGCCCTTCGGCCCTGCCGTTATCTGAAATAATACTTGAGAAGAAACGGGAGGTAAAAAGTGTCTGAACTTTTCAGGCAAAAACCGCAGATAAATATTTCCTGTCCGAGCATCGGCAGAATGTGGCTTATCTGCGGCTGCGCTTTTTTTTGCATAATGCAATCGTCATTCAGCGACGGCGGACGATCTTTTTCAATCGCTGTTACCGCGCTGTTTACCGCCGTTTTTCTTGAGCTTATACTGATGCGCCGCCACAACGGTATTTCCAAAATAAAGGACGGAAGCGCCGCCGCCACAGCCCTGATTCTTTCAATGATGCTTCCGAATCAAATTCACCCCGCTTACGCGGCATTAGGAGCGGCATTCGCCATTATTGTTGTAAAATACAGTTTCGGCGGCCTTGGATCCAACTGGCTTAATCCAGCCCTTGGCGGCTGGCTTTTTATCCGTTTTTCATGGCCTTCCGCTTTTTCAGGTTCATTAACCGGCGGCGCATCTTCTGCAACGGAATTTATTTCATCAAACGCAAGCGCTCTTGATAGCTCGGTTAACAATTTTATTAATAATTCAATTTTTTCTGTCACTTCTTCGCAGCTTCCCGCGGGGTATATAGATCTTCTTTTCTCCAATAATCCCGGAATTATTACGGACAGGGGGCTTTTTGTTCTGATTTTAGGCACTGTTTTTATTACCGCGTATGGAATTAACCGGGGCTGGGTTCCGTTTGTTTTTCTTTTTGTTTACGGTTTTCTGATTCGTATTACCGGAGCAAACGGCGAGGCCCTGAGCGGGGATGTGCTTTACGGTTTTTTTTCGGGCGGCACTATCGCGGCGGCTTTTATACTTGCCGCGGAACCCGCAAGCGGCGCCAAATTACAATACGGAGTTTTATTCACTGTGGTTTTGGGAGCTGTGCTTTCATGGTTTTTCCGTTACCGCTGTATGGAATACACAGGCTGTTTTATCGCCCTTGCCCTTGTTAATTGCCTGACGCCGGTTGTCAGGCTCGTGGAAGATAAATTCTTTTTTTCACGCAGCAAGGAAAAAAATTCAGGTTCAGATGAAGCTCAGGAGAATCAAATATGATTAACTATTTTGATATAAAGGATAAATCAATCTTCCTGGGCTGGATTATCGGGCTGCTTTTTCTGATTTCGCTGATTTGGGTTTTATCGCAGAACGCGCAGGCGCATAATCTTTTAAGAACAGTAAATAATATTTTCATTACTTCAGGCGATTCGCGCAGGCTGGTAAGCCAGGCGCGTCAGGTTAACGCAAAAGCCGGTCCTTTGGGTTATTGGTATAATATGAATTCAACGGATAAAATGTTTGTCTTTGGAGTCTTTCAGGACGGAATCCTTGTCCCCCTCGGCGCTATAGTTTCAGCTAACGGCAGGGTGAATGAAGTAATACCATTAAGCGCGCACGCTGCGCAGACTTTTGGCAATATATCGCAAAGCATTCTGAAGGTGTATATTACGCGCATAGAATCAGCGGCCCTGGTAAGCTTTGCAGAAACACAGGGAAGAAACAGATGAGCATTACCCGTCAGCATTCATTTTGGGGTTCTCTTTCTCCGCTTGGCGGATTAACAGGCGCCGGTCTTCTTATTATGTCCACCGCGCGTCTTTCATGGGCTGTTACCGTAACGGGATGCCTTTTCTGGGTATACGGACTTACGGCTTTTACCTTCGCTTTGCTGTCTTCAACATTGGGCAAAAAAATTTTTCCAAAAAGCGGACAAAATTATCTTTTTATATGTCTTGCCTCTTTTTTCGGCAGTATATATCTTTTGCTGTTCTGGCTGATATGTCCGTTTGCCGCGTTTGAGACTTTTATTCCGCTTATGCTTGTTCCCCTTTTCTACGCAGTATCAGGCGTATCGGAAAAAATAATATCTCCGCCCGAAAATCCCAGGCCGGATGTTTTTGATTATGTGTCAGAAGCTGTTTCGCAGGCGGCTGTTCTCGCTGCTTTATTAATCGCTTTTTCCATTCTAAGGGAACCTTTGGCTTATTGCACCCTTTCCTTTCCGGGTTCATCCCATGGAATGGTTACAATAATGTATTTTACTACAGGCGCTTTTTTCCCGATTGGGATATTCGCTCCCTCGGCCGGGGCGTTATTGTTATTGGGTTTTTTCATTTGCCTGTACCAGTATTGTAAAAACGTTTTTTTCCGGGAGATATAGGATGAATAATATTCCGGCCGGGTTTATGATTATTCTTTCCGCCTTTACAATGAATCTTGTGCTGCAATGCGCTCTTGGCATCAACGCGTCCTGTGCAAATCCCGGCAGAAGGCTTGCGCTTTCCAAGCTGGGAATTATTTTTATTACGGTTATTCTGCTGTGGGGAATATTTTCCGGAATTATTTCTTCGATAAGTTCCGGCATCTTTATTTATGTGATTTTATTCCCTGTAAGTTTTATGGTTTATGACGGTCTGGAATTTATCGCTTTTAAGTATTTATTCAAAAGCGATCCAAAAGAGGAATGCTCCCTGAATTTTCCCGGAGGCATTACGGCAGCCGCGTTATTTATCTGTATAAATATCGCCAGCAATTTTCTCGCGGCTGTTGCTTTATCTTTTGGTTTTACATCAGGGATAATGCTTGTATTATTAATCCTGGGCGAAATACGACGCAGGGCCGCTCTGGAATCGGTTCCGCGTTTTTTACGGGGAAAACCGCTGGTTCTTATTTCAATGGGGATGCTGTCGCTTGTTTTTTCCGTCAGCTCGATATTGCTTTTCAGGATGATTGGAAGTTAGGTGAAAGACGATAAGAAATTGTATCTGATACTAGGATCTCACGCGCATGTTCCCACAGGAGCCAGTGAAAGCGAATTTGAATATGTTTATGAAAATAAAATGCGCCCCTTCGTTTCAAATTTATACCGCTTCCCGAATATACACGCCATATTGCATTATTCGGGCGTTCTTCTTTACTGGGTAGAACGGATGCATCCTGAATTTTTCATGCTAATCGAAGATATGGCCGTTCGCAAACAGGCTGAAATACTCGGCGGCGGTTATTATGAGCCAATGTTTCCCATTATCCCTCTTCATGACAGAATTGGGCAAATAGAACTTTTAACGACATATCTGCGCAAACATTTCGGGAAACGCCCCCAGGGCTGCTGGATGCCCGGCATGGTATGGGAACAGCATCTGGTGTCCGCTCTTTGCGCAAGCGACATGAGCTATACTTTTCTTTCGCAGGTTCAGTTTACCCAGGCGGGTTTGTCAGGCGGTGAACTTTTTATGCCGTGCTTAAGCGAAGATCAGGGTAAACTTGTCGTAATTTTTCCCGTCTCCCTGACCGCATCGGCGGCGTTAGCTGAAAAGGGGCCTGCGAAGGTTTTTACAGTAATTAAAAATAACATGGATATGCCGGAAATGGAAAACTGTCTTTCATCAGACAGGATTATCACGGTATTTCCGGAAAAAACCGTTTCCGGCGCGAATGAATCGCCTGATACCGCGTGGATACGTTTTTTTGAGGAACTGTCACAGTCCAAAAATATTATAGAAACTGTTTTACCGGGAAAACTTTTAAAAACCATGAAAGTAAACAAAAGGGCAAGTTTCCCCGATTCATCGTCTGTTTATTTCAATAATTCCTATAAATATGATTTTTCTCCCCGCCGCTTCCTGATTGAAACCAGCGAAGCCGGCAGTATTTATTTTAAAATGATTTTTACCAATGTGCTTATCAATCAGCTGAGGGGAGACAAGTACAGGAAGCAGGATGCGCATGAAGAATTATGGAAAGCCCAGGATTCATGCCTTTTTATTCCGGGAGATGTGCAGCGCCGCCATGAATTGCGCAAATCGGCATACAGTTCGCTTTTACGCGCGGAAAGCCTGACAAGGGAAAAAGGGAAACAGGTTCTATCCCTTATTCAGCATGACTTTGATCTTGACGGTGAGAAGGAACATCTCTTTCAGGACGCAAAAATAAACTGTTATATCCAGCTTAATGGAGCGAGCATTTTTGAACTTGATTATCTGCCCGAGGACTGGAACTATTTAGACTGCGGAGTGTCAAATCGCGGAGCATCATATCGCGGAGTGTCAGCTAACAGCTCAGGCGGTAAGGTAAAGCGCACCGCCTTCTCGGACGCTCTTGTGCCGTACAGAAAAGATGCGGTTGCTTTTGAAAACGGTTTTCCCGGAGGCTCGCGTTTATTGTTTAACGAGAAATTTGAAACAGTTTCAGAGACCCGCAAGGGGAAAGCCTGTTTTAAACTGCCCGCGTCAGGGACAAATAATCTTTCATGCATTGAAATCAGCAAATGTTATCTGCTAAAAAAGGACGTGTTAAATGTGTCATACACCTTAAAAAATACAGGCAGGGAACACAAGCATTTTTTACTTGTTACAGAAATCGCCCTTTCGTTTGCAGGTAACGGAGATGAATATGTCCGTTTTTACGCGACTGACAGTAATGGCAAGGATATTCACTCGGAACGCAGGTTACATAACGCTGAAACACTGAAAATTATTGATGTGAGTAACGAAGTGCAGTTGATTCTCTCTTCTGTAAAACCGTATTCCGGTTCCCTTATAAAAGCTCTGGATAACGGGCATTATCAGGCGGATCGCATTATAGCTGTATTTCCGGTTTCCATTGAGACATCAGAAATCTGGATAAACGAGTTTACCATGAAAATTTCCATGTATTCAGGGAATAGGCGTGTTGATTGAAAAAGCTCTTTTAAGTTATCATAACTTACCATGAAAAGAAGACTTGTTACATCAGCTTTACCTTATGTGAATAATGTTCCGCATTTGGGCAATCTTATCCAGGTTCTTTCCGCGGATGCTTTTTCCCGTTTTTGCAGGCTTTACGGATATGAGACGCTTTATGTCTGCGGCACGGATGAATACGGAACCGCGACCGAGAACAAAGCAGCGGAAGAAGGCATCAGTCCAAAAGAACTGTGCGACCGTTATTATGAAATCCACGCGGATATTTACAGATGGTTTAATATCGCTTTTGATAAATTCGGCCGCACTTCCACGCCGATTCAGACAGAAGTAACCCAGGATATTTTTTTAAAACTGGACAAGGCCGGTTTTATCTGCGAAAGAACCATTGAGCAATTTTACTGTGAAAAATGCGGAAGGTTTCTCGCCGACCGATATATACGCGGAAACTGTCCTGTATGCGGCAGCTCTGACGCGCGGGGAGATCAATGCGAATCGTGCGGAAAGCTGCTTGATCCTACCGATTTAAAATCACCCCAATGCTCGGCGTGCGGCAGCACTCCGGTTTTACAGCAGACGAATCATCTTTATATAGATCTGCCCGGCATTAAGGAAAAACTGGAAGAGTGGATTAAAATAGTTTCTGTTAAAGGTTTTTGGGCGAATAACGCTGTCAGGATGACAGGCGCGTGGATTCGCGACGGTCTTAAGGAACGCGCCATCACAAGGGATTTAAAATGGGGAATACCTGTTCCGCGTCCCGGTTACGAAAACAAGGTCTTTTATGTGTGGTTCGACGCGCCGATTGGTTATATTTCCATTACCGGAAATCTTGGGGATGAAATTATAAGCAGCGGAAAGGCATCAGGCGTTTCTTTTTCCAGTTGGCGCAGCTTTGTTGATTACTGGTGGAAGAGTCCGCAGGAAACTGAATTGTTTCAGTTTATTGGCAAGGATAATATTCCGTTTCACACGGTGATTTTCCCGTCAAGCCTTTTGGGCAGCGGAGATAACTGGACAATGCTGCATCATATATCCAGTACTGAGTACCTTAACTACGAGAGCGGTAAATTTTCCAAGTCAAGGGGAATCGGAGTATTCGGAACAGACGCGAAAGATACTGGAATCCCAGCGGATGTTTGGCGTTTTTATATTTTCTACAACCGTCCAGAAAAATCGGATGCAATGTTTACCTGGAAGGATTTTCAGGAAAAGGTAAACTCAGAACTTATCGGCAATCTTGGGAATCTGGTTAACCGCACGCTAACTTTTGTTACGCGCTATTTCAGCGGGAAGATCCCGGAAGGAAAATGCAACGCTCAGTTTTGGGAAGAAGCTGTAAAGCGCGAGAACTCAATCGCAGAAAAACTTGACAGGGCGGAACTTCGCGATGCCTTCAGGGAAGTATTTGAGCTTTCATCTTTCGCGAATAAATATTTCCAGGACAGCGAACCGTGGAGGCTTCGCAGCGATGATCCTGAAAAAGCCGCGTCTGTAATCCGCGATTTAGTATACATGGTGCGGGATCTGTCCGTGCTGATTGAGCCCTATCTTCCGCAGACAGCGGCTAGAATAGCGTCTTTTCTGGGTTATAAATCAGGCGAAAACCTGACATGGAAAAATACCGGAAAAGCGGAAGGCATCGGTAATGTGCAGATAACAAGCGATGTGTTATTCGCAAAACTTGAAGACAGCCTGATTGATGCGTTACGTGTAAAATATTCAGGCAGCCAGAAGGACAGGCAGAGCGGCATGGAAACAGCCGCGCCTCCTTCCTTCGCCTCTGTCATGGATTTGCGCGCGGCGAAGATTGAAAAGGTCGAACGGCATCCAAAAGCGGATAAGCTTTACATATTAACTCTTGAAACGGCAGAGGGCATAACAGGCATCCGCGAAGAGCGGCAAATTGTTTCAGGTCTTGTGCAATTTTACACTGAAGAACAACTGCTTGGAAAAAAAATAATTGTCGCCTATAACCTGAAACCAGCAAAACTCCGCGGAGTGGAATCCAGGGGGATGCTGCTTGCGGCAGGCGATAAAAACGGTTCAGGCCCTGACGGGCAGAACATTGAACGCTGTGAAGTGCTGGACGCAGGAAGCTGTCCGACAGGAACGAGGTTTCTTCCCGAAGGGGAGGACGCATCTGCTGCGCCGGCGGAAATTGATATTGACACATTCTTTTCGCATCCTGTTACGGTAAAAGATTTTATTGTATACTCAGGCGGTAAAAAATTATGCTTAAACGGAAATATTGTTAAAACAGATGTTATTCAAAATGGGGAAGTTCATTAGGATTTTTGTTAAAGAAAAGGAGTTTATATGGCTTTTGCGTTAAATACCTATCCAATAACATACCGCGCGAAATTTTCAGGCGGAAAATGGAGTGAGGAGTATTTTGAAAAACCGCATAAAACTCCGGAAGAAGAAGCTGCGATGAGCGAAAGAGATCGCGCCGCCCTTGAAAATTCCCGTAACTGCTATAATGATATGCCTCTTGTAAATTATACAAGCCAGTACGGGCTGGCATGTTTTGAAGGGCTTAAAGCGCTGCCCCAAAAAAATGGAGGGCTCGCTGTTTTCAGGCCCGAAAGGAACGCATCTCGTTTCGCGCGTTCCATGGAAGGGCTGCGCATGCCGCCGTTCCCGGAAGATCTTTTTTTAAAATCATGCGTTGAAACCGTTAAACGAAACGAAAAACTAGGGTTCGCGCCCCGTTATAAAAGCGAATGGGAAAAAAATTCCTTTGTAACTGCGGACTCGGTTTATATAAGGCCCTTTACAGTATCCGAAAGCGGAATTGGGGTTAATCTGTGTGCAGAGCCTTTTGTAATGGTGATCAATACCCCTGTAAGCGCTTATTTTTCATCTGGCACTTCAGACGCTGTGGTGTCGAATCGCATACGCGCGACGCCAAATGGCACGGGCTGGATTAAAGCCTGTTCAAATTACGTTATTTCCGCTCTTGCCAAATCGGAAGCCATGTCTGCGGGTTTTTTGGAATGCGTGTTTCTGGACGCGGTTCACCGAAAATATGTGGAGGAAGGCTCGTCGTGTAACATTTTCTTCCTGTTAAAATCCGGGGAACTTGTTACGCCTGAATTAAGCGATACAATACTTCCCGGCATCACGCGCGCTAGCATTATTGAACTTGCACGTGACAGGGGCGTAAAAACAAGCGAACGCAAAATTTCAATTGATGAAGTAATTGAAGACGCAAAAGAATGTTTTGTCAGCGGAACCGCCGCCGGAGCCACTCCCCTTGCCTCGCTTACATACCAAAACAGAAAAACAGTTTTTAACAGCGGCAAAACAGGCGAGTTCACTGCGGAGATCCGCGATACCATAAAAGGCATTCAATACGGCGTGTTACCTGACACCAAAGGCTGGCTGGTTCCCGTTGTCTGAAAAGCGTTTTAATAAATTATCCGCCGCAGCAGATCGTCAGGCTCAATGACATTTGTTATCTGAAAGATAAAATGGCTCATTGTTGAGGTTAGTTTCGGAACAGCCTCTGTTATCAGTTTTTTATCTCTTTATTTTTCCATGTTGTTTTAATGCCGGCGTAACCCATCAAAGTCATCAAGGTAAAATAGACCGGAGTAAATAATAATGTTAAAAAGTAACCTGATTTAATTAAAATGCCGCCTTGCGGTAATTTTTTGCGGAAGAGAGCGAAAGCCGCTATTGTGTTTTCTATCATTACAATGAAGACGCCAAGCGGCATTGGCCAAAGTTCAGGGAAGAACGGAAGCAGGGGTATGGCAAGAATACCGGCGCTGATTACAAGCATTAAAAGATTGTAGTTAAAGCGTGTAAGCGGTTCCGGACTGAAAAGTCCGCCATTGTTCCATCTTAAGGTTTGATTCATGAAAGAACGCCATGTTTTTTCCGCTTCTGTTTCCACTGCCGCGTCGGGATGAGCGATGGCGCGGATACGGGTTCCCCCAATGCTGCGCAATTGTGAAACCAGCGCCGCATCCTCGGTCGGAGACGGAGGGATTGCGTCATAACCGCCAATGGAATCAAGGGCTTTTCTGCTGATGATCAGATTATTGCCAAATCCGCCGCCTGCGGCGCCAAGTCCTATTGCCCCGGCAAGATAATTGTAGCGTATTACATGATCGTAACATTGGTAAAGAAAGAAAAACCCCTTGCCCTGTTTTTTCTTGAAGACAGGACCGATTACAGCGCCTGTTTTTTTGTTTGACGGAAACATCGCCTCATGTTCCGCTATCCGGTTTACCATTGCGCGAATCCAATCAGGCGGAACTTCGCAATCACCGTCCGTAAAAAGCAGGAAATCCCCATTCGCTTCTGTAATGCCCCTGGATAAAGCAAATTGTTTGCGGTTAGGTCCCGGGTTTTCCTTCAATGTTATTATACAGCAATCAATACCGCGCGCTTTTGCGTCAAGGACAAACTGAGCAAGCATCTGCGGACTTTCATCGGTACTGCGATCATCGACAAAAATTATTTGCGCGTTATATGACTGAACAAGAAGCGTTCTCAAAAGCCCTTCCATCCTGGCGCTTTCATTATGTATTGGGATAATAACGGAAACCTTTTCTTTGCTTTCCTGCTGTATATAAAAATCTGCTTCAGGAATTGCGGCTTTTCTGTCCCGTATCCATTCCATAAAAAATCCGAACATCAGCGCAGTTTGCAGCGAGACAAAAAAGATACCGTGCCCGAAACGAAATATATCAAATAAAATCACGGGAGCCTCCACGGGTATTATACATGAAAACAGGCCCCTTGACCAAATATATATTTGGATGTTTAATAAGATTACGCTGTTACTATTACAGCAGACGCTATCAGAACAGAACCGGGGATATAGCTCAGTTGGTAGAGCGATTGGTTCGCAATCAATAGGCCCGGGGTTCGAATCCCCGTATCTCCATAAATAATTAAAAAGATCTGCGCTGTCAACTATTAAAAAAGGCGGAGTTAAATGTTTTCTAAACATTTATTCACATGCAGGTTTAATACGGCTCCCCTTTGGGGCGGTATTAAATTACTGAAGATTCAATATACAAAGGCATTAAAACACACATTAATATCATGCAGGAAAAGTATTTTTTATGTTAATATTTTTATTTTGGAGGAAACATGATCGAACTATATAAAGGCGGAGCATGGGTTATAAACGGGAAGGAAATAATAAATGATGACGCGGATGCCAAAGCAAAATTATTCGGACGCGGCATATCTGTTTCTAAAGAACAGGCCCGCAAAGGAACAATTTCCTTTAGTATTCTTTCAGAACATAACAGCGGGGATGACCGTAATTTACGGCTGAAATTTGATTCTCTTACTTCGCATGACATTACCTATGTGGGAATTATTCAGACCGCTCGCGCGAGCGGCATGGAAAAATTTCCTGTTCCGTATGTGCTTACAAACTGCCACAACAGCCTGTGCGCGGTAGGCGGCACAATAAATCAGGATGATCATGTGTTTGCGCTGTCTGCTGCGGTAAAATACGGCGGCGTGTATGTGCCTCCCCATCTTGCCGTAATTCACAGTTACAACCGCGAAATGATGGCAGGCTGCGGAAAAATGATTCTGGGTTCTGACAGCCATACCCGTTACGGCGCTCTTGGCACGATGGCAGTAGGCGAAGGCGGCGGAGAGCTTGCAAAACAGCTTGTCGGCAGAACTTATGATATGCCGTTTCCTTCTGTTGTCGGTGTTTGTCTGGAAGGTGAAGTATGCAAGGGAGTAGGACCGCATGATGTCGCGCTCGCGATTATTGCCGCTGTTTTTAAAAACGGTTATGTGAAAAACAAGGCAATGGAATTCTTCGGTGACGGCGTAGAAAAGCTGTCCGTTGATTTCCGCAACGGCATTGATGTAATGACAACAGAAACTGCCTGCTGGTCTTCAATCTGGAAAACTGATGACAAGGTGAAAGTTTATCTTGAAGAGCGGGGAAGGGCGGGGGATTATAAGAAACTTGAGAGTGCGGATGTCGTATACTATGACGGTTTAATAAAAGTAAATCTTTGTGAAATTGAACCTTGCATAGCGCTTCCGTTCCATCCCAGCAATGTGTATACAATCAGGGAATTGCAGGCTAACGCTAAGGACATATTGGCGAAGACGGAAGAAGATAATAAAGCCGCCGGTATGAATCTTAACCTTGGCATGAAGCTCCGTAACGGCGGAGTGTGGGCAGAGCAGGCGGTAATCGCAGGCTGTTCCGGCGGCATTTTTGAAAACATCATGGCGGCCGCGGATATTATTAAAGGATCGTCCATCGGTAATGGCAATTTTACGATGAGCGTGTACCCTGAAAGCCAGCCTACATATCTTGAACTTGTTAATAACGGCGCTTCTTTGACTTTTATGAAAGCCGGAGTCCTTATGCGCGAAGCGTTTTGCGGACCCTGTTTCGGAGCGGGAGACACGCCCGCCAACAATGAACTTTCAATCCGCCATGTTACGCGCAATTTTCCGAGCCGCGAAGGCTCAAAGCCAGGCGAAGGGCAGATTGCATCCGTCGCTCTGATGGACGCCCGTTCCATCGCCGCGACAGCGGTTAACGGCGGAAAAATCACCGCCGCCCCGGATATGGATATAAAACCAGGCAAACATAGTTTTTTCTTTGACAAAAGCGTTTACAATATACGCATATACAACGGAACCGGCAATCCGCAGCCTGAAAAGGAATTAACGCTGGGTCCCAATATCAAGGATTGGCCAAAAATGCCGCCGTTAGCTGATAATCTGGCGCTAAAGGTTATCAGTTTTATAACGGATCCTGTTACTACCACAGATGAGCTAATTCCGTCAGGCGAAACTTCCTCATACCGTTCCAATCCGCTGAAGCTTGCGGAATTTACCTTAAGCCGCAAGGATCCCTGTTATGTGCAAAGAGCAAAGGATGTTAAGGCGCTCGAAGAACAAAGAAAAATGAACAGGGAACTAAAAATAAATGACGGGGAAACCGCCGAAATAATTGAGAAAATCAGGGGTATTGAAGGTTTTTCCGCGATTACGCCTGATGATTTTTCAATCGGAAGCGCCATTTTTGCCCGTAAACCAGGGGACGGCTCGGCAAGGGAGCAGGCGGCATCCTGCCAGCGTGTGCTTGGCGCGGGCGCTAACTTCGCGCTTGAGTACGCTACAAAGAGATACCGTTCAAACCTGATAAACTGGGGAATACTTCCGTTTATTATTAACGATGAAAGCATCATTAAACTTAACAGTTATATTTTCTTTCCGGGGATAAAGGCCGCCGTCAGGGAGAAAAGGGAAACAATTTCAGGCTTTGTGTTAGGTGACACCGCAGTGGAAATCAGTGCGGCATTGGGTGAACTTACAGACGACGAACGTCAAATATTGATCGACGGCTGCCTTATCAATTATTACGCGCAGGCAGGTTCACACCGTTAATAATTAACATTACAATAAACCATGGAAAAGAAAACTGAACATGTAGAACTGATAGTACAAAACAAGCCCGGAGTGCTTGGCAGGGTAGCCGGGCATATCAGGCATGAAGGGTGGAATATAAAGCGTTTAACAGTTGACGAAAATGCAAATGATACAGGTATGGAAAACGCGCCCGGGACTTCCTTCATGGAGATTGATGTTGAAGGGACTCACACAAAACTCGCCCAGGTAATGGATCGGATATTAAACCTGGACTGCGTTATCAGTATCGCCATGATTCAAAACGGAGAAAAGGTAATACGCAGGCGGGCGCGGGAGACGATTAGTGATGAAATACATGCGGAGAAAATTACAGGAATACCGCAAAAAGCAAAAAACGCTTTCAGAATACTAGCGATTAATCCAGGTTCCACTTCCACCAAGTTCGCTCTTTTTGATGATGATATATGCGTACTCTCACAGACAATCCGCCATGATTCATCTGTCCTCCACAGTTTCGGCTCAATATTGAATCAAAAGGAATTCAGAAAACTCTGCATAATGCAAAGCCTGAAGGAAAACGAAGTGGAATTATCATCGATAGACGCCATCGCGGGAAGGGGAGGGCTTTTAAAACCAATTGAAAGCGGCGTTTACTCAATCAACAAAAAAATGCTGGAGGATCTTAACAGCGCCGCGGCGTCAGTCCACGCATCTGCGTTAGGCGCAATTATCGCCTCGGAAACAGCGGCCCCGCTGGGCGTCAATGCCTATGTGGTGGATCCGATTGTAGTGGATGAAATGGACCGTAATGCGAAATTAACCGGGATGCCGGGGATTGAACGCTCATCGGTATTTCACGCCCTGAACCAGAAAGCAATAGCAAGGCGTCTGGCATCACAGTTGGGAAAACCATACGAGAACGCGAGGCTTATTGTTGCGCATCTCGGCGGAGGCATTACAGTGGGAGCGCATCATTACGGCAGGGTAATTGATGTTAATGACGCACTCGCCGGAGAAGGTCCATTTACTCCGGAGCGGACGGGAGCTGTTCCGTTAATTCCAGTTATAAACATGTGTTTTTCTGGCGAATATACGCAGTCTGAAATGATGGAAAAGATAACCAAAAACGGCGGAATGAAAGCATATCTTGGCACAAGCGAATTAATTGAAGCGCAGAAAATGATTAATGACGGGGATGAGTTCGCAGCATTGGTACTGGACTCAATGGCGTATCAGGTATCAAAGGAAATAGGAGCCATGGCGGCGGTTCTTGAAGGGCTGGCGGACGCTATCATCCTTACAGGTGGTCTTGCCTATTCCAGCCGTTTTACGGGAGCTATCAAAAAGCGCGTGAATAAATTCGCGCCGGTTTATGTGTTTCCGGGCGAAGATGAAATGCTCGCCCTGGCAAGCGGCGTGCTTCGTGTTCTTAAGGGAACGGAAAAAGCGGCGTCTTACTGAATGAATTAACGCTTCAGTCTGAGCGCGTTTGCCAGCACTGATACGGAACTAAGGCTCATCGCCGCAGCCGCGAACATCGGGTTTAAAAGCGGACCTCCGAAGATATACAGTACGCCAGCGGCTATGGGGATGCCCAGCGCATTATATCCAAAAGCCCAGAACAGGTTTTGTTTTATGACATGTAACGTCCGTCTGCTTAAATTTATTGCGGCGCATACATCCATCATGTCGCTTCGCATCAGCACAATGTCAGCGGATTCAATCGCCACATCTGTTCCGCTCCCGATGGCGATGCCTACATCAGCCTGGGCAAGAGCCGGAGAGTCGTTTATGCCGTCTCCGACCATTGCCACTTTGCGTCCCTCATTTTGCAATTTTTTAACCTCGGCGGCCTTGTCCCGGGGCAGAACTTCTGACAGGACGCGATCAATTCCGGCCTGTTTCGCGATTGCGGCGGCGGTTTTGCTGTTGTCTCCCGTAATCAGCGCAGCGTCAATCCCCATGTCACGTAACTTTTCAACCGCCGCCCTGCTGTTCCTTTTTATCACGTCCGCTACCGCGATAATTCCTGCCGCCCTGCCGTTACACGCAACAAAAACAGGCGTTTTTCCTTCTTCCGCCAGCCTTTCAGCGCCTGACGCAAGTTCATCGACATTGACACCGCGTTCTTCCATTAAAATTCTGCTGCCTGAAAGAACAGTAACCGGATGCTTTCCGTCATCAATAACCGCTTCAATACCCCGTCCCGGTATAGCCTTGAATTCAGTTACAGGAAACAGGGAAACCCGCCCGTTAGTTGACATGCGTTTTTCAGCTTCACGCGTTATTGTCGTACCCAAAGGATGCTCGCTCCCTTTTTCCGCGGACGCAGCCAGATGCAGTAAATAATCCTGAGCGTTTGACTCCCGCTTTTCATTGTCCATTATTATAATGTCCGTAACTTCCGGTTTGCCTTCAGTTATCGTTCCTGTTTTATCAAACACAATTGTTTGAATCTTTCCCGTAATTTCCAGAGCCTGTCCGCTTTTGATTAAAATTCCGTTTTCAGCTCCCCTGCCGGTTGCGGCCATTATGGCGGCCGGTGTCGCAAGGCCAAGAGCGCATGGGCAGGCGATAACCAAAACTGATATAAAAATTGTCAATGAAAACTCAAGCGCGTTTGTTCCTTCCGCGGGATTGATAATTCCTGAGGAACAAGCGATAAACCACCCAATGCCGGCAAGCAGGGCAATTGCGCATACAACCGGAACAAAATAACCTGATACAATATCCGCTGTCTGCGCAATCGGAGCTTTGGAACTCTGCGCGTTATCAACAAGTTTGATGATCTGGGAAAGAGCAGTCTGAGCGCCGGTTTTTTCTGCCTTAATGCGCATAAGTCCGTAAGCGTTAATCGTAGCGCCGTAAACAATATCGCCTGTTTTTTTTTCGACAGGCATACTTTCTCCTGTAAGCGCCGATTCATCGACCGCGCTATGTCCTTCTGTAACAATACCGTCCGCTGGGATTTTAGTTCCCGGTTTTACAATGATAATATCGCCCGGTTTTACTTTCTCAATTGGAATTTCCTTTTCAACGCCGTTTTCGATAATGATTGCGGTTTTAGCGGATAACCCCATTAATTTTTTAATCGCGTCGCCCGTGCGTCCCCTGGAATGCGCTTCCAGAGTTTTACCTGTCAGAATAAGGGTAATGATTACCGCGGCGGTTTCAAAATAAAGCGATTCTGATGCCATATGATCGCCTGATATTATCCGCAGCAGGCTGTACAGGCTGTATAAAACCGCTCCTGTGGTTCCAATGGCTATAAGGGAATCCATATTGGGGCTGCGGTGAAGCAGGTTTTTATAACCCGCGGCATAAAAGCGGCTGCCCGCGATTATGACAGGAACTGTCAGCGCAAGCTGAACCAGCGTGTAAACAAGGGGAAATTTCATCGGAGAGAGAAACCCAGGAAAGGGAAGGGTAAATACGCGAATCATCGGAGCCATGGCGATATACAGCAATGGCAGGGTAAATGATGCCGCGACAATTAATTTTGTTTTTAAAATTTTAATTTCTTTTTTTTTTCGCAGATTATCTTCGTCAGCGCTGTTATCTGAAGTTTCAATTACTTCATAGCCTGAACTGACAATTGCTTCCTTAATTGCGGATAACTTAAGAATTTCCGGATTATAAACCACAGACGCGTTTTCCGCCGTAAGATTTACATAAGCGCTTACGATGCCTTCAAGAGCGCGTAACGCCTTTTCTATTCGCGCCGAACAGGCCGCGCATCCCATTCCGCCTATTTTTATTATTTGCGTCCTATTCACTGAATCTGTCATTTATTATCCAGAAGTATGCCAATCGCGTCTTCTACAGAAAGCTCAATATTCTGCCTAGCCGGAAGATCCCTTAAAGTGATCATGCCGCCTGACAGATTCCCGCCCGGTATTAGCACATAACGCATTCCCTTTTTTTCGGCGTGTATGAATTGTTTTACAAGCTGTTTCTCTCCGCAGAAATCCGTAAAAACTTCGCACGGGATGCCTTCCTGCCTTAACCTTTGCGCCAGCGCCTGATATGAACCTGAATGTTCAGGGTTTATGCAGGCGATGGCAGCAGCGCAGCCGGCCGCAGCGGGCGGTTTTCCAAGACTCTCAAGAGCGGCAATCAATCTGTCAAGACCAATCGAAGAGCCTACCCCGCTGATTGAATCATTGCTCTTTGAGTATAAACCCGCAAGATTGTCATAGCGGCCGCCTGAACAAATTGAGCCGATACCGGGAAGTTCATTCAGGAAGGTTTCAAAAACAACGCCGGTATAATAATCAAGACCGCGGGTAATTGAGGGAGCGAGAATAAAAGGATCGCTGTTATTATTTGCGGCTTCAATCATAAACTGCCTGATTAAAAGGAGCCGTTCAGTTTCTTCTGACGGACCGCCTGACAGTTCAGTTATTCTGGCTAAAGTCTCTGTAAAGTTTCCCCCTGCGCTAATATACTCAAATATTTTCCGCGCGTTTCCTTCGCCTGTAAGTTCTGTCAGGCTTTTAAGAGTTTCATCTTCACCTGTTTTGCCAAGTTTATCTACGGCTCGAAGCACATCGGCCGATTTGTCACTTTGTCCGATATGCGAGAGAAAACGGTTAAAAAGTCCCCTGTGGTTCACATGAATAGTTATATCAAGCCCTAAATTCTGCAGGGCGGAGCGGATTAATAGGAGAATCTCAAAATCACAGGCAGGGCTGTCGCTGCCGATAATGTCAAAATCGCACTGTGTAAATTCCCTGTACCGTCCGCGCTGGGTATTTTCACCCCTCCATACCTTGCCGATATGGTAGCGTTTAAAGGGAAATGTCAGTTCTTCCCGATGCAGGGCGACAAAACGGGCAAATGGGACAGTAAGATCAAAACGGAGGGCAACATCACGCTCTCCATTATCCTTAAAACGGTATATTTGCTTTTCTGTCTCGCCTCCTCCCTTGCCAAGGAGTATATCCGCGTATTCAAGCGCCGGAGTATCAATCGGAACAAACCCAAAAGATCGAAATGTACCTTCAATTTTTTCAGTTAAGCCCCGGCGCGCCATCTCAGCCTGCGGAAGAATATCCCTAAAACCTTTAAGGACTTTAGGTTCTATGTAATTAGCCATAGTTTCACTATATTTTAAAGCCAGGATACAGACAACCCGGTACCGGAAGCATCGCTGTAAGCGGTTGTAAGCGTGTAAGACCTTGCATAAGATTTATCATTTCAGTACAATTACCCTATATATTTTAGATGTCTTTGTTGGAGAATAATTTATGGGGATTTTGAGTGTTATTTTATTGGTTCTTTTCGTTATTATAGCCATATTGCTTGTATTGTTGGTGTTAATTCAGAACGAGGAAGGGAATAGCCTGGGAGGAATTTTTGCCGGCGGTTCGGATTCTGCTTTTGGTTCACGTTCAGGTAATGTCCTGACCCGCGCTACCACTGTGCTGGGTTCCCTGTTCCTGATTATCAGTTTTGGATTGGCTATTCTTAGCCGCACACCGGCAGGCGGAGGGGTCGAAGAAGAAGGCAGAAGGCTCTCAGTTGATGCTGTAGGTTCCAGCTGGGTTGAAACAGAATTAAATCCGCCGCCTCCGTCATCGCCTCAAATTCAGGAGGAGTTTCCTGACGGTTTTGGTTATATAGATATCTTTAATCAGGGCGCTTTAAACGATGACACTGAAGAGACTCAATAGTTGGGTTAAAACATGAGGTTTTTTTATGATCCTGCAAGATGTATTATTGCCTGAATTTATCAAGGTTGATATGGAGGCGGAGGATAAAGACGAAGCCTTTGAGGAACTTGTAGCCTACTATTGTCAGGCTGATAAATCCGACGCTCATGATGATATCCTAGAAGCTATATTTTCCAGGGAAGCAAAGATGTCTACAGGAGTCAGAAAAGGCATCGCCGTTCCCCACGGAAAAACAGGCGCTGTAGACACCCTGCGCGGCGTGCTTGGAATTTCCCAAAAAGGCGTGCAGTACGATTCCCTTGACGGCGAGCCTGTATATCTTTTGTTTTTGATAATTTCTCCGCTGGAAGATTCAGAGAAGTATCTGCGTCTTTTGAAACATCTGGCCGAGCTTATGGAAATACCGCAGTTTCAGATTGAATTACAGACGCAAAAGGATCCGCAGAACGCGTTCAAAGTTATACGCAAATTCGAAGAAATGCTTGCAATGAATAATTAACTATCATGGATAATGCAAACACTCTTGATCATTTGCTGAAGATAGAAGCCGAAGCCGCTGCTCTGGTGGAAGACGCCCAGGCGGAAGCGGAAAGGCGCATTCATGAATTTGAAGAAAAAAACCGCGCCCTGTTTGATGAACTTTTCAGGATGGAAGTGGAAATGCGTGAAGCGTTTCTGAAAAAAGAAATTGAAAAAGCAAAAATAAAATATCAGCAATTACTGGACGATTATAAAAATGAAATTTCCCGCGTAAGCGCGGATGAAAAACATTTTGCGTCTCTGTTTAATGAATTTCTTGCCGTGGAAGGGTGATGTGGAATGGATAAATGACGGCGGTTATGCGTACGCCAAAGCAAGCTGGTTTATCGGCAAATCCTTCCTTGGAAAAAAAATTTCTTCTCTCGCGGGTCTTCATACATTGGGCGAACTTGACAGGCTGATTTTTCCGGATCATTACCGCGACCTGCCTGGCAAGGAACTGCTGACTGATCTTGAACACCGCATTACAAACCGCAATGTGCGCCAAATTTTAAAAGTTGTCAATTCATACCCTCAGCCGCCGAAACTTCTTGTCCGTATGCTAAAAAGTTATGAATACAGCGATCTTAAGGAATGTATCCGCCATATCGCGGGCGGTAAAAATGATATTCCTCATGTCTGCGACATAGGACGTTTTAAATCCATTCGTTTTAACGAGTATCCCGATATTGAAGCAATGCTGAAAAAAACTGAATTTGAACATTTGCTTTCTCGTGAACTCAGATCCATACATGCCGGTACTGATCTAACTGCAATAGAAGCGAAACTTGATTACCGTTTTTATCAGGGTCTGGTGGAAAGCCTGTCTCAGCTTTCAGAAGATGACCGCGATGTGGCGCAGCGCCTTCTTGCCGATGAAATTTCCCTGCGTAATTGCGTCTGGGCGCTGCGGTTACGCGTATATTATCAGAAAAGTGAACTGGAAACGGCAAAATATCTTATGAATTTCATTATACCTGTAAATTTAAGCCAAAAAAGAGCGCATCTTGCAGCTGAGGCAAAAGCGTCTCTGGAACTGCCTCTTGATGTGCGGCAAAACTGGTTGGGCTGGAGATGGGAAAGATTTTTAAATCCGGAAGAAGCGGCTGTGCACTGGACAGCCGACCCGCGCCATTTTCAAAATGCCGCTTCCCAATACATTTATCATCTCGCGTTTCACGGTTTTCACAGCGCGCCCATGTCTGTAAGCGCGATATTCTGCTTTATCAAACTTATACAATTTGAAGAAGATCTCCTGACAAGTATAGCCGAAGGATTGTCGCTTGGCCTTGAAAGTTCACTAGTATTCAAAATGCTGGAGGTTTCGCCGTGATACTTCCGCGCAGGATGAAGTTTGTCGAATTTACCGTGCTTAAAAATGATATTGACGATGTACTGGAATACCTTGGTAAAAAAGCCGCGATTCAGTTTCCCGAAGCGGAGGACAAGGTTAATAATACGAATGTCGCTCATATTAAAGACATTATCGAAAGGCTGCGCAACGCCGCGGAATTTCTTTCCGTAAAAATTCCTTCTGAATTTGATGAAAACGTTTCTGTTCCGGGAAAGGATGATGAAGAGATGGTGCAAAAACTCTGTTCGTCCATTGAGAGCTTAAAAGAAAACGAAATAAAAACAATTCATGAAAAAAAACACGTGCATGAAACCATCCGCGAAGCAAAGGCTTTTTCAAAAATGAATGTGGCGTTTTCTGATTTTGAACATCTTTCATACCTTACCCTGCGCCTTGGACGCCTTGATCCGAAGAGCATTCCTGCGTTACGCGAAACTCTGGGAGAGCGGGCCGTAATCATTCCCCTTGAAGCATCGGGGAACCGGGTTCTTGCGGCAAGCTCGAAAAAGGGAAGGTTTGCGCTTGATTCGCAGCTAAAAAAAGCTTCTTTTGAGCCTATCAAGGTTCCTGAAGACTACCGCGGGGTTCCCGCAGAAATGATGAAAAGCTTAAATGAACAGTATGCCGGTATAGAAAAAAAACTGGATAAAATCAGGAAAGAAAAAGAGCAGTTTCGCAAACTGGGCTCTGTAAAAATAACAAGGCTTATTTCATCCTGGCATACGGCTCTGATCATAGAAGGGATCAAGGCCAGATTTACCACTACAGAAAGCATGTATCATTTTTCAGGATGGACGCCCGCTGACACGGCGAATGAAATCGCGAAAGACCTCTCGGAATTAACTTACGGAAGGATAGCGATTCGTTCCTACTCGCCGGATGAAGTGCCCTCGATTAAGAGCGGAAAGGAAAAAGTTCCGGTTGCGCTGAAACATAATGCGTTTGTTAAAGGTTTTGAGAGCGTGGTTTTTTCCTACGGCGCTCCTCTTTACGGAACCATAGATCCCACGCCCCTTGTCGCGTTCTTTTTTACGCTTATGTTCGGGATCATGTTCGGTGATGCAGGGCAGGGAGCCGTTCTTCTTTTTACAGGACTATTGATAAAAAAAGGCAATAAAAAATTAAAAGCTTTTTCCAAGTACTCAACCCCTTTGGTATCTGTGGGAATTTCATCAATGATCATGGGTCTGCTTGCCGGATCTGTTTTTACCAATGAACATCTTCTGGTCGCTGTGACAAGAGCCATTACCGCCGCGGTTACAGGGCATCCAATGGACAGAATTCTGCATATTCTGCCGATGGCGGGCGAAGGCGGCAGCATAACAAAATTGTTTTACTTTTTTGGTTTTACGGTAGGCATTGGAGTAGTGATCAACTCGCTTGGACTTATAATAAATATTTTTAACCGCTGTACTTTAAAAAAATATGAAGCGGCGTTTTTTTCCAAAACAGGATTGGCGGGGCTTTTCATGTTCTGGTACGCGATCTCCATCGCGCTACGGCTTTTGTTTGGCGCAGGAAGTTTTCAATGGTTCGATTTTATCGGACTTTTACTTCCTGTTTTCTGCATCTTCTTCGGCCCTGTTATCTGGCGTATAATCGCGAAAAAGAAACCGGTGCTTGAAAACGGCATGATGGTTTTTATCATGGAGGGGTTTGTTGAAGTTCTGGAAACAGTATCAACATATATTTCCAACACAGTCAGTTTTCTGCGCGTAGGCGCGTTCGCGCTCGCTCATGCAGTATTTTCTTTTATTATTTTTTATTTTACCGATGAACTTGCAGGTTCAGGCATCGCGGGCGCATTTTCCGCCGCGCTGATTATGATCGCGGGAAATATCATTATTATCGCTTTGGAGGGGTTAATCGTAGCTATTCAGGTGATACGCTTGCAATACTATGAATTTTTTAATAAATTTTTTGTTGAGACAGGCGTAGAATTCGCGCCTTTTCAGTTTAAGACGCAAAAAATGTGACGGAGGTTTATATGAAAAAAACGTTTTTATTGATCTGTATCATGATTCTCATCTGCGCTTCTGGCGCTTCCGCTCAGGAAGCTGCGGCCGACGGCAATCAGGGCACTTCATTGGGAGACTCGCTAAGATATATCGCGGCGGCTTTGGCTGTAGGAATTTCCTGCATAGCCGGCGGTATAGCTGTAGGACGGATTGGAGCCGCGGCGATGGGAGCGATGAGCGAGAATCCAGATCTTTTCGGAAAGGCTCTGCCTTATGCCGGTCTTGCCGAAGGCATCTGTCTTTGGGGTTTTCTTGTAGCGCTGTTGATTCTGTTTCTCTGACAGAAAACAGGATGCAGCGTGGATTTTTATTTTCTTGGCGATGAGGAACTTGTTACAGCCTTCCGTTTTATTGGTATCGAAGGAATGGCGGTAAAAGACCCTGGCGAAGCTGCTGCCGCTTTCAGAAGAATCACCGAAGGCGAAAGCACAGACATAATTTTACCCGATTCCGCTCACCGCGCGGATAATTGTCAGATGCTAATCATGACGGAAGAAACCGCCGACTGGCTTGGAAATATTTTAATCGACTGGCAAATCAGCGGCCGCTACCCTTTGATTGTGGAAATCCCCGGCATTAACGGAAGGCTACAGGGAAGAAAGACGCTTGTAGAAGCAATCCGCGAAGCTATTGGGATACACATTTGATATGCTGAGTTTCTTTAAACATTTTTGACAATTACACAGCAGTGCTGTATACTGTTTACAGGAGATGCCAATGTCTGACGCATTGAGAGTTGACGAATTAAATGAAAAACGCCGCTGTACATACGCCGAATACCTTGAATGGGAAGGCCCTGAAAGGTTTCAGCTTATTAACGGAGAAGTCTTTCAAATGGCATCTCCTTCTGTGATCCATCAAACGCTATTGATGGAGTTATCATTACAATTCGGCAACTGGCTTCGCGGCAAACCATGCCAGGTATTCGCCGCTCCGCTTGATGTCCGTTTATTTCCCAAAAAAGATAAATCTGACAGCACGGTAGTACAGCCGGATTTACTGGTAGTATGCGATAAAAATAAAATTGACAAAGGTTCTGTTAACGGCGCTCCTGATCTTATTATTGAGATTGCATCGCCTTCCAATTCTCACAGTGAATTATTTTTAAAATTTAACTATTACCTTAAAGCCGGTGTGCGTGAGTACTGGGTCATATATCCTGATATAAAAAAAGTATCTGTCCATGTTTATGAAAACAGCCGTTATATCAGCACAGCTTATGAAGACAATGAGATTATTCCCGTCACTGTTTTACCAGGCCTTGAAATCCGCCTTGAAGATTTGTGGGCGGGGATTGTTTAATCTGAAAATTAATATGTGTCATCCGCAGCAATTCCTGCAGCCGCCGGTAAATGAAAGATAAGCTTATACATAAAATATTTGCCTTCATACAGACTCTCAACGGTGATCCAATATCCATATTGCCAACCTTCATGTTTTTTTATATTGTATAGAGTAACCGTTTATTTCACGGTTTTAATCATATAAGGCGGTGCTGAATGTCAGATCAAAGCGTTGTACCAATAGAACAGCTTTTGCCCAATAAATTATCCATGGTAGCTCTTATGGGGCGGCCGATATTTCCCGGAATTTTTACGCCAATCATGATTGGCAACCCTCCCGATGTTAAAGTTGTGGAAGACGCTGTCGCAGGCGACGGTCTTGTAGGGCTTGTGTTATTGATGAACGAGAGTGAGAATCCGGGCATTGCGGATTTATATACGGTAGGAACAGCGGCGAAAATTGTAAAAAAAATCAATCTGCCGGACGGCGGCGTTAATATATTTATTTCAACATTAAAACGTTTTAAAATAAAAAAATCGCTGCACGATTCCAATCCGATTGTGGCGGCGGTGGAGTACCTTGAAGAAGTTGAAGACAATACAAGCGAGGTAAAAGCGCTTACCCGCGCGCTGATTTCCGAAATGAAGCAGATTAGCGAGAATAATCCGCTCTTTTCCGAAGAGATGCGGCTTAACATGATCAACATCGATCACCCGGGGAAAATCGCCGACTTTATTACAAGCATTCTGAATATTGACAAAGCGGAACAGCAGAAAATTCTTGAAATACTGAATGTGCGAAAGCGCATGGAACAGGTGCTTGTTTTCATAAAAAAGGAACAGGAACTTTTAAGAATTCAGAAAAAGATTCAAAGGGAAATAAACGAAAAGATTGAAAAGTCCCAGCGCGATTATTTTCTAAAGGAAGAGTTAAAAGCGATTAAGACAGAACTGGGCATGACAACTGACGCGAAAAGTTCCGATTACCAGAGATTTAAGGAAAAATTTGACGCGTTTAAATTTGAAGGCGAAGTGAAGGATGCGGTCGATCAGGAAATGGAAAAATTCAATCTGATGGAACCCAATTCCGCGGAATTTATCGTTACGCGCAACTATCTTGATGTAATCGCGGCCCTTCCCTGGAATAAACCCGAGCCTGAAAATTTTGATTTAAAGAACGCCCAGGGGATACTGGAAGCAGATCATTACGGACTAAAGGATGTTAAAACAAGAATCGTTGAATACCTGGCGGTCCGTAAATTGCGCGGAGATACAAAGGGATCCATTGTGTGCCTTGTCGGGCCGCCGGGAGTCGGAAAGACATCTGTAGGCAAGTCCATAGCGCGCGCTTTGGGTAAACAGTTTTTTCGTTTTTCAGTCGGCGGCATGAGGGACGAAGCGGAAATAAAGGGACACAGGCGCACATACATAGGCGCGATGCCGGGCAAGATCATTCAGGGTTTAAAAATTGTTAAAGCAAAAGATCCGGTATTTATGATCGATGAAATTGACAAGATGGGCGCAAGTTTTCAGGGCGACCCCGCAAGCGCGCTTTTGGAAGTGCTTGATCCCGAGCAGAACAGCGCATTCCGCGATCATTATCTGGATTTGCCTTTTGATATTTCCAATGTGTTTTTTATTGTTACCGCGAATACATTGGACACCATTCCCTCGCCCTTGCTGGATCGCATGGAGATTATCCAGCTTCCTGGTTACATAGACACGGAAAAGCTTGAGATTGCAAAGCGTTATCTGCTGCCCAAAAGCCTGGAAAAAAACGGTCTGAAAAGAAAACAGGAAGGAAATCATCGCGCTGTAAACCAGAAGAGCGACAGCGCCGATGTTCAGGTTAAATACACAACTGAAAGTCTTTTGCATATAGCCAACGCGTACGCGCGTGAAGCCGGCGTGCGCAACTTTGAAAAAAACCTTGATAAAATTCACCGTAAGCTCGCAAAGCAGATTGTTGATGCCAATGAGAACGCTGCGTTAAACGGCGCGGATGAAGAAAAAGGAAAAAACAGCGCTTCGCGCAATAAAGGCCTTCAGGATGAAAAAGGCTTAGCGGCTTCAAACGGAGAGGAGCGCCTTCCCGATAATGCGGAATTAAATACCTCCGCGCAGAAAGAGCAGGTGAATAAAGCTCATGCAAAGCCTTTAGTTTTTAACATTGATAAAAAATTTGTTGAAAAACAATTGGGAAAACCAATTTTCCCTGAGGGTGATATCAAGAAAGCTGACAGACCGGGCATGTCTGTAGGTCTTGCCTGGACCAGCATGGGCGGCGATACGCTGGTAATAGAGGCGACATCAGTACCCGGCAAGGAAGGCTTAACCCTTACCGGTAAAATGGGCGATACAATGAAGGAAAGCGCGGCTATCGCCATGACAGTTGCGTGCAAACTCGCTGTTGAGCAATATAAAATTAACCGTGAATGGTTTGATCAAAATCATGTTCATCTGCACATACCGGAAGGCGCGACGCCCAAAGACGGCCCTTCGGCCGGTATTACAATGGCCACAGCTTTGCTTTCCCTTATGCGCGGAAAAGTCGTTACGGATAAACTGGTAATGACAGGCGAGCTTTCCCTCACGGGTCTTGTGCTTCCAATCGGCGGCTTAAAGGAAAAAACCATAGCCGCGCGCCGCAACAAGGCGAAGCACATCATCATTCCGAAACAGAACGAACGCGATCTGGATGAGATACCGGATCATGTTAAAAAGGGAATTGAGTTTCATCCTGTGGAACGTTATGAGGAAGTTCTGGCTCTGGCCCTTCCTGATTAATACAGTGATTTCACACAGAGACTCTTTTATGTACGTGAGAATTCTTTTGCGAAAAAATCTTTTGCAACCGGATCATTTTTATCAATTTCAAGAGCCGTTCTGAAAAAACCTGATGCTTCTTCCCTGTTGCCTGTTTTAAGGGCAAGAACGCCAAGATTGGAAATTAATTTTGTGTTTTCACTGTCTGCCGTAAGGGCTGTTTCAAGTTCGCGTTTTGCGCCTTTTATGTTTCCGGTTTCCATCAAACAGATTGCAAGTTCATTTCTTGCGTCGCTGTTATCGCCGCCAAGTTCTATTGCCTTTCTTAATGCCGCTTCTCCGTCCGCCCAGCGGCCAAGCTGCCGCAGCGCCCAGCCAAGCAAAAACCAACCGCCCGGCATCTGTGGATGATGTTCCAGAAATTCACGGATAACTGTCAGGCTTTCTTCCGCTTTACCGTCCAGTATCAGTTTATGCGCAAGATGCGCCTGCGCGGAATCTGATATTGATTTTTCAGGGTTCTCCCGC
Source organism: Treponema sp. (assembly GCA_009787835.1). GTDB lineage: Bacteria > Spirochaetota > Spirochaetia > Treponematales > Breznakiellaceae > WQXQ01. Next base: position 111,937 of record WQSN01000003.1, read on the forward strand.
CGCCTGGAGGACGGAATTAAAGTTTCATTTTTTGAAATGTTATCTTTTATATCATTTAATAAATTTATTATATCCGGCCGAAGGAATAATATAAAATTACTGTAATAATCCATCCATTCCTTTTTTACATCCTGCATTTCAATTGCACGTAACATACCGCAGAGGATCATTTCCATGGAAATATTTTCAGGCGATAGGTTTTCATTAATTTCAACTTCTACGGGAATGGGGATATCGCTGTCAATTGTAAATGTCTGCTGCGTTTTGTTCTGCAGCTTCTCACGCAGATTTCCGGGAACCGGTAAAAAAATTAATCGTTTTTCTTCCATCACACGCGGAGAGGCGGGTTATCCTTCGTCTCCCATGGAACCGCGGAAGTCCGCACGTATCGCTGTCAGGAATTCATTCAGGCGTATTTTATAACCCATGGGAACAGCGGCTTCTTCAAAATTAATACCCAGCGCTATCATTTCTTTTTTTCCTTCGACAGTTTCCGCGCGTACAAATTTTCCCTTTATCGTATGAACTTCTCTGGGGTCGTTAAAATCTATACGTAGTGAAACAATTTTATCAAGCAGGAATTTCGCAACGCCAACCATTATTATTTTGGAACCTGAAAAAGACAGATCCCTTAATATACACCGCCTCGGCACTCCCTCAATAAAAACCGCGCTTTCTGTCGATAAAAGATTTAATTTGCGCACAGTGTCAGGCGTCAGCGGAATTCTGGCCTCCTTGCGTTTTGATGAGTTAACATTGGCGTCCAGAACGCGACCTATAATTTCGATAAAATCATCAGGCGGACGGTTTGTAAACTGGAGAGTGAACATATTGACATCCTGCGAGTTGCCGTAAGGCGCAGTTGCCATAACGCGGGCAGCGACAAAAAATGTTACTGCGTTATTTTCCCCCTGAGGTTTAAAGCAAAAGCGTAAATTTACATAATTATTGGTAGCCTGTAATTTGACAAGCAGGCCGGTTTTAATATTTGCCACTACTTTTGCGTTTTCAAATGATGAAGTATAAACAACACACGGCCAAAAATCATTACCGCATTTTAAATGTATTTGCTGCGTTAATAATCCTGTTACCTGGATTATTTCTTTTGTAAAAGTAACATCAATATCTTTGAAGCGCTCATAATAGACCGTTATTTTTTGGCTAGTTAAAACACCCATATTCTATAATATAAGCAGAAACACATGCTTGAGTCAAGACTCATGCGGATATGTTTCTTTTATGAATGCTCCATTAGTGGAATAATTGGAAAAAAATGTATATGATTAGAAATATGTTTGATGATTGTTTAATTATGGCAGGAGGAGCCGGTACAAGGCTCTGGCCAGCCAGTAATTCAGGATTACCAAAGCAATTTCTGCCTGTATATGGCAAAAAAAGCTTTTTTTCCCTTGCTCTTGAACGCGCTCTGGAGGTTACAGGAAGCGGCCAGGTAATCATTATTACCGGAAAGTCATTTGTTCCTCATGTTATTGAAGAGACAGCCAGGTTCAGCGCCGCAAAAAAGAAACGATTCATTGTTATTGGTGAGCCTGTGGCAAAGAATACCGCTCCGGCGATAGCATGCGCTGTAGTTTATTCGAATTTTTGCGGTTGTAACAGCAAAATGCTTGTTTTAACCAGTGATCATATTATAAAACCGCTTGAAACCTTTAAAAATGACGTTTTTTTAGCCGCTTCCGCTGTTGGAACAGGCAAACTCGCTGTTTTTGGCATTCCTCCGGCAGGTCCTGAAACTGGTTTCGGCTATATTGAAGCTGGTAAAAAAAATGAAAATGTTTATACAGCCGCGGCGTTCCATGAAAAGCCGGATCTGAAGACTGCCAAAAAATATGCCGCAAGCAAGCGCTTTTTCTGGAATTCGGGAATGTTCGCGTTTTCCTGCGAATTTATGGCGCAGGAATTCAGCCGTCTGGCGCCTGATGTTATTTCTCCCTTTAATAAGTTAAAAATTCCAAAACCTGAAGCTTACACTGAAATAAAAGGCGTTAAAATTCTGAGTGCATGGCCGGGGCTGGACAATGCTTACCGGAAAACTAAAAGTATTTCTTTTGATTACGCGGTTGCGGAAAAGTGCGGCAATACTGTAATGGTGCGCGCCAGTTTTAACTGGATCGATATTGGCAACTGGGAAGAATACGCGAAAATTTGCGGCGGCAAAGACGCGCAGATTTTTAACGCCGGCTCGGAAAATTGTTATGTAGATTCAGACATTCCTGTTGCGCTTGCCGGAGTAGAAGACCTGATAATTGTTATCCGCAGCGGTAAAAACGGCTCGCGCGCAACAGCCCTAATAACAAGGAAAGGCCAGACTCAAAAAGTCCGCGATGTTGTGGATCTGATTAAAAAAGCCGGAAGATCAGATTTATTATAAATTATTTTTAATTTCTTCTGGGTCTGCCATTAATAATGCCGCTGTAAACAAGGTCAATGATTTTACCGCTGTAAATCACGAAAGAGTTAATGTACTAACCTAAGGAAGTACAGCGGTTTAAAGCGGCTTAAGTTTTACTCAACCTTAAATCTGTTCACTTCCTTGATTAATTTATTTATTGCTTCCCGGTTTTTGACGCTGATGTCGTTTACCTGCGTTACGGCAATGTTGATTTGCTCCGCTCCTGTCGCCATTTCATTCATGCCGGAAGTGATTTCCTGCGTCACTTTTTCAAGATTAAGGCTTTCCTTGATTACTTCCTGCGAGCCTTCAAGCATTTCTGAAGAACCGCTGCTTACCTGCCTGGTTATCTGGCTTACATTGGTTATGCCTTCCAGAGTCTGCTTGGAACCTTCCTCCTGTTCTTCCATCGCGCGGCGGATGATATCTTCCTGCTGCGCTACGGTTTTTACGTTTGAATCAATCGCTTCAAATTTATTGAGTACATTTTCCGTGGATCTGGTGATCTTGTCGATGGATTCCTTTATCTTTTTAAGCACTGTGCTGATTGTCTTGGACTGTTCGCTGGAACTTTCCGCGAGCTTTCGGATTTCATCGGCGACAACGGCAAAGCCCTTTCCCGCTTCCCCCGCATGGGCGGCCTCGATAGCTGCGTTCATCGAAAGAAGGTTTGTCTGGCTTGCGATGTTCTGCATAACTGAGTTAATTTCCAAAAGACCTTCCGACTCGCGGGAGATTTCCTGAATGTCAGTTGAAACTTCCTGCAAACCGCCGCGTCCGACTTCCGCAGCTTCCGTTAAATTATTAACATTACTGCTGTTTTTTATAAGCGTGTCGGCAACGGAAGCGATATTTGCCACCATTTCTTCGATAGCCGCTGACGCCTGCGATACGTGCACATTCTGTTCTTCAACATTTGTGTTCAGTTTTTTTATGTTCAGCGTTACCTGTTCCATTGTTGCGTTCGTTTCTGTTACGCTGGCGCTCTGATTTATAACCCTGCTTTTGATGCTTTGAATGTTTGCGGTTATCTCGTTCACGGCGGCGGCGGTCTCGTTCATGTTGCTCGCCAGATCGTTTCCTATTTCGGATAAAATATCGGCTTCTTTTTTAATTATCAAAATCAGCTTTCTTATCTTTTCTATTGTCTGGTTAAAGTAACGGGAAAGCTCCGT
>WQSN01000004.1 GCA_009787835.1 Treponema sp.
ATAAGGTCGATTTTAATATCTATCATTCTGTCAAATGCTTCATTGGCATTTAAACAGCCCACAGAGCGGTATCCATGCGCATCAAGACTGGAACAAACTATCTTATTTAGTTTAAGATCGTCTTCTACGACCATAATTGTGATCAAAAGTTTCCTCCCTGACTATAAAATATATTTCATGCTGAATTTGAATTATTATAACATATTAAAAAGTTGTTAAGAAGTTGTTAAATCGTATTTTTTTAAGGATTACTTCATTACCCAGGACTTCATTCAATAAAATTGGAGATTGTATCTCACATGGAGCAGTAAAAATACATAAAATAACTTAAACGAAAAACTTTAGATATAATGCTTCCGTGGTTTGTTCAACGCCGCGAACCGGAACTGTATATTCGCACCACTCTTTGTAAAGCGGCAGGCGGGCGGCGGCAAGGGCTTTAAGCCCTTCCTTTTCGGAAAGAGGCCTGCCTGTAACAGGCAGATCCGCTATGTCTCTGTCCAGATAAACAATGATTCCGTTTTGTCCCAGAACGCGGCGGTTTTCATTGCGTTTAACAATTCCTCCGCCTGTCGCGATAATAAGGCTTCTCTCTTTGCATAATGCTTTAATAGAGTCAATTTCCAGCATACGGAATGTATTTTCCCCGTCCTGCACGAGGATGTCAGGAATGGATTTACCGGCGGTTTTTACAATCCATTCATCGGTATCAGCGAAAGAACGCCCGGTCTTCTCCGCGAGGGCCTTGCCTATGCTGGATTTACCGCAGCCAGGCATTCCGATTAATATAATGTTACGCGTCATTTTTGTAATTTTTAAAACAATCTCTTCTGTTTTTTCATCAGGGATTGAACCTGCGTCCATTCCCTGAATGGCAGGTTCGCTGGACGGATAATTCTTTCGGGACGCATTAAAAAAAATCTCGGCGGACTTTTTTGCCTGGGATACGAGCATTGAAAGTCCGTTCACATTTATTATACCCCGTTCCTCCGCTTGCAGCATAAGTTCAGTCCGCGCAGGATTGTAAATAAGGTCGATAACCGCCTTACAGTTCTGAAAAACGCCGAAACCGATTATTGGCGAAAAACCATTATCCGGGTACATACCCACAGGCGTTGTATTGATAATAATTTGCGCGTCACGGTGTTTTTCAATATTTTCGTAATTATCGTTTCCGTTTCTTTCCACTACAACCAGTTCTTCCGCGTTCATGTTCTTTAATACGGCCTGTACCGTCCGTGATGAGCCGCCGTTACCCAGAATAATTGTTTTTCCCGTAGCGGGATTTATATTGATTTTTTTTAATAAATACGCGAAGCCGAAAAAATCCGTATTGTCTCCGTATAATGAACCGTCTGATAATCGCGTAACGGTATTAACGCTTCCTGTAACCCGGGCGGTTTCAGATAAATTACCGCAATACGGTACAATGATTTTTTTATATGGAATGGTAACATTAAGCCCGTCAAAATCTCCGCCCTTTATAAAGCTGTCCAGTTCTTCAGGCTTCTTTTCAAAAAGATTATATTCATAGCTGCCCAGTTCCGCGTGTATAAAGGGCGAAAAACTGTGCGTCAGGCGTTCGCCAAGCAGACCGTAACGCCCAGTCATACCGCTTCCGGATAACTGCCGAGATAATAAAATTCATCGCATAAATCATCCAGTTCCCGCATTACCTGAATAAGCTCAGGCGAATAAACGGGAGTTTCAAGATCAAAATAAAACATAAACTCAAAATCCCTGTCCGGAATTGGACGGCTTTCAAGCTTGATAAGGTTTATTCCGTGGATATAAAAACGCGACAGTATATGATACAGAGAGCCGGGTTTGTGCGGGATTGTCAGCATAAGGCTGGTTTTATCAGCGCCGGGATAAATCGCAAGCGATTTTGAAACGCAGATAAAACGGGTGTAATTGTTTCCATGATCCTGTACGGATTCTGCAAGGCGGCACAGACCATATAACTCAGCGCAATTACGCGAAGATAAAGCGGCAATATCATTTCGAGGCGATTCAGATACAATCCTTGCGGCGATGGCTGTGTTCTCGCATACTGTCACCTTACATCCCAGAGTCTTAAGGAATCCTGAACATTGAGCGACGGCCTGTTCATGGGAAAATATTTCTTTTACTTTTGACATGTTAATGTTTTCTTTCGCGAGCAGGCAATGATCAATTTTTAAACGCGCGCTTTTTATTATGCTGAAAGGATAAGACATCATAAGATCATATACCTGATTGATAGATCCGGCGGTGCTGTTTTCCAGGGGAAGAATGCCATATGGACACAATCCGCTGTCAACAGCGGAAAAGACGCCCTCAAATGTGTTAAAATATAATATATTAGGAAGTTTAAAAATTTTCTGCGCGGCAAGCTGTGAATACGCTCCTTCTGTCCCCTGACACGCGACTGTAGCCCGTTCCGGGAATATCGCATCCGTATTCCTGACTGCGTTTTGAATTTTTATTGCCAGCTCAGATTCAGGGTTCAGTATGCGTTCCTGATCCGCGCGGCTTAATTCAAAAATCAAAGAGTACAGCGCTGTAATATATGCACTGCGGCCTGGATCTTTTCCTGAAAGATCAAAAAGTTTTTGCCGTTCACGCGCAGGGTCGTAAACAGGCATGTTATTCTGCTTCTTGTATTGCGCTATTTCCGCGGAAATATCCATGCGCTGCTGAAACAAACGGATTATATCATCGTCAATATTATCTATTTGCCGCCTAAATTCCTGTAAATCCATTTTCCGTTCTCCTTAAAAGTTTTATATAAATTTCCATTAATATAATTACAATAATATATCATAATGAAAAAATCTCCCTGCCAGGTTCAAGAAACGCATCGTATAACGCTAAAGCGGCGGCGGCTTCAATGCACGGAACCGCTCGCGGCACAATACACGGGTCATGCCGGCCTGTAATAACAAGCGTCGTTTCACTTTTTTTGGAAAGGCTTACGCTCTGCTGTTCCCTGGCGATAGACGGAGTTGGTTTTATTGCGGCACGGAATATTACAGGCATGCCTGATGTAATTCCTCCCAGAATGCCTCCGTGGTTGTTGGTTGAAGTTTTCACGGTATCATCCCTGATAATAAATGAGTCATTGTTCTCCGAACCGCGAAGAGAGGCGGCGGCGAAACCGTTTCCGAATTCGACGCCTTTTACGGCGGGGATGGCGAACAAAACAGACGCAAGACGGTTTTCCATTCCGCCGAACATGGGTTCTCCAATCCCCGGGGGAAGACCTGTTGCGGCGCATTCTATAATTCCGCCCAGGGAATCATGATCCTGCTTCGCTTCTTCGATTGCGGCTAACATTCGCTCTCCTGCATCTGCGTCCAGAACGGGAAAGGCCGCGCTTTTTAAATTGTTAATATCACCAGCGCTTATATTAGCAGGATTGAATAATCTGTCGCGGATGTTTCCGATTTGCGCGATATGGGATGCGATTTCAATTCCTTCCCGCTTTAATAATTGAAGGCAAATTCCGCCTGACGCGCAGAGCGGAGCTGTTAAACGCCCTGAAAACTGTCCTCCGCCGCGGACATCCCGCGCCTGTCCGTACTTTACAAACGCTGTGTAATCCGCATGAGAAGGACGCGGAACATCACGTAGATTATCGTAATCAGATGAACGCGTATCTGTGTTTCGTATAACAACAGTCAGCGGAGCGCCGCAGGTTACGCCGTTTACAAGTCCCGATAAAAACTCCAATGTGTCAGGTTCGCGCCGCGCTGTTGTATGCGCGCCCTGTCCCGTCATCCTTCTTCGCATAAAGGCTTCAAGAGTGTCAAAATCAATCTTAAATCCTGAAGGCAACCCGTCAATTGTTACGCCTGTTGCCGGTGAATGGGACTGCCCGAAAATTGATATTGTTATGTTCCTTCCGTACACAAAAGACATTTAAACCTCCGCGCTCTTTGCGCCTAACGCAGCCAAATCATCAAAAAATCCCGGATACGATTTATTAACCGTTTCTGCATTTTTAACAAGCGCCGGCCCGGCACACACAGAAGACAGAATCGCGGCTGTCATGGCTATACGGTGATCTCCGAAGGAATCAGTTTCACCGCCCGGTAATGTCTTTTTTCCTGTAATAATCAGTCCATCATCATTTTCGGTTATATCAGCGCCCAAAGATGACAGTGAAGCGGCTGTCGCACGCAAACGGTCGCTTTCCTTTAGGCGTAATCGTCCGGCGTTGCGGATAACAGTTCTCCCTTCCGCTTTTGACGCTACAGCGGCGAGTACCGGAACAAGATCAGGAATATTTTCCGCGTCTATATCAATGCCTCGCAGTTTACAGGGAGTGACAGTCACCGTATTTTTACTGACTGATACATCCGCGCCGAAACGGGAAAGTATTTCAATAATTGCACGGTCACCCTGACGGGATGCTGGATTCAGATTCGTACATGTAATTCTGTTTTGCCCAATCGCCCCGGCGGATAACCAGAAAGCGGCGTTTGACCAGTCACCTTCTACCTGAACATTTCCAGGAGAAACATAAGTCTGCCCGCCAGGTATACGGAAAGACATCTTATCTTCCTCATGAATTTCAATATTGAATGAACGAAGAGTTTCAAGCGTCATGTCTATATATGGGCGCGATTCAAGAACGCCCGTTACGCGAATTAAACTGTCAGAGTTAAGCAGAGGAAGCGCGAACAAAAGCCCGCTGATATACTGTGATGAAATATTTCCAGGCAGTGTATAAGTTCCGCCTGTTAACTGACCTTCACAGTCAAGACGCGGGTTTCCAGGCTCTGTCAGAACACAGCCGTGAGAAACCATTTCATTGTAAAGCGCGAAAAGCGGGCGGGCGGGAAGACGTCCTCCCATAATAAAAGATACGCCGCATCCCAAAGCGCCGCAGACAGGCAGCAGGAAACGCAAGGTTGAGCCGCTTTCACCGCAATCAAGAACCGCGAGCCCATCACGCTTCCTTAACTGCGGGCTGATTGGCGTGATATTAAAGCCGTCAGACCGGCGTTCTATAATTGCGCCTAACGCTTGCAGACAGCGGATTGTCGCGTCAATGTCGCCTGAACTCGCCGGGCAGGCCATAAATGTTTCGCGGTTTGAAAGAGACGCGCAGATCAAAAACCTGTGAGCATGTGATTTGGAAGCGACCGCTTTTACAGTACCGCCCAGTATCGCTTCTTTTATCAGAACATTCATAATGTTATTTCCAAACCCGATTGTATGACTTTTTCCAGATCATTGACCGGAATATTCCTTAAAACACACTTTCCTGTTTCAACCGGCAAGATCATCGTTATGCTGTCCCCCTCGCGCTTTTTATCGGAGAGACATACCCTGGCAATATCGCCCGCGCTGTAAACTGAATTTTCAGGCAAACCATACAACTGAAGCATTTGTAAAATATCTTTAAGGCAATTGGTATCGCATATACCAAGTACAACAGCCATACGGGCGGCAATAGCCATTCCGGCCGCGACAGCGTGACCGTGGGAAATAAGGTATCCGCTCAGAAGCTCAATCGCGTGCCCCGCGGTATGTCCGAAGTTTAAAAATTTACGGACGCCTGTTTCAAATTCATCTTCGGCAACGACATCGCGTTTTATTTCTATGCAGCGGATAATAACTTCTTCCAGATGGTTTTTAACAGGTTCCTTAAGCGATTCAAACAGGACGCGGTCCGCAATTACTCCGGTCTTAATTATCTCCGCGCATCCGTCCCTGAATACATCATCTGATAATGTTGAAAGCAGCGTTACATCGCAAATTACAGCGTCCGGCTGATAAAACGCCCCTGCCAGGTTTTTACCGGATGCGAGGTTAACGGCGGTTTTTCCTCCGACAGATGAATCTACAATAGACAATAATGTCGTGGGTATCTGAACAAAATGAATTCCGCGCAGGTAACAGGCAGCCGCGAAACCAGCTAAATCGCCTGTTACGCCTCCGCCCAGAGCTACAACGATATCCGCGCGGCTTAACTGTTTTTCGGCAAGAAAATTAAGGATTGATATAAAAGTTCCGGTGTTTTTGGAAGATTCACCGTTTGGAAACACATAACTTACAGCGCGGTATCCGTTAGCTGAAAGCGAATCCACAAGCCGTTTTTCATACAACCGCGAAACATTGTCGTCTGTGATTACGGCGGCTGTTTTCCCCGTGCGGACGGCATTGCAGGAAATACCGGCTGTTTGAGACATTATTAAACCCGCCTGATCCAAAATACCCGCGCCGATTGTTATATCATAAATTTTGGAAGCTTTAACAGTTATTTTTTTCATCAGTTATCCAGTTCCTTTTTAAGACGGCTTCCTTCTTCCAGCAGCGCCTTCAGCTCATTTATATCATTTGCAGCTAACGCGTTTCTGTACTTGTTAATTTCTGCAGTGAAACTGTCCAGCTCTTTTATCAGGTTATCATTGTTATCCATGCACAACTGCGCCCACATGTCCGCATTTAACCGCGCGACACGGGTAAGGTCTTTGTAGCTCCCGGCTGAAAAACCCCTATGGCTTCCCGCCGCAGGGCTCTTTATAAAAGCGTTAGACACAACATGCGCCATTTGGGAACTGAAAGCGATTGCCTCATCATGTTTTTCCGCTGTTGTGACAGTCAGACGTCCAAAGCCAACTGGTTTTAAAAGACTCTCCAAACGTCCGAATAAAACCGGATCATCATATACAGGCGGCACAAGAATCATGGACGCGCCCCGGAACAGATCAGGGCGGCTGTTTTTGAAACCCGCGTTGTGGCTTCCCGCCATTGGATGCCCGCCGATAAAAATAAAACCATGCTCCTTCGCAAGCGGAAAGCACTTTTCGCAAATCTTGCGCTTAACGCCGCAGCAGTCGATAACAATGGCGTTTTTCGCGATAAAAGGCGCGGCTTTTTCCAGATATAAAACAGTGTCGCCCGGATTAACAGCGATAAAAAGCGCGTCACAGAGGCTTAAGGATTTCTCATCCAACAGATCGTTTATCGCGCCTGAAATTCTGGCGAAACCCGGAACAGCTTCATCGCTGTCATATCCATAGACATCAAACCCGTAATTTTTATACGCTCTGGCAAGCGATCCGCCGATTAGCCCCAATCCGGCGATGCCAATAATCATTGTAAAGCCGCTCCGGGTTCAACTATCCCGCGAATCCTGTGAACTTTTTCTGTTACTTCGGCGAACTGCTCCGGCGTGAGCGACTGCGCTCCATCGCATAACGCGTTTACAGGGTCGGGATGGACTTCAATAATTAAACCGTGAGCTCCAGCTGCGGTCGCAGCCATGGCCATGGGCTGAACCAAACGCGTATTTCCGGTGGCGTGGCTTGGATCGACAACAACCGGCAAATGCGTTAACTGGCGCAGCATCGGCACTGCCGAAAGATCAAGGGTGTTTCGCGTATATGTTTCAAATGTGCGTATGCCGCGCTCGCATAGGATGATATTATGGTTGCCTCCGGCCATTATATACTCAGCGCTCATAAGCAGTTCCAGAAGCGTATTCGCAAGTCCGCGTTTCAGCAGAATTGGTTTTTGCAGTTTACCCAGCTCCTTGAGCAGCTCAAAGTTCTGCATGTTGCGGGCGCCTACCTGAATTATATCCACATGCTCAAACATCGGAAGATGGTTCGCGTTCATAATTTCTGTAACAACAGGCATGCCCGTCTGCTTTTTCACTTCCAGCAATATGTCAATACCGTCCGCCCTCAGTCCCTGGAAATCATAAGGCGAAGTGCGCGGCTTAAACGCGCCGCCGCGCAGAATTGCCGCTCCGGACGCGCTGACGCTTTTTGCTACTGAAAGTATCTGTTCAAGTGATTCCACTGAACACGGGCCGGCCATAATTTGAAAATGGGGGCCGCCGATTTTCAGATTACCGATTTCTATAATGCTGTCATCAGGGTGAAATTTCCGGTTTGCGCTTTTAAACGGTTCGCTGACCCGTTTAACAGAATCAACCATTTCAAGCCCTTCAAGCAGTTCCGTATCAATCCGGCTTGTATCGCCGATTAAGCCAAGGATGGTGTAGAGTTCTCCCCTTGAGATATGGACTGTAAGCCCCCGCTCTTTCAGCCATGCGGTAAGGCTTTCAATCTGTTCATTAGTCGCGTTTTGTTTTAAAACAGCTATCATAAAAACGCCTCCATTATTCCATATCGATCATTATTTTAACGTCTTTTTCCGGCAAAGCCGCCGCGTATTCAAAAGCGCTAATTGAATCATTAAAAGAAAATACTTTAGTGACAAGGGGCTTTACATTCAGTTTTCCCGAAGCGATCATGTTTATTACAAGCGGATAAATGTTCACATAACGGAAGATAGTCTCGATGGAAAGTTCTTTTGCCTGCATGGCGACAACATCCAGGGGAACCGGGCCTGACGGCATTCCGATTAAAACCATCCTGCCGCCCGGGACAAGGCAGGAGCAGATGCTTTCAAAAACTTTCGCGCTGCCTGAAGCCTCAAAAACAATATCAACGCCTTTTACGCCCTTTTTATCAAAATAACTTTTAATATCGCTTTGGTTTAAATCAATGGTTTCCAGTTTGCCGCCGTAATTCTGACTTATAAAATCAATTTTACCTTTTTTTATTTCCGAAATGAATACCTTTGAACAGCCGGACGCTTCCGCCGCCAGAGCCGTGACAATGCCAATGGTTCCGCCGCCTGTCACCAAAGCGGTATCACCTGGTTGTATCCGCGCCTTTTTTGCCGCCCACATGCCGATTGCCGCAGGCTCAACCAATGCGCCTTCATGCTGCGTCATATTATCAGGCAGCTTAAAACACAAAGCGGCAGGATGTACTACGGTTTCCCTTAAAGTTCCGTGCATGGGAGGCGTCGCCCAGAAACGAACCGAAGGATCAAGATTATACATTCCTTTGAGAGTTTCAGCGCTTTTAAAGTCAGGTACTCCCGGTTCCATGCAGACCCTGTCGCCCGCTTTAAAATTTTTTACATTACCGCCTGTCTCAACTACAATGCCGCTTGCTTCATGACCCAAAATCATCGGCTCTTTTACAATGAAATCTCCTATTCTGCCGTCCAGATAATAATGGATATCGCTGCCGCAGATACCGCATGCTTTAACCGCGACTTTAATATCATCAGGTCCGGTTGTTTCCAATATAGGATAATCCCGTAAACTCAAATTTTTCTTTTCTTCAAGAACCAAAGCTTTCATGTTTTTCTCCTGTTAATCCATTAACCTGCGCTTACAGCGATAATTATTATCTTATAACTCAAATATACCCTTTTCATATATCATCATCAAGCAGATGACATTTTTAAACGATCCGGCTATTATCCTTATTACTATAACATTCATTATAAGGAAGGTGAAAATATGACAGCGAAAGAAATCGTATCTGCGATGACTCTGGAAGAAAAAGCGTCTTTATGTTCCGGCAGGGATTTATGGATGCTCAAAAGCATTGAGCGTTTGGGCCTGTCTCCTGTAATGGTGGCGGACGGTCCTCACGGTCTGCGTAAACAGATCGGCAAAAGAGACCATTTAGGCGCGTTTGAAAGCGTTCCCTCTACATGTTTTCCAACAGCCGCGACAACTGCGTGCAGTTTTGACAGGGATCTGCTGTTCAGTATCGGACAGGCAATGGGAGAAGAATGTTTACAGGAAAAAGTAGCTGTCATACTGGGTCCCGGAATAAATATTAAACGCAGCCCTTTATGCGGCAGAAACTTTGAATATTTCAGCGAAGATCCGTATATATCAGGGGAGATGTCAGCCGCGCTGATCAATGGGGTGCAAAGCAAAGGTATTGGCACTTCTTTAAAACATTACGCGGTAAACAACCAGGAAAAAGCGCGTTTTGTCTGTAATTCAGTTGTAGATGAACGCGCTTTACGGGAGATATACCTGGCGGGTTTTGAAAAGGCGGTAAAGCAGTCGCAGCCATGGACAGTAATGGGTTCGTATAATCCAATTAATGGCGTATATGGATGTGAGAACAATAAACTGCTTACTGAAATTTTACGCGATGAATGGGGTTTTAAGGGAATTGTTGTTACCGACTGGGGAGCATGTAATGATCGTGTAGAAGGAATAAAAACCGGCCTTGATTTGGAAATGCCGGGCGGCGACGGCATCAATGACGCGAAAATTGTCGAAGCTGTGAATAACGGCTCTCTTGATATAAAAGATTTGGATAAAACAGTTCTTCGCCTGGTCACATTAATTCTGACAGCGCAGGAGAACGGGAAAAACAATTACCAGTTTGATAAATCAGCTCATCACGCGCTGGCGCGCAAAGCGGCATCGGAATCCGCAGTGTTGTTAAAAAATGATGATAATTTATTACCTGTCAAGGAAGGACAGAGCATAGCGCTAATGGGCGGCATGGCGAAAACACCCCGCTATCAGGGAGCGGGCAGCAGCAGGATAAACCCGGTTCAGCTTGATAATGTCCATGACGCGTTGTCAGCCGCCGGAATATCATTTGATTACGCGCAGGGTTATTCCGGCTGTGAACCGGATCAGGCGCTGATTGAAGAAGCTGTAAAAGCCGCGATAGGCAAAGATAAAGTAATCATAATAGCTGGTATGCCCGATGAATATGAAAGCGAAGGTTTTGACCGCACATCGCTTGATATGCCTCCTTCCCACAATCAATTGATTGAAGCTGTCGCAAAAGTTAATCCAAATGTAATAGTCGTTTTACAGCTTGGCGCGCCTGTGGTTTTACCATGGGCTGACAAGGTAAAATCAATCCTTTCAGCATATCTTGGCGGACAGGCGGGAGGCAGCGCGATAACAGATTTACTTTTAGGAAAAATATCGCCAGGCGGAAAACTCGCCGAAACATGGCCGCTTTCATTACAGGATATCCCCTGCCATCACTACTTCCCGGGAAAATCAAGAAGCGCTGAATACAGAGAGAGTATCTTTGTAGGATACCGCTATTATGATCACGGCAGCAAAGAAGCCGCCTATCCGTTTGGTCACGGGCTTTCCTATACCAGTTTTGAATACAGCGATCTTAATGCTAACAGTTCTTCTTTTAAACAGGGCGACACATTGAAAATCAGTTTTACCATAAAGAACACTGGAAAAGTTTCGGGAGCTGAAACGGCTCAAGTGTATGTCGCGCCTGAAAAATCATCAATCATGCGCGCGCTAAAGGAATTAAAGGGATTTGATAAAGTATTTCTGCGAAGCGGCGAAAGTAAAACAATAACAATTACCCTGGATACGCGTTCCTTCGCCTATTATAACGCGCCGAAAAAAACATGGGCGCTGGAAGACGGCAGTTATGAAATTTTAGTCGGCGCTTCAAGCCGCGACATAAAACTTAAAGGCAAAGTTCAGGTAAAAGGAGACGGATTAGAATCGCTGTTGCAGGATCAAAAAAACAAATCTCCTGAATATTTTAATCTGCCTGTAAAAGAATTTATTATAAGCGATAGTTCATTTGAAGCGTTATACGGTCAAAAACTTCCGCCACAGGAACGTCCTGACGGGTTTTATGATCTTAACAGTACGCTGGCGGAAATAAAGGAAACAGAACCCGGTAAAAAACTGACTTGCGCCATATCGCAGCAAATGACAAAAATCTTCGGTGATGACAGAAAAAACAGTTTCCGCCTGATGATGGAATGTATGATGGAGGATTTGCCTCTGCGAAGCCTTGGCATGATGAGCGGCGGCTTGTTTAACCGTTCTGTAGCTGAAGGTCTTGTGGATATTCTAAACGGTAAACCTTATACTGGCGGCGATGCTTGTAGTATCAATCCGGAACTGGCTAAATTATTAAATTCCAGTGACCCATCTTAATGAAATGACAGGGGAAAAATTACCGTCTGAAGGCTGCGAAAATACGGCTTCCACGGCTGCCGCGCTCACACGGAACGAGTCTAATTTGGATCAGCATTATGGACAGGAAGAAATTGATTATTCATATTACAATGATTTTGATCGCAGGTTTGATGAAGATTTCCGCGATCTTTTTACAGAGTGCCTGAAAAAAGATTCAAATTTCGGCCGTGAACTTTGGTCAAGCCTTGCCAATGTCAGCTGGTATCATAAGGATGATCCTGAAGAAACAGCATGCAGACGTTCTTTCCGCGGCGCTGGTACGTTAATCGCCATTATGGAAGGCAAAGATATTTATACAAAATGGTACTGCTCAGGTCCCTATGAAACTGTAAGCGGTTATATTTCCAGCGCGATGGCATCCAAAGGCTGGCGCTGCGAACCGGATGGTTACAGATCTGATAAATGATACCTGTAACAGACATAACTTTCAATTTAATATAAAAGAGCTGTGAAGAATCAGGAGTAAAACATGAGTTATGAAGAAATTGTTGAGCCTGCGTCCCAGGTAGCGGAAGGCGACCGTTATTACAACGGCGAAGGAGTTGAAAAAGATTTAGCCCAGGCTGCGAAATGGTATGAAAAAGCCGCGAACCAGGGTTTCGCGTTAGGACAATATTATCTTGGATATTGCTACTATACAGGCGAAGGCGTTGAACAGGATTTTACTCAGGCAGCTCAGTGGTATATAAAAGCGGCGGAACAAGGCAATGCCAAAGCGCAGCAAAAGCTGTCAGTGTGTTATTTTTCAGGCGAAGGCGTCGCGCAGGATTTTTCAAAAGCTTATGACTGGTGTAAAAAATCCGCTGAACAGGGCAGAGCTTATGCGCAATATATGCTGGGTGTATTTTATTTCAATGGATACGGCACAGATCAGGATCTGAAACAGGCGGCGCTCATGTATACAAAAGCGGCGGAACAGGGCGACATTGACGCGCAATACAGCCTTGGAGACTGTTATCTGGACGGAGATGGCGTAGAAGAGGATCATGAGAAGGCCGTATTTTGGTATGCGAAAGCAGCGGAACAAGATCACCCGCAAGCGCAGTTTAAACTTGCATACCGTTATCTGAAAGGAGACGGCATTGAATGTGATACTGAAAAAGCAATTTATTGGTACGGTAAATCCGCCGAACAGGGTTTTGATCGCGCGCAATTCAGCCTTGGTATATGCTACGGCAATGGAGAGGGTACGGATCAGGATTTTGAAAAGGCGCGTTACTGGTTCACAAAAGCGGCGGAACAGGGACATGCGGACTCCTGCGTTGAGCTTGCGCAAATCTATTTTAAGGGTGAAGGCGCGGAATATGATTTTGGAAAAGGCTTACACTGGTTCAGGGAAGCCGCGAAAGCAGGAGAGCCTAAACTGATGCTGCACTTCGGACAATGGCTGCTTGACAGGGATAATTGTACGCCTGATGAAAAAGACGAAGGGCTGAAATGGATTGATAAAGCAGCGGACGCGGATGAACATGATGAAGATGAGATAATCTGGCAGGCAAGATGGATTCTTGCTGAAATATACGAATACGGCTTGTATAAAATTGATAAGGATTTACTAAAGGCAATATCTTTTTATGAACTGCTGGTTGAAAACGGCGACAATACCGCGGCCGTTTACGCACAGCTGTTAAGCAAGGGAAAAGAAGATCCTGTCTGTTCCCGCGGATGGAGTACAAAACACCTCGTTTCTAAAATTCTGTCTGAGGATTTCCCTGAATTCGACGCACAGGGCGCGTTATATGAAAGGAAGCCTGATTATTCAGACATGGAATTCACCGGTGAGCAAAAGGATGAATGCCTGCCTGTCGCGGAAAAAATACTACAGTTTTCCGATCTGGTTAAACGGGAAAGCGTTCTGGCGTTAGCTGAAAAAGCAGAGAGCGAAGATGACGTTTATTTTAAAACAGCGCTGAAAATGGCGTCAGGCGGCATACGCGCGGATCTGTTTGACGAGGTAATAAAGGTCCTTTATGTAAAGGAAAAACCAGCCGGCGCGGCTTTGCTCAAGCGGTTTATAATACACAGGGGAATCTATCTGATAATCAGAGGCGATTTTACAACGCAAAAATTAAGGGTGCTGCTTGCATCGTGTTACCTTCCGCGTCTTTTGCTGCCCGGCGCAGAAAAAAGCGGATACAAAATGACATTTAACTATTTATTTACACACAGGGAAATACCCAAACTGTATTTTGAAACATTGAATGATTTTTACGCAAAGGTTCTACCCGATCCGGACATGATGCAAAGATTTTTATTTTTTGCGTATAACAGATCAAAATACATCGCCGAGGAAAATCCTGACATTGAACCTGCGTTCGATGCGGAAAATTTTGAAATGTATATGTACGGGGACGCGGGAAGACAGGTGCTTGTTATTACAATGCCCAAATGCGGCACACCGCCTGACAGTTATCAAATTGCAATCCCCGCAGCGCGGCAAAAAGCAGGATACTTTACATGCGAATTATCAGTCGATCCTTTTAATAACGAACCTTGTTTCATATTCGGCGAGTGGAACGCTGAAAAGAAACATTCAAATTACGGGAAAATCGATATAAACGGCGAATCCTGTTTTGCGAAAATGGCGGTGGATATCGCGTACGGGAAACCGCTGAAAGAACCGCCAATTGATCGCGGTAACATGGAATTTGATACTCCCGATCTGGAACTGTACTGTGAAAAATGCGGAACCACCAACTTTTTCTATGATGATAACGAGCCGCCCTATCTCTGCGACAGCTGCGGCGCGGAATTAATAAAAGACGCGGATTAGTTTAATGTCAGCGGCGTTAATTGTGTAATAATCACTTTCACTTCCCATGCGAAACCGCTCCTGCGAATCATTATGAAATTAATATTAACATTAATAGTTTAAATTTTACACAGGAAAAAATATATCCATATAAAAATATGTTAAACATGAACTTAAACGCGTCCTGTTGACAAATCTGAAGTAAACCTGTTAAATTTGTTTAATGCCTGATACCGTTTTTTTAAACCGCATGGAAGCAGATGATTTTTCAGATAACGCGGTTCTAGATATTTCAAACGGCGGAAAAATTCTGATAATAAGCGATCTTCACATGGGGACAGGTTTACGCGATGATCTTAACCACAATGGAGAAATGCTAATCTGCCTGCTCGAAGAGTATTACCTAAAGAACGGATGGTATTTAATTTTAAACGGCGATATTGAAGAGCTTCATAAATATTCACTCGATCAGATTACTGAAAAATGGGCAGGGCTTTACAGGGTATTCAATCTTTTCGCGAAAGAAAACCGTCTGTATAAACTGGCGGGAAACCATGATGAAAAACTTCTTTTAAAACGGTACTATCCCTATCCATTGCACAATGTTATGAAAATTGAAACAGGGATTGTTCCTGCCTTTGTATACCACGGCCATCAGTTATCAGGAATCTATGTAAAATTTAATAAAATAATGGGAACAGGGATTCGTTATTTATTAAAACCTTTTGGAATAAAAAACATATCAGCCGCCAGAAGCCCCAACAAACGTTTCCATATCGAAAAGAAGGCTTACGCATTTTCCATAAAACACAACTGCCTCTCAATAATAGGCCATACCCACCGGCCATTATTTGAATCGCTGGGGCGTTTTGACTATATTAAATTCGAGATAGAGCGTCTTTGCCGCGACTATCCCGCGTCCCTGGGAGCCGAGCGCAGCCGTATAGAAAACGAAGTAACATCACTGCGAATGGAACTCGGTAAGCTCAAGCGAAAGGAACGCCGTGATGTGCTTCGCCAAAGCCTGTACGGCGATGAGCTTCCTGTCCCCTGCCTTTTTAACTCAGGATGCGCCATAGGCAAAAAAGGACTGACAGCGATAGAAATAACTAATAAAGATATAGCTCTTGTTTACTGGTACACAGAAGGAAAAAGCAAAAAATTTATTAAACGCGGCGGCTACGATATAACCGGTATCCCCGGAAAACCATATTACAGAGCAGTGTTAAACCATAATAAACTGGATTATATTTCCGCTAAAATAAAACTTCTGGGGAATCAATGAACAATAGAGGCTGTTCCAAAAACGCGAACCTGCGGTTCGAAAGTTTTGGAACAGCCTCTATATAATGAACGATTACGGCTTTATAAAAAAACGTCTGCCGGTATTAAAACTGCGCTCCTTCAGAAACCGCCATATCAAAAACATTATCAAAATTTATTGTAATGTCCACATTATTCACAATTGGCTGGGATACCATCCTTTGCTTTGCTAAATTTTGGATCCGTTCAATTTCAATTTTTGCCTCTTTTTTGGTAAGCCCAACCACCGCCCAGTAGGTGTTTGATGAGTCCTTTGTCTGGCACAGAACAGTAGATCCTATAAGGGTGGACTCTGACAGCAATACAGTAATGTTTTCCTCGAAGGCAAGGGCTGCGGAAGGATCAAGAGTGCTTCCCGCCTGGTACATGCTAATCATATCACGCACCATAGTGTTCAACTGACGGGAAATCAATGTACGTGCGCGGGCAACTGCGACAGTCTCAGATAAATTTGCTGAACCCGTCCCGGTGGTTTTCCCGATCCCGATTAATGCGCTATTGGGCGCTTTTCTGACTGCCTGTTTTACCTCTTTGGGTGCGTCTTTCGGAACGACTACCACATTTATAAAAGAGCTGCATGAAGATAAAAGAAGCGCCGTTCCAACTGCCATAAGTAAAATCAATTTAATTTTTCTGGTTTTCATAAACGCCAATATATCACCTTTTTTCCGAAATGTCGATAATAAATTAATTTTTTTTATTATTTCTGCAAAAAAATAAGGACATGTATCCCACTTGAATTATTTCACAAAATATTATATATTGCTAATAAACTAGGACAAAGGGATAATTAGGATAATGGACAATTTAAAGCAGCAGATCAAGGAATTGATCGTCAGTGCTCTGGAACTTGAAGACATAAAACCGGAAGATATAGTTGATTCAGAACCCCTGTTTAAGGAAGGCTTGGGTCTTGATTCAATTGACGCTCTGGAGCTGGGAGTAGCCATTAAAAAGAAATTTGGCGTAAAATTTTCCGCCGAGAACGCAGATAACAGGAAACATTTTGCGTCTGTAGATACATTGGCGGCGTATATCCGGAAAGAGGGAGGAATATCATGACAAAAGATGATATTTTGAAAAAAATTCAGGATATATTATCAGAACAGTTTGAAATAAACAGTAACGCTGTTATTCCATCGGCAAAATTATATGATGATTTGGAACTAGACTCAATTGACGCAGTAGACCTTTTGGTTAAAATGAAGGAATTTATCCCCGGAAAGGTTGATCCTGAAATGTTTAAAAAGGCTCTTACCGTCCAGGATGTTGTAGAATTACTGTATCCAATGGTTCATAAGGCCTAGTGTCCTGTAATATTCAAATGACGGAACCTAAAACCGGTTAAAACAGGACGCCAGTGGATTCCAGATTCAGAAAAATTTTTAAAGTTACAGCTACTGTTCTCTTTGCGGCGCTTGCGGTGCTTTACCCGGTATTTGTTTATTATTCTCTTGTTATCCGAAAAATTCCGTTACGGCAGTTTTCCCTTGCAGTTATTATTTTTGCGTTTCTTATCTTTATAACAGGCACTTCACGGGGAAAGTCCTTTAAATATAACGCATTAATTCTCCTGGGGTTAGGCGCTTTGTGTCTTCTCCTGAATACATCAATTATCTTAAAATTTTATCCGTTAATAATGAATTTGGTGTTTCTTGTGAATTTTGGTATTACTTTATTCTCGCCTCCCTGTATGGTTTTTCGTTTCGCGACAATGCAGGATAAATCAATAAAAGGATCACCCACAGAAAAACAAGTTGAAACTTACTGCCGTAAAGTAACCATTGTCTGGTGCGTTTTTTTTATTTTAAACGGGAGCGCAGCAGCCTGGACAATTTTTTTTGGCACTGACGCGCAGTGGTCTATATATAACGGCGGAATTTCATATATACTTACTGGTATCATTTTTGCGGGAGAATTTATCATAAGAATGATAGTGCAAAAGAAAATGAATAAATCCGTTCCGCCATCCGTCAACGGATTTAACAGTTTAAACAACACTGAAAAGATAATAGATAAAACAGAAAACAAGGTAAGCATGATTTTGGAATTAAATGAATCCAATCCGTATTTCAGCGGACATTTTCCCGGTTTCCCCATACTTCCCGCCGTAGCCCAGCTTGAGATGGCGGTCCGTTTCAGTTCGCGTATTTTCGGAACGGGAACCGCGATTTCACAAATCAAAAGGATGAAATTCATCAACCCGGTTCATCCGCCTCTGGCAATTTTATTAATAATTGAAGTAAAAAATGACACTTTAAGTTTTAATATAAGTTCATCTGACGGTGAATTAAATTATTCTTTGGGGACGGTTATTTTGTATCCCCCTTCGGAGATTGCGTGAAACAGGGTTTTATCATACCGGTATACAGGCACGGAAGAACCGCGTGCGCCATAGCGGAAAAACTTTTAAAATTCGGCTTACCGGTTATTTTGATAGACGATGGTAATGACGCAGATGAAAGAAAAATATTGACTGAATTTGTATCCAGAACAAAGGGAATAAGGGTCGCCAGACTGGAAAAAAATTCAGGCAAGGGCGGAGCGGTAATCAAAGGCATTGAAACAGCGAAAGAATTGTGTTTAACACATGTTCTGCAGATTGACGCGGACGGCCAGCATGATGACAGCAAAGTCAGTTTTTTTCTGCAGGAATCAATTAATCATCCCGATAAAATAATCTGCGGATATCCGGAATATGATGAAACTGTCCCCAAAAGCAGGCTTAACGGACGGAAGATTTCCAATTTTTGGGCAATGATTGTCACGCTTTCCGGAGAACTAAAAGATGTGCTCTGCGGTTTCAGGGTATATCCTGTTGATATTACATATCACATAACAAGAAACCGTTCCATTGACAGGCGCATGGGCTTTGATCCTGAGATAATGGTCCGCCTTTACTGGAAAGAGATTTATCCTGTATTTCATCCCATTAAGGTGATATACCCGCAGGGAGGGATTTCTAATTTTAACGCGGTTTGGGATAATATCCGCATAAGCTGGACATTTACAAGGCTTTGTATCGGCATGATAGTGCGCATACCCATATTAATAATCCGGAAAATCAGGCGAAGGAAAAATAAAACATGAGGGAAAAACAAGGCAACGGCCCCTATAATATTTTCGCGGAAACCGGAATTAACATAGAATTTTATGACCTGGATCCCATGAAAATTGTATGGCACGGGAATTATATAAAATACTTTGAAACAGGCCGGCGCGTCCTTTTGGAAAAGATCAAATTCGGCTTTAAGGATATGGAAGAAGCCGGTTTCGCCTTTCCGATTATCGAACTTTCCGCAAAATATATTGAGCCTTTAAGATTCAATGATAAGGTAATAATAAAGGCAATTCTTATGGAATATGAAAACCGCCTGAAAATCAAATATGAAATTCGCAATGATGAAACAGGAATTATCACTACAAAGGGAATGAGCACCCAGATGGCGATTAATATGATTAAAAATGAATCATGTTTTGTCTGTCCGAAAATTTTAATTGATAAGGTTGAAGCTCTTTTCGGCAGGGAAAAGCAATGAAAAAATCCTTGATTGTTCTGTGCATATTTTTAATTCCTGCCGCGTTTGTTCAGGCGCAGAATGAGGAAGTTTTTCGCCACCCGCTTTCAGCGCAGAATACATCAGCGTTCAGGGCGACATGCGCAAGCCTCGCAGGGCATCAGATTATCCGCGGGCGTTTTGAACAGGAAAAGATTCTGTCCAGGCTTAACCGTTCGCTTAAATCGTCAGGCAGCTTTATCATCGCGGTAGGTTCCGGCATGGTTTGGGATACATTGAGTCCGTTTCCGTCCACTCTTGTGCTTGGCGCGGATTATTTAATTCAATCCCGTCCCGGCGGCCAAAAAACAGTTTTAAGCGCGCAGGGCAACGAGGTATTCCTGAGCATGGCGGATGTAATCAGCGCTGTATTTTCAGGTAACGCGCGCGGGCTGGAGAATAATTTTAATATTTACTATCATTCTGTTTCCGGTTCCTGGGAAATGGGACTAATTCCCGTTGACAGGGCGATAAATTCATTCGCGCAAAGAATAATAATGAAAGGTGATTCTGTCATTAAATCAATTCAGATAACAGAGCAAAGCGGCGATTCAACAATTTATATTATGTCAAATCACAATTTTCCGGAGGCATTGAACGCCAATGAAAGAGCGGTTTTCGCGCTTCCTTAAAAAAACATTTAACAGAACAAATAAATGGGAACTCTACATCTGGATCTTTTTTCACATAAGCATTCCGCTTTTGCTTTTGTTTTCTGTTTTTGCAATAGGACCTGTCAATATTAACACTTCCCTGTTTGACATGTTGCCCCAGTCTGTCCAGGCTAAATCTGTCATGGAAGCGGATAAGGTTCTGGGAGACAGAAACGGCAGGGAGCTTGTAATTTTATGCGCCGCGCGGGATTTTGAAAACGCGAAAAAGGGAGCGGCCCTTCTTTACGATGAATATAAAGATTCAGATAAAATTGAAGATATAATACTGTATTTTGATTCAGGCGTAATTGATGATTTTTACCGCTATCTTTTTGATTATCGTTTTGTAATCGCCGCAAACGAAACTGTCGAATTGCTGGAAAGCGGACAGGCGCAGACACTTGCGTATGACGCGCTCTCCCGCGCGTTCGCCGCGATTAATTTTTTCCCGCTGGATAATCTGGATAAAGACCCTTTTCTGTTAGCTGAAAAAAGAATAGGCGAATTCCTTTCATCTTCGCTGTTGTCAGGCTCAATGACATTAAAAGACGAAGTAATAGCCGCGGAAATTGACGGAGTATTTTATGTGCTATTGCGCATGACGCTTGCGCCCGGCTCTGTGTCTTTGCAGGCTGACAAAAATATAATTGGAAACATTTATTCTTCTGCGCCCGCAATAATGGAAGAAATACCGGGACTCGCTTTTTATTTTTCAGGGATTCCTTTCCATAGTTACGAAAGCTCTTCTGGCGCGCAGAAAGAAGTATCAATAATAGCGGGCATTACTCTCCTTTTGATATTGATTCTGTTTTTATATGTCTTCCGGTCGGCCAAACCTGTGTTTTTCTCCATTATGGCAATCGGAATTTCACTTGGTACGGCTATAGCGGCGTCTCTGCTGTTTTTCAGGGAAATTCATATTATTACATTTGTTTTCGGCACAACATTAATCGGAACCTGCGTGGACTACTCCATTCACTTTTTCATTCACTGGAAAGGAAATACAACAGCGCAAAACGGCGCGCAAATACGCATGTATGTTATAAAAAATATCACAATGAGTTTTATCTCCACGCAAATATGTTTTATTGTATTCTTTCTGTCGCCGTTCGCAATTTTAAAACAGTTCGCCCTCTTTTCCATGGCGGGGCTTTTAAGCTCCTACCTTACTTTCTTCTGCATCTACCCGCGTTTAAAAACGCTTAAAGAAGATAAAAGAATAATGAAAGCAAGCAGCAAGGTAAATTTAAACCTTGAAGTTTCAGGGCTGTTCATGGCGCTTCGTAAATTTCCGCAGTTAAAAAAATTAAAACCTTTTCTCGCGGCAGGCGCGATTATAGCGGTAATAACGCTTCTTGTAGTTAACTCATCTTCAATTAAAATAAAAAATGATATTACTTCACTTTACACGATGTCGGATAAATTGCTTGAATCGGAAATGAAATCCGCACAGGTTCTGGATTACGGCTCTCCAGGCTGGTACTTTATTGTTTCGGGATCAAGCGCGGATAATGTTCTGGAAAATGAAGAAAAACTTACATCGCGCCTGGAAGAAGAAGCGGAACGCGGAAACCTTGGCTCTTTTTTGGCGGCATCAATTTTTGTTCCCTCCCAAAAAATACAGAACAGAACATACGAGGCCATGAAAGCGCTTCTCCCCCTGGCTGACAGCCAGTTTGAATACTACGGTTTTCCGCCTGAATATTCAGATAGCTTTAAAAAAGAATTCGAAGCATTAAAGGTTTATTGTCTGCCGCAGGACGCGCCCGCCCAGGCCGGTATTTCAAATCTCTGGATTGGAGAGATTGGAAAAAATTTTTATACCTGTGTTATGCCCCTTCATCCGGCGGACGAATCCGTTTTCAGGGCAATTGCCGCTGAATTTGATTTTGTGCATTTTATAAACAAATCAAAGGATATAAGCGCCGATATGGACACCCTTACGCGGACAATGCTTTTTCTTTTTCTGGCCGCTTACATAATTGTATCTATAATAATTTTTATTACGTATCCCTTGCGGGACAGCCTTAAAATATGTTTGGTTCCGCTTATTCTTGTAATGGTTTCCCTGACTGTCCTAGCAATCAATAAAATTTCCATTGGTTTCTTTTCCGCCGCCGCGCTTGTTCTGGTTTTCGGTCTGAGCCTTGATTATATATTTTTTATGACAGGGAAAAAATCAAAAGAAGAAAAAAGGCTTAACCTTACCGGAGTAACATTATCTTTTTTAACAACATTATTATCCTTCGGCGCGCTGGCTTTCAGCAGTTTTATGCCAGTCCATCTTTTCGGTCTCACAGTCTGCGCAGGACTTGGCGCAGCCTTTATATCCGCGCTTATTTTACAGGCAAGAGCGGATCCATTTGACAAAACTTCCAATCCCATCTAGTATACTGTAATATATTATTATTTAAGGGCAGTCTGTTTTAATTTGTTCATAATACAGACGATTAATGAGGATTTTTTGAGCTGTTTTCAGGAAAAAAAAAGTAAATATATTTTATTTTACCTCTTGCTGACAGGCGCGGTTTTTTGTTTTATTTCCTGCGCTACATCTTCAGTCCGGGATGACGGTCCTTTTGTTTGGATTACGGATAAATCAAAATTTATTTTATTATCTCCGCAGAACATAGAAAAACCTGTTGACGAATTTCAGTTAATGAGCGCTTCATTCGCAGGACAAAATTATTTTATGAACAGTTGGGTAAAAGCGGATGAAAATGGAATGGATATAGTTCTTCTGAATGAAATGGGCGCAGGTCTTGGAGAGCTAATCTGGAGGGACGGTAATTTATCATTTTCATCAACAGTGTTTCCTTCTTCCCTGCCGCCAGAATATATAGTCGCGGATTTTCAGTTATGTTTTTACAATTCAGCGGCTCTGAGTCAGGCCCTGAAAAAAAGCGGGTTGACTCTTGTTGAGACAGAAACCGCGCGGCTCATCTATATGAAGAAAACCTTAATTATAGAAATTACTAAGAGTGAAAATTCCATTACATTTAACAACCATCTGCGCGGGTACAGTTATACATTGGAAGGTTTACGGGAATGAATAATATAATCGGCAGGGATGAGCTGCTTACTTTAATTCCTCACAGAAACAGAATGTGCCTTTTAAGCAGGGTAAACCGCTACAATTTACAGGAATGCAGCATTGAAGCTGAATACGATATAACAGATGATTGCATGTTTTATGACTTTGAGAATTCAGGCGTTCCCGCATGGGTAGGATTTGAATTTATCGCCCAATCAATATCCGCCTTTATCGGAATAAAAGACAAAATAAACTGCGTGCCGATAAAAGAAGGTTTTATTCTGGGCGTCTCTCACATGCAGATTGATCTTCCATTTTTCGGTAAAAACAGTATAATAACCATTAATTCCAGGGAGCTGGAAAATTTGGATCCCATTTATATTTTTGACGGAAGAATTTCAGTAGACGGTAAAAAAGTTCTCGCTGGAAAAGTAACAGTAATGGAAGTCAGCAGCGAACAAAAAAAAGGAATTGCAAATTGAATGAAAAAAAAGTTTTAATTACAGGCGCGAGCAGAGGCATAGGCCGCGCGATTGCATTGGCAGCCGCTGAAGCCGGATATCAGATAACGGCGCATTATAACAGGGGGAAAGAAGCGGCAGAAACCCTGCAGAATGAAATTCTTGAAAAAGGCGGAAAAATTGAACTAATTCAGTTTGATGTCAGCGACAGGGATGAATGCCGCGAAAAGCTGGAAAAATGGTCACAGGAGAACGGAGCTTTTTGGGGAGTTATCTGCAACGCTGGCATCTGCGCGGACAACACATTCATAGCCATGAGTTCTGAAGGATGGGACTCTGTTCTGCGCACAGACCTGGACAGTTTTTACAATGTACTTCAGCCGCTTGTAATGCCGATCTGCCGCAAAAAACAGGGAAGGATCATTACAATTTCATCAATATCCGGAATTATGGGAAACCGCGGACAGGTAAATTACAGCGCAGCAAAGGCGGGCATTATCGGAGCGACAAAGGCTCTGGCTCTGGAACTTGCGTCGCGTTCAATAACCGTAAATTGCATCGCTCCCGGCCTGATTGATACGGATATGCTGGTGGATGTTCCAATGGACAGGGTTTTACCAATGATCCCAATGGGCAGAACCGGAAAGCCGCAGGAAGTTGCGTCACTTGCGCTGTTCCTCCTGTCAGAGCAATCTTCGTATATTACGCGCCAGGTAATTTCAGTTAACGGAGGAATGTTATGAAGCCAGGATTCATTTGGGTCGGTAATACGCAAATTTTCATCTGTGAAAGAGAGAGGTTATAATAATGAGAAAACGGGTAGTTATCACAGGCGGTTCTGTAGTAAGCGCGCTTGGCAATGAATGGCCCCAGATTTTCGCCGCGCTTAAAGCCGGAAAAAACCGCGTACGTTATATGAAAGAATGGGAAAGGTACAGGGACATGAATACAATGCTTGCCTGTCCTGTCGATTTTACCATGCCCGATTATCCGCGTAAAAAAACCCGGGGTCTGGGCAGGATTGGACAGCTCGCACTTGTGTCAGCGGACAGGGCATTGGCAAACGCAAAGATAAGCGCAGAAGATCAAATTATTAAAAGCGGACGCCTTGGCATCGCCTACGGCTCTTCGATGGGCAGCATCGATCCTCTTTTGGATTTTTACAGTATGCTGGTGCTGGATGATACAAAAAAAATCAACGCGACTACCTATATAAAAGCAATGCCGCAAACCTGCGCCGCGAATATTGGAGTTTTCTTCGGTATAACAGGTAGATTAATAACAACCAATACGGCGTGTACATCAAGCAGTCAGGCTATCGGTTTTGCCTATGAAACAATTCAGCGCGGTATTCAGGATGTAATGCTTGCAGGCGGCGCGGAGGAATTAAGCGCGATGGACGCAGCGATTTTCGATACCCTGTTCGCAGCAAGCACCAAAAACGACAACCCCGAAAAAACTCCCGCAGCCTATGATAAAAACCGCGACGGCCTTGTTGTCGGAGAAGGAGCCGGAACCTTAATCCTGGAGGAATATGAACACGCAAAAGCGCGCGGAGCGGATATCATCGCCGAAATCGCCGGGTTCGCGACAAATACAGACGGCTCGCACATCACATCGCCAAACCGCAGTACGCAAAGTATTGTAATGAAAATGTCATTGGAAGACGCAGGCCTGAAACCTGAAGCTATCGGGTACGTTAATACACACGGAACCGCCACTGATACGGGAGATATCGCCGAAAGCTGGGCCACTCATGATGTTTTTCAAAGACCGGTTCCTGCAAGCACTCTTAAAAGTTATTTTGGACATACTCTTGGAGCCTGCGGCGTCCTTGAAGCGTGGATATCAATTAACATGATGAGGGAAAACTGGTACTGTCCCAATCTGAATCTCAGAGAACTTGATCCGCAGGTAGCTCCGCTTGATTATATCGTCACAGAAGGCAGGGTGATTAATACTGAATATATAATGTCCAATAATTTCGCGTTTGGCGGGATTAACACTTCTTTGATATTTAAAAAATTATGACGCGGGAAAAAGAGCAGAAGATATTTCATTAGTCAGCGCTCTTGCCGCCGCGGGAGCCGGAAGCGGCATATATTTTTCCGCTCTGATTTCAGGCAGCATCGTTAAGCGGTATATATATCTTTCCTGCGGGTTAAAACCCGTTATTGGATCTTTCTTGCCAAGACCGAATTTATCGGTTCCTCCGATATGTATCGGAATGATGCCGCAGCCTGATGTAAGGGCGATACGCGCGGCTCCTTTCTTCAGAATGTTACGGCCTCCCCTGGGAGTTCTGGTTCCTTCAGGGAATATAATAAGGCAGTTTCCCTGATTAAGGGATTCAGTGCATGAATTTAAAATGTCATCAAGATCGCGTGAACCTAAAATATAAAGCTGCAATACAATTCCTGTAAGAACATTGCGCTTTAAATACGCGTTGACAATGCAATCCGCGTTTGGGATTAATGAAAGAAGCATCACTACATCCAGAAGGGACGGATGATTGGCAACGATTATTTTGGAAGACAGCTCCCTGTACTTCATACGATCATCAACTTCCAGATTAACAATTCTCATTGAGTGCATAAGAAAAATAAAAAATCTCAAAGCGTTTGATATAAATCGCCTTCCGTATTTCTGGAATTTCACCTTTGGCCGGAAAAAAAGCCGCATAACAGGAAAAATCGATATACCGATTATTATTGAGCATACTCCAATAAAAAAAAATGAAAACCATTTCGCGAAAACCCTGTAGGCATATAAAAGTTTATTTTTTACCGGAGGCAAATCAGGCGGAAACATGTCTGTCTCCGTTAACAGGTTTATCTTTTAAATAATTTTCACCGGAATATTCAGTCAATTTTTTATTCCTTAAAGGTATAAGTATCTCACCTTAATCTGAATATTGTCAAGTTAAAGGCTGTTTTGCGCTATAACGATCTATTGACATGACAAATTATTTATGATTAACTGTTATAAGTTACGGTTATGGACAATAATGAAATTTTTGAAACGTTTAAAGAACTGTTAATCTCTGAATTTGAAATTGATCCCGGCAAAATAACCCTTGAAAAACATCTGGAAAACGATTTAGATCTGGATTCGCTTGATATGGTGGAT
Source organism: Treponema sp. (assembly GCA_009787835.1). GTDB lineage: Bacteria > Spirochaetota > Spirochaetia > Treponematales > Breznakiellaceae > WQXQ01. The sequence goes on from WQSN01000004.1 coordinate 26,719, forward strand.
GCGATAGTAAGCCTAAAAGGCCATATCGGAGATAAAGTTAATCCCGGTTTGTTTAAAGACGCCCGCACAGTGCAGGATGTGGTAAATTTACTGAAGCCTTTGTGGAAATAACTATTTTAATCCGTCATTATTGAGTATTTACTCTCTCATCATTCCAAATCCGCCGATAAAACAGTATGAACGCGCTTTTGGTTTTATATGCTGGTCATCTCTCCCGTGAAGCGTTTGAACCTGTTTTTGACGGAAAAAACTCTGTTTCTCTGTCTCTGGAACAGGGGAAAAAGTTCCCATCAGTTGGGAAAACAGTGCTTTTTACAGTTTCTGGCCAGGATTTTTCCGGGTTCTCAGGGATTCAAACTGAACAAAGGGATTCCTGGACAAAGAGAAGCCTGCTGGAAAGAATTTCACAGCTTCAAAAAGGTTTTGATTGTATATACTTCGCCTTTGCCGACTGTCCTTTTTTGGATCCGGATCTGGCAGGCATGATAGCGCAAAGGCACATGCGTTACGCCGCGGAATATTCATACGCTGACGGCTGGCCCTCAGGGCTTGCTCCGGAAATTCTTTCGCCAGGGACAGCCGGTATTTTATCAAAGATTTCAGGTGATCATGACGGACCTGTTGAAAGAGATATTTTATTTTCCATTATTCAAAAAGATATTAACAATTTTGATATTGAAGCGGAAATTTCCGAAGTTGATTTACGCTGCCATAGAATCAGCCTTAACGCCGATTCAAAACGCAATCTCCTTTTATTAAAAAATTTTATAAACGCCGCGGACGGAAAAATCCCCGCCGCGTCTGACATTGTAAAAATTGTAACAGAAAAACCACAAATACTCAGAACGCTTCCAAGCTTCTACCCAATTCAGGTTTACGGCGGCTGTCCGCAAAGCTGCGTTTGGTGCCCTTACCCCATGTATACAGACTCGGCAGGACGCAAGGATTTTATGGATAGCGAAAAATTTGAATCGCTTCTGGATAAAATTATTAATTTTTCAGGAGACGCGGTAATTGATCTTTCATTATGGGGAGAGCTGAGCCTGCACCCGGAAAAATTAAAACTAATTGAAGCTGTCCTTAACAGGAGCGGACTATCGCTTATTATAGAAACATCCGGCATCGGATGGAAGGATGAAGAACTGGAAAAATGCGCCGAGCTGTCCAAAAACGCCGTCTCGGGCAGAAGCGCGTGCGGCGCGTTTTCAGGCATACAGCCTCTTTCCTGGATCGTGTCATTGGATACATCTGATCCGCAGCGTTACATGGAAATACGCGGCCATGGTTTCGCTCAGGCCGAAAGCTGCGCCAAAAAACTCTTTTCGCTTTTTCAGAAAGATTGTTATGTGCAGGCAGTGCGGGTAAAAGGCGCGGAAGATGACACAGAAAAATTTTTCCGTTATTGGAAAGGGATAGCCCCGAATGACGCGAATATCATTATACAAAAATATGATGATTTCTGCGGCACTTTGGAAAAAAGACAAGCCTCGGACATATCACCTGTTATTCGACAGTGCTGCTGGCACATAATGCGCGATATGCCGATTCTGATAGACGGCTTCGTGCCTCTTTGCAAAGAAGAACCTGCGGTATTAAAGGGCGAAAATAAAAATATTCTGGGAAACATATTTACAGATTCGCCTGAATTAATATGGCGTAACGGAGAGAAATATTACACGGAACAATGCGAAAAAAATTATTTAAAACCCTGTAAGGATTGCGATGAGTACTATACCTACAATTTTTAATGAAAAGATCACGCCGTATACCGCGGTAGGCGGGAAGGAAAGAACTTCTTCAACCGGAATTTCCGCGATTGTTATCAGCAATCCGGGATACCAGCGCAGGGCTTTTTTTCAGGAACTGGAGAAAACAGGATTTGACAATGTAATCTCCATAGAATCATCATCGCCCCATTATGATATTGAGGATATGGTTAAACGTTTTCCTTTTGTCCGCTTTATTCTGCCTGAAAAAGAAATAAGCACAGGGGAAAAGATAAATCTTGCCGCCGCTGAAACAGAAAGTCCGCTCTTTTATGTGCTGCGCAATGATTTAAAAATAATCGCCGGAGGGACCGCCAGAAAAATAGCCGAACGTCTTAGCGCAAACCATGAAAGTGGCGAATCAGGCGAACCGAAAATAGGTTTTAAAAGGCTCTGTACGGTGCCTGTAATATTGAATTCGCGTTATGAGACATTACCAACGCTTGCCGCTCCCATGACTCACAGGAAAAAACTGCAAACTGTTTTTTTTGAACCGCACGCCGAAGGGCAGGCGACATTGTATCCGTTTGACGGGATTGGTATTTACGACAGGCTGCGTTTTATCAGGACAGGCGGATTTGACATAACGCTGAAAAATATATACTGGCAGTTCCTTGATTTCGGTTTCCGTTCATTTCTCTGGGGAGAAGAGATAGCTTTAAGCTCCCAGCTGAAACTTTTATGCGAAGGAAACCTGCCTGTGGAAGACCGCACTGTGGAAGAAAGTTATAAGCGTTTTTATATTAAAAATCTCGCTCCTGAATTCCGCAGCGATTACGCGCACCTTCCCCTGTACCGGTTTTTGCCGTTTATGCTCAAAACAGGAGAAGATTTTTTTTCCGCATGGGAAGAATTTTCTGAAGGCAGAAAATGGGTAATCAGGAATAAATTCAGATGGAGATGCGACGCCCATTCGGTAATAAAAAACTGGGACAATATATCAGCGCCGCAGGCGTCTCAATCTACAAAAGTGATGACAGGCGTTTCCGGTATTGTGCTTAAACACGCCAGCATGATTGGAAGCTGATATGACGGCAATTGTGCTTCAGGCGCGCCTTGATTCATCCAGGCTGCCGGGAAAAGCCCTTCTGCTTCTCGGCGGGAAACCTGTTATCCTGCGCGTAATGGAAGCGTTAAATGAAATTCCGGCGGATTTGCGTATTCTCGCCTGCAGCGAAGACTCAGTTTCAGCATTTTCCCCATTGGCCGGCGAAGCAGGTTTTAATATATTTGCGGGCCCTAAAGATGATGTTTTGGAACGTTTTTGCCGGGTTATCCGCTGCCATTCAATAAACCGCATAATCCGGGCAACAGGCGACAATCCCTTTGTTTTTACCGACGCCGCTGCGGCACTTAACGCTGAGGCGATGGCGTTAAACGCGTGTTATTCAGTTTACAGCGGCATTCCTGTCGGCTCGGGAGTTGAATCCGTTCGGGCTTCTTCCCTGCACCGCGCAGGAAATGAAGCTTCGCTTTATTATGATCGCGAACATGTATGCCCGTATTTATACGCTCATCCTGAACTGTTTCAGCTTCACCGCCCCCTTGCGCCCCTTCGATGGCAAAATTCAGGTATCCGCCTGACAATTGATACGCAGGAAGACTATGAGCGCGCTCAAATATTATACGCCGCTCTAAAAGACGAACCACTGCAGCATCATGGAACAACAATAATTAAAGTATATAAAAATATTTTTACAGGGAAGTAAGGATCAATTGGAAAATAATATATTAATAGTCCCCTGCTGCGATAAGGAACGCGGCGGCGGCCATCTGACAAGGTGTGTAAAAATATGCGGTGATTTACGTGCAATTGGAAGGAAAGCATGGCTTTTTTTGCCGGATCATGGCGAGACAACTCAAGTATACAATCTGTTAAAATCCAGTAGTTTTAATTCTGAATGGATTATTACCAATGAACAGATTAACCTGAAAAATTTTGATAAAATAATAGTGGATCGTTTTCAGACACCGCGCGATGAAATTTTAAAATGGAAAGAGATTGCACCTGTCATCGGCATTGACGAAGGCGGCCGTTACAGGGATAACTTCGATTTTTTAATAGATATATTAATTCCAGAAAATATGGCACATCCGCCTGCGAATATATATTCCCCCGCCCTTTTAAAATTTCCTGCCAATGTAATGGAACACGGAACAGATAATGACAGGCAGAAAGCGGAAAACACTCTAAAAATCCTTATTACTTTCGGTCAGGAAGATTCCGCGGGTCTCGGAATGCAGATTATTAATAAACTTATTAAAATAAAAAATATAAAATTTGATATTACCTTACTAAAAGGCAATTTAAACATTTCTTATTCCGCTTTAAAAATTCCAGGCCCGGTAAGAGTGCTGGATTCCATTCCAAATCTGGCGGAACATCTGGGCGGGTATGATCTGATTATTACTCATTACGGAATTACAGCGTATGAAGCACTGTATACCCGAACGCCTGTTTTGCTTGCTCACCCAACTCCATATCATAAAAAACTGGCTAAAGCCGCCGGATTTATAACATTTTCAAAAAATATCATGCGCGGGTTTCAATTTTTTGGAGGAAGAAAAAAACAGCAAATTAATAACTCTGAGAAACTCAGTATTTTAAATAATAAAAATTATATTAAAGAACATTGTGAAATTCTTGTGAAAAAATTTAAGTTAAGGGAAAATTCAAGCCTTTCAGAGTTAATCAATAATCATACGCCGCAGGTAAACAGGCATTGTCCGGTCTGCGGCGGAATTGCGTCCGCAAAAAGCGTCAGCCGCTTAAAGGACCGTACATACCGCCGCTGTTCAGAGTGCGGAATAATTTTCATGGACAGAACATGTCCGCCTCCTGTCGAATATGAACGGGAGTATTTTTTTGAGCAATACCGCAAACAATACGGAAAAACCTATCTTGAGGATTTTAACAATATTAAAGACTCAGGAAAACACCGGTTAAAGGAAATTGTTTCAGTTTTATCCCGAGGACAGAGAGCCCGAGGCTCGCAGCAGGCGCATGAAGAAGGAAAAAGCATATTGGATATTGGCTGCGCTTACGGTCCATTTCTCGCTGCCGCCCGCGATGAAGGCTTCTCTGTGTTTGGCATTGACCCGGCGCAGGACGCTGTAAATTATGTGCGGGAAAAACTTGGCATCCCAGCCATTTGCGGTTTCTTCCCGGATCCCCAGCTTTCAGCTCCCGGATCCCGGCTGTATGACATTATTACGCTCTGGTTCACCATTGAACATTTTACAGACTGCGCCGCTGTGTTAGCTGCAATAAAAAACATTTTAAAACCTGGCGGAGCGCTTGCCTTTTCTACGCCTTCATCCTCCGGTATCAGCGGGCGATCCTGCCCTGGCCGTTTTCTGGCTGCAAGCCCGGCAGATCACTATACTGTCTGGTCGCCTGCATCCTGCAAAAAAGCTCTTTCCCGGGCAGGGTTTAAGGTAATAAAAATAAATGTATGCGGTCATCATCCTGAACGGTTTCCGGTGTTGGGAAAATTTGCAAAAACAATGAAAAGCCCGGTATACATGGCGTTATTGTCAATTAGTATAATTTTCAGATTGGGAGATACATTTGAAGTTTACGCGATAAAAGTATAAAAAATTTACAATATTGTTCAATAAAAGAATCATAATATACACCTTCAAATCCAAATACAAGTCTGGATTTTACTTCATTTTTTGTTTATAATAATATTATGACTATTTTAGTAATCGGCGGAGCCGGATATATCGGCAGCCATGTAACAAGAGAATTTCTGGAACTTGGACATCAATGTACAGTTTACGATAACCTTTCAAGCGGATTGCGTGAAAATCTTTTCCCTGAAGCGCATTTCATTCACGGGGATATTCACGATTATCCCGCTCTTGTGCATACCATGAAGAGCAGGAAATTTGACGCTCTTATCCACCTCGCGGCATCCAAGGCGGCAGGCGAATCAATGGTGAACCCGGAAAAATATTCGCGTAACAATATCGTAGGCACGGTAAATATTCTGAACGCGGCGTGCGAAGCCGGCATCAATAATATTGTTTTTTCATCAAGCGCGGCAGTTTACGGCGAGCCCAAGTATCTTCCTATTGACGAAAAACATCCGACACAGCCTGAAAATTATTATGGTTTTACAAAACTGGAAATTGAACGCCTTTTGTTTTGGTATGAGAAACTGAAAAATATACATTACGCCTGCCTTCGCTTTTTTAACGCCGCAGGATACGATGTAAAGGGCGTTATAAAAGGACTGGAACAAAACCCGGCAAACCTGATACCTGTAACCATGGAAACAGCCTGCGGTATCAGGAAAGAAGTGTATATTTTCGGTAATGATTACGATACTCCGGACGGAACCGGCATTCGCGACTATGTGCATGTAAGCGATCTCGCGGCCGGACATATAATGGCTCTGGACTACATTTTAAAAAATGAAAAGAGCCTGACTGTTAATTTAGGAAGTGAAACAGGCTGCTCTGTCGCAGGAGTTATAGAAACCGCGCGCAGGGTAACATGCGCGCAAATTCCCACAAAAATAACAAGCCGCCGCAGGGGAGATCCGGCAAAACTTTACGCTTCATCCGCTTTGGCTTATGAACTTCTGGGCTGGCAAACGCATCATTCAGACATGGAAACACTGATTAGAACAAGCTGGGAAGTGTATAAATAGAATCGTAAATAAAATATTCCTCCGCTAAAAAGAAAGACACTAGCCCCTAGTCCCCATTCCCTATACAATTAATACCATGAAAGAGATATTATTTTCATATATAAATAATTCAATAGACCTGGCTGTTGAACTTGAAACAGGGCTTACAAAATGGCCGGCTATTTCACCTGAATCAGGCGGTGAAGGCGAACTGGATAAGTGCATTTTCCTGCAATCGTGGCTAAAAACGCATGGCATTACTGAACTGGAGCGTTTTGACGCGCCGGATAACAGAGCGAAGGGCGGAGTACGGCCAAATCTTGTCGCTACCATAAACGGGATCGAAGACGGAGAAGAGAGCGGCAGGCTTTGGATTTTAGGTCACATTGATGTTGTTCCGCCGGGCGATGAAAATTTATGGGACAGCGATCCATGGACTGTTATACGAAGGAATGATTCAGAAGGCGCAAAGTTAATCGGGCGCGGGGTGGAAGATAATCAGCAGGGGATTGTTTCTTCTGTGCTTGCGGCTTTGGCTTTTTGCGCGCAGGGAATTAAACCGCAGCGAACGATTAAACTCCTATTCGCATCTGATGAGGAAGTTGGATCAGTTTACGGCATAAACTGGCTTGTTGATAATCACAGATATTTGTTCAGAAAGAATGATATGGTGCTTGTTCCCGACGGAGGCGATTTAAAGGGTGAGTTTATAGAGATCGCGGAAAAAAACATTCTATGGGTGAAATTTATAACTCACGGAAAACAAACGCACGGAGCGATGCCGGACACAGGCGCGAACGCGTATCTCGCGGGAGCTGAACTTACAGTCCGTCTGCATGAAGGGCTTTCAACCGTTTTCGGCGAGCGCGATCCATTATTTGATCCTGACTACTCTACCTTTCAGCCTACAAAAAAGGAAGCCAATGTTCCAAATATAAACACAATTCCGGGAGAGGATGTTTTTTACATGGATATGCGCATCCTTCCCCGTTATTCTCCTGAAGCTGTGTTAGCTGAAATTGACAGGATTAAAGCTGCGGTAGAGGCAAAATATCACGTAACGGTTGAATATGAGCTGCTGCAGTCAATGGTATCAAAACCAACAGCCAAGGACACGCCTCTTGTAAAAATGTTAAGTAAAGCAGCCGCACAAGTATACGGCGTTCAGCCAGTACCCATCGGCATCGGAGGCGGAACCATGGCCGCTTCTTTGCGTAACGCCGGAATTGACTGCGCGGTCTGGACAAAAACAGACAGATCCCTTCACAAACCGAATGAGTATACTCTTCTGGATAACATCACAGGCGACGCAAAAGTGATGGCCCTGCTTGCAATGGAAAGTGAAAATAATAATTAAAACATGAGATTGGCAATTGAAACTTAATTCAGCTAAAATCATCGCCGCCCTGCAGGAGGGCGGGTCTGTAGCGTCGAAGCTTGATTTATATGAACCGAGGCAGTCTCAGCTTGATCTTCTCTCTCTTATAATCCGCGCGTTTAATGAGGATACATTTTGCATGGCGGAAGCGGGAACCGGCGTGGGCAAATCGTTTGCCTATCTTCTTCCGGCGATGAACTTTGCTCTCGCGGGCAGGGAGAAGGTGGTAATTTCTACAGCTACAATTACGCTTCAGCGGCAGTTGTTTGAAAAGGACATTCCGGTCGTCGCTTCAGCGGCAGAAGGCGCAAAAATCAAGGCTGTCATCATGAAAGGAAGGGGGAATTATCTCTGTTTCCGGCGCCTTGATGATGTTTTACGCGAGCCGCCTCTTGATAAAAATGAGTATGAAGAAGTAAAAAAAATCAGCGAATGGGCGGTTAATACAAAAACCGGCGAAAGGGTGCAGCTTGATTTTATGCCCTCCGATCAGGTTTGGTCCAATGTCTGTTCAGAATCGGATCTGTGTCTTGGATCGCGCTGCCAATGGATTGAACGGTGTTTTATTTTCGCAATGCGCAGGGAAGCGAATAACGCCCATATCATTGTCGTAAACCATCACCTGTTGTTCGCAGATCTTGCAGCCCGTTTCCAGGGCGCAGGATATGAGAAAGCGGTTATACTACCGCCATTTTGCAGGCTGATAATTGACGAAGCTCACACAATGGAAAAAGCTGCCACTTCATTTTTCTCCGCAGAATTCGCGCGCACCGGAATTTCCCGTCAGCTTGGCAGACTTTATAACAAGCGCCGTCACAGGGGCTTGTTGATCAGGCTCTGCTCTTTTCTGCCGCCGGATGACGACCTATTAGACAGCATGGCCGGCGCTGTTGAAAAAATCCGCCATGCTGCCGATGAACTTGATGAATGCGGCCTTGAGTTCTGCGGAGAAGAAGGAATATTCAGGTTATCGCCCGCGATAGATGAATCGGCTCTGCAGGCTTCTCTCTTCCCGCGATTTATAACACTGCGTAAAAACATACTGGCTCTTACCTCAATAGTCCGGGGTATAACAGAAAAGCTGGACGAAGAGATGGAAGGCGAACCTGTTATCTGGGAAATAAAAGCGATCATAAAACGGCTTGAAGGAATCGGCGAAATCTGTTCCGCATTCTGCAATTATAAAAAGCACGAGGATGATGTTTTATGGATTGAAAGACAGCGCCTGACAGGCAATCCATGGGCTGTCTTTACAAGAACTCCGCTTGATTTGGCTCCAAAACTGAAGGACAGCGTATTTTCACCTAACAAAACTGTTGTTTGCGTTTCCGCTACCCTGGCAATAAACGATGACTTTTCCTACTGGGCAGGCCGGTGCGGCATTGCATCTGTTGATAACCGCGAGATCCTTTCAGGCTGCTTCCCCTCGCCTTTTCCGTATTCCAGCGCAGCACTTCTTGCGGCACCTGTGGACGCTCCCCTGCCCGACCATGACGGTTATCAGGAGTATATCAACAAGGCAATAGGAAAGCTTGCGGCAATCGCGGGCGGCTCGGCGCTCATTCTTTTTACATCCTACAAGTCCCTGCAAAGCGCGTATCCTGAGGCAAGGAATGAACTTGAGCCGCTTGGCATCCGCTGCCTTAAACAGGGCGATGATGATCGCACCCGCCTTCTTCAGAACTTTCTTTCCGATACCCAATCCTGTCTTTTTGCCACAGATTCATTCTGGGAAGGAGTTGACGCCCCAGGCGACACACTGCGCCTTGTAATTATATGCAGGCTTCCATTCCGCACTCCGGGCGATCCTGTATTTGAAGCCCGCAGCGAAGCAGTGCAAAAAAACGGCGGAAACCCGTTTATGGAACTTTCCCTGCCGCAGGCTGTAATGAAATTCAAGCAAGGCTTCGGCAGACTTATGCGGCGCAGCGCGGATCACGGAGTTGTCGCGGTTCTTGACGGCCGTCTCCTTAAAAAAAAATACGGACAACTTTTTTTGCGTTCCCTGCCTGAAACCAGAACCAGTTTCTGCGAATTAAATAATATACTGAAGGATATGGAAAGTTTTTTATTTTAACAGTATAATTTTTAATTACTCCAATAATAATGCTGATACTTAAAATATTGATTTTAACTACGGCTCTGTGTTTAAAATATTGGTTTAACACAAGGAGAAAATATGTCTGATATTTCTGAAAATGAAAATAGCGCCATAATTGAAAGCGAAAATGTTAACAGTGAAAAATATATGATCTTCTCTGTCCTGGACAAGTTATACGGTTTTCCTTCCCGCCAGATTAGTGAAATCGCGATATTCGACGCGGTATATCCGCTGCCCCTGCTGCCGCCTTATGTTCTTGGAGTCATTAACAGGTATTCAGTGCCTTACGCGCTATTTGACATCGCGCAGATGTTGTACAGGACGCCTGGCAAACGAAATAAAATTCTGGTCTTCAAGGATGAAATTGACAGGGTAGCCATCCTGATAGACGATATTTCAGGCATTGCCGATGTGCCTGAACAGGAACTTCTTCTGATAGAGAGAAGCTCGGAATCCAATGATTCAACTGAGTCTATATCAGCTTCATTTAACTGGGAAGGAAATGATGTACTTGTTCTTGACATAGAGAGTATTTTAAAGCGCGTAACGCAGGAAACGGCCTGACAATGAGGGTATTTCTCTGTTCCTATGACGGTTTTTCAGTCGCAATTCCTATGAACTCGGTTGCATCTCTTATAATACATAAAAGCGCGCCGGATGAATCTTCGCGTGCAATTGAACATGATTCTGCCAGCAATAATACCTATATTTCCCTTCCGCTGCTATTGGGCAATCCGCAAGCTGTTATACGACATGGAATACTGCTTAAAAACAGCGGCAATGAAGAACAGGATGAAACAGAAGATATAATAAAAAATAAAACAATTCTCTTAACAACTGAAGTTGAATGTGAACAACAAATCCCCGATAAAAATATTTTTCCTGTTCCAAAGATACTGGGTGTTTTTGACTTTTCATCAATTTTTAACAGAATCTCCTTTAATTCGCGGAATATAATACTTTTTTTTAACACTGAAAAATTCAATAATAAAACGGGGAGCGCGGCATGATCAGAACATTGATAGTTGATGACAGTCCTTTGGTGCGCGCGATTATCAGGGATTTTCTTGAAAGCGACGGATCATTTAAAATAACAGGCGAAGCTGAAAACGGACTTGACGGCATATCGAAGGCGCAGCAGCTTATGCCTGACCTGATTACCATGGATATAGAAATGCCTGTGATGAACGGACTTGAAGCCACAGGCGAGATAAAAAAACTGCTTGATATTCCCATAGTTGTTATAAGCACCCATGATACCGCGAAAATGGCCTATGACGCGACAGTTAAGGGTGCTATGGAATTTTTCACCAAGGATATTTTTACAGGAAAGATGAGCGGACAGCAGCGGGAAAATATATTAAATACCTTAAAGCAAATAGCAGCCATCAGAAAAAAGAATTCAATTTTCAAGGAACAAAAAAATACATCTTTGGTAGCCTCTCGAAAGATTTGCTGCGCTGTTATCGCATCTTCCACAGGAGGACCTGTAGCTCTCAGTAAATTATTCGCACAGCTTCCCAAAAAATTCCCTGTTCCGGTAATTTTGGTTCAGCACAATACATCAGGCTTTGACCGCGGTTTCGTGCAATGGCTTGACGGTTATACTCCTCTGGATGTCATTCTTGCCGAAGAACGAATGCTCCCCGTCAGAGGAAATATTTATGTCGCGCCTACCGACATACATCTTGTGCTTAACAACTCAGGCCTCGCCTTCGATAACAGCGAGCCTGTGATCAATCAAAAGCCGGCAGCCGATCTTCTTTTCAAAAGCGCGGCCTCCCTTTACAGGGAAACCCTTGTTTCTGTAGTTCTTACCGGCATGGGCAGCGACGGAGCCGAAGGAACACGTTATGTAAAACAAGCAGGCGGTATAACAATCTCCCAGGATGAGGAATCATCAATGATTTATGGTATGCCCCAGGCAGCCGCGCAAACAGGCTGCGTAGACATGGTTTTACCGCTTGATAAAATCGCGCAGCAGCTTGTATTCTTAACCAGGGAGGATAAATAACGCGTGGCTTTTTCCGATACATTAGCTGAAATTCCTGAAGAAGTAATATCAAGCCCTTCCCTATTATTCCTGTATTACAGGATTGAACAATTATTCGGCATAAGGGCGGGAAGTTCATCTCTGAAAAAATTAAACGATTATCTTGAAAAAAAAATAAACGCTTCATTTATTGAAAACCCTGCCGCCTATGAACGCCTAATTTCATCAGGAGAGAATATATCAGAAATATCAGGATTAATAACGATAAATGAAACATATTTTTTCAGGGAGGGAGCGCATTTCAGCCTGCTTTTAACATTGCTTCCGCGTCTTTTAAACCTAAACCACCCAATTCAAATATGCTCGGCTGCCGCCTCTACAGGCTGCGAAGCGTACAGTATCGCCATGCTTCTTGATTATTACTCAAAAGACAATCAATTAATTGATTTTGAAATTGACGCTTTTGATATCAGCGCCGAAGCGATAGAAACAGCAAAAAACGGGCGTTATACGGCAAATTCCCTGCGCAGCGACGGTTCAGAGTGGAAATATATTTTCGACTCGTATCTTTTAAATGAAAACAGCGAATATATTGTGTCGCAAAACATCAGGGAAAAGGTACGTTTTTTTACCCGCAATATCATGCATGACTTTGAAAAAAAATATGATGTTATTTTTTTCAGGAACGCGCTGATTTATTTTACATCCAAAAACAGATTTGAAGTTATTAATAATCTTGTTAAATCACTTTCTGATAACGGGTTTCTTTTTTCAGGAATTTCAGAAACATCATCAATACAGCATCCGCTGCTTGCAAACCTGTACTCATCTGATACATTTTATTTTCAGAAAACCGCAGGTTTCAATAATTATGAATTTAATTCCAGCATGGATATTGTTTATAAACTGAAACCAGCGGACAAATCAGGCAGAGAAAAGCAAAACGGTGTTTCACTTAACGCTCAGGATACGGAGCCTCAGCCTGAAATTGTAAATGATTTCTCGCGTGATAAACCCGTAAAGGAGACAGAAAATATTCCATCCGGACAAAACACACTTCCTGTTTCCATCGCTGAAATAGAAGGCATTCTGAAAAATGAAGAAGGCCGCCTAAACGCGCAGAAAACAATTGATCTAATTTCATCTGATAACTCTAAATCCCTGAACGGCAGCGAACTTGCCGCCGCTGTTGTGTTTTTTCTTAATATACAGGATTATAATTCAGCGGCTTTTATTCTGACGCATCTTGAGAATATCAGTTCATGCGCTTTGGTTAAATTCCTGCGCGGTGAATATTTTTTCATGCAGGGCAGTGCCGAAAGCGCGGAACAGTATTTTAAGGAAGCTGAAATAAAAGATAAAGTATTCTGGCCGGCGTTATACAGGGCAGCGTCTCTTGCCGCTGACGGAAACCGTACAAGGTATGAATATAAAATAAAAAAAGCAATTGAAAGCATTGAGCTTTCCCAGAATCAGGGCGCGGAGAGCCGGTATGAATGTTTTATGGGAGGTTTTTCCTCAAATTATTTTCTCAGGATTCTGGAGAAAAAATTATTAAATATCTAAAAGAAGGAGATTTGAATGCCGGGTAAAAGCTTAAAAATATCAACCAAACTGGTTATCAGCGCAGCCGCTTTCCTATTGCCTCTGGGAATTATGCTCTTTTTAATTATTTCCTCTTCCGTTGCTGAAATACAAAAAAACCGTCTTGAATTAAACGGCCTTAATGTTCTTCGTCCGGCCGTATCTCTAATGCAGGTTATCCCGTTATATGTCAGTTACGCCGCAGACGGCAAAAGCGGCAATATTGAATTCTCAAGGATGCATACATCAGATTTAATCAATGAACTAATTGAGAAATATCACATATACTTCGGCGCGGAAAATTATTCTGTCCAGCCTCAATTATTATATGAGACATGGAATCATTTCTCGGGCAGCTCGTTACGCGAAACAATTTTATGGGGCAGTACGCAGTTTACTGGAATTCTGCATGATATAATAATTGACATATCTGACATATCAGGTCTTGCCAACAGCAGGGAAATTCAAAGCACATATATTGTAAAAGCCGCGGTTCATGAACTGCCCCAGGCGCAGGAAAGAATTATTTCAATCAGTAACATGTTAAGAACGGTGGAAGACGGCGCTTTTACCCAGAGACGCAGAGATGAACTTGAACTTTCGCTTATGCTCCTTACCCATTCAGACAATGCGCGCATACAGAATATTTTTAACACAGCGTCAGCCTACAAAAAGCGAAACGCCATAGAAGTTGACTCTTTCGAATCGCAGTTAAAATCATGTTATGACAGCTTTACGCATTTTTCCGACGCTGTAAATTATGTTCTTGATACCGGCAATATAAACATAAATGATGTATCCGTACTTAATGATATCGCGGCCCATGCGATAGATTCCTCATACCGCCTGCAGATTGTCTCGCTGGACATTCTTGAAAATATCATCACGCAAAGAATTGATTCCTATATGCAGCGCACCTTTTTTTCGCTTCTCGCTACCGCAATATCAATTATCCTTTCCGTTATAATTATCATAATCACAATTAATAGTATACACAAATCCACCATTGCCATGGGAAATATTTTCAAGCAGCTCCATGAAAATAATCTAACCGTAAAAGTCAAAGACATGTCAGGAGATGAACTTGGCAAATTCATGTCCGCCCTTGACAATTTCCTGGAAAAACTAAACAGCGCGTTTTGTTCATTCAACAGCAACGCTTCCCTTGTTTCAGGCGCAGTGTATGAACTGTCATCCTCCGCAAAGGAAATTACAGCCACAGCTAATGAACAGTCCGCAAGCGTGGCGGAAATTGTCAGCACAATGGAGAACAACAAAAATCTTTCCACTCAGGCAGCCGAAAAAACCGCGGAAGTGGCGTCCCTCGCCTCGCAAACCCAGGAATTGAGCCAGAGAGGCGCGTATCTCCGCGATATAAACGAAGAAATGATGATGGACATACAGAACCAGAACGCCAAAATCATAGAAGTAATAAAAAATCTCGCGGAAATGCTTTCACGCATAGACGAGTCCGTTCAGCTTATTGACACAATCGCGGATCATACAAAACTAATAGCATTTAACGCCGCGCTTGAAGCATCATCATCCGGAGAAGCCGGTTCGCGTTTTGCCGTTGTAGCGGGCGAGATACGCCGGTTTGCGGATAACGTGGTTGAATCAGTTACGGAAATTAAGGAAAAAATCTGCGAGCTTCAGGACGCTTCGCAGACGCTGATCACGGAAGCGGACAATGGTTCCCTTGCGATTAACACAGGCTACAAAAACATGATTGAGCAGAAGGAAGTATTTAAAAACATTGTTGACACATCGCAGAATGTCGCCATACGCACCCAGCAGATAACCAATCTGAGCAGACAGCAGGAGCTAGCAAGCGCGCAGGTTTTTACCGCCCTTAAGGAAATTTCACTTGGCGTTAACCAGTTTGTTTCAGCTACAGCCATGACATCGGCCGCAGTGGACAAGCTTAATAACATGTCTGTTGAATTAAAAGAAACTCTTGCAAAATATCAGACAGTAAAAGAGGAAAATATATGACAGATAATGAAATCAATCTGGAAATGGAGCGTCATGAGCATAACGGAGAGAAATTAATAAGCAATATCAGGCTTCTTCTGGCCCTTATTTATACTGTCAGCACATCTGGAATCGCGGTGATAAGGGGCATACAGGATTCAGGTTTCATTCCGTGGAGATCCCACATTGTTACCGCAGTGTTCCTTCTTTATTCAATTTATATATTTATCTATATAAGAAAAAAAGAAACGCTGAGCAGCGTATTCAAATATATCTGCGTATTCCTTGATATGACAATACTGGGCGCGAGCATTTGGGTTAGCTGCACATATCTTGAAATATCCCCTCCGCTTCCGTTCCTCTCATCGAGGGCGCTTTTTTTCAGCATACTAATTCTTGCAGGAGCTTTCAGGCACAGCACGCCATGCGCTTACTTCTCGGGCGTTTACGCCGCTGTATGCTTTCTGGTAGTAGTTATAATAAACCGTCACACGCTGGATTTGCCCTACTTTTTCATTCTGGAAAACAAAATAATAAATGTCAGTTTCCCCCTTTACAATGAACTCTTTAAATTTTTCGGAATGTTAATTACAGGCTGGGTTACAGGCATGGCAAGCAAGCGTAATTTTGAACTTTTTAACAATATGATAAGCGCGCAGACTACAGCAGCCGAAGCCGCCGCAAAAACAATTGAAAGAACGCAAAATATGACTCAAATAATTCAGCAGTCAACCAATGACATATTTTTATCATCAAAGAACATTTTTACAACCGCGAACAACCAGGCCGCAAGCATTCAGGAGATAGAAAGCACAATAAAAGAAAACACGCAGATAGCGGATGATATCGCGAAGAAAACTGCCAATGTCGCCAACATAACATCAAAAATGGAGAATGACGTTATTCATGGTTTTTCCGTGCTTGAACGCAATGTAACCCAGATTGAAGAGATAAAAAATGAGAACGACGGCATAATCTCATCCGTCACGGTTCTGGAAAGCAAAGTATCGAAAATACGCGACATAATATCAACCATAAACGACATAACCGATCAAACAAAAGTAATTGCGTTTAACGCCGCTCTTGAAGCGGCAAGCGCAGGAGAACGGGGAAAACGCTTCGCGGTAGTCGCAAATGAAGTAAACCGCCTTACAGGCGATATAACATCCCTCACCAAACAGATACGCGAACAGGTTGAAGCGATTAAAAACTCATCATCATCCCTGATCGTCTCCAGCAGGAAAAGCGCGAATAAAATAACGGAAGGCAATAATCTTATTAAAGAACTTGAGGAAATATTCCGCGATATACGCGAAGGAGCCGGGATAACGGCAAATCAGGCGCAGACCATTACCGTATCCACGCAGAAACAGCAAAAATCCGCCGGGCAGATTAATATCGCGATTACAGATATGGCAAAAGGTCTAAAAAGTTTTTTACAGTCAACTGAAATCGCCACATCTTCCGCCGAAGGGCTAATGCAGATGATTAAGGAACTGGGATCGCTTCTGGCTTATCAGAAGCAAACCGGCGCGGATGAGAACCGCGCCCAGAATACGGAATAAACATGGCATTGGATAAAACGAAATACATTGGTAAATTTATTGATGAAGGACTGGAAAACCTGGTTCTTGTAGAAAGCCTTGTATTTGATATAAGGGAAGGCATCTCTGTTGAAGATGATCTTGCGACCCTTCTGCGGGCTCTGCATACCCTGAAAGGCGCGTCCCGCATTCTGGAATTTAAACGCATTGAAAGTTTAAGCCATTCCCTGGAGAGCGTTTTTGTGGCTCTCAGGGAAAAGCGTATCGGTTTTTCTGAAAACGCCATGAAACTTATCCTCTCTTCGCTGGATATTTTGAAGGACGCTTTTGACATTATAAAGAGGACAAACGACGATGCAGTAGACATACAGGAATATGTAAAAAATCTTGTTTCTCTTTCGTCTAACGAAGAATTTTCACTTGTTGAAAAGAGCAGGCAGACCAAGGAAAAATCCGAGGTAACGGCAGACACAAAAAAAACAACCAATGAGAACAACACAGAAAACGCCGTTGTTCAAAAACCTTCAGCCGGCGCGAACGCTCACGATAAATCCCATAAAGACGCGAAATCGGACACCATACGCCTGTCGCTGGAAAAAATTGACAGCATTATTAAAAGCATCGCCTCCCTTCAGTCCACGGAAATATCCGCGAAAAGCATTTCGCAGGACAGCGCATCCCTTAACGCGATGATAAAGGTATTTTCAAGAACGCTTAAAAAAGATAAAAATTACGATTATTCTGTTATATCAAATTTCAGGAAACTGGAACGTTTAAGCGAGCGGTTAAATTCCTCGCTTAGAAATTATACGATTGACACAGGCAACAGCATTAGAAGCGCCTATGACAGCGTAATATCACTGCGCACTCTTCCCATGTCAACAATCTTTGATTCCTATCCCCGCTATGTTTACCAGCTCTCCGGGGAACTTGGCAAAAAAGTGCAGTTCAGCATAGAAGGCAGGGAAAATGAAATAGACAAGAATATCATCGAAGCGCTTTCGGAGGTGTTTCTTCACATGGTGCGTAACGCTCTTGATCACGGAATAGAATCGCCGCAGGAGCGCATAGCCGCAGGCAAAAGCGAAACAGGTAAACTTTCAATTATTTGTTCGCGCGAAAGCGGTAACATGAAAATTGTTATTTCAGATGACGGAAGGGGGCTTGATCATGAAAAGATAAGACAAAAAGCGGTGCGTGAAGGTTTTGTCTCTGAAGCCGCGGCGGCCTCTCTTACAAAAGAAGATCTTACCAAATTTATTTTTCACAGCGGCTTCTCCACTTCCGGCAATGTAAGCAATGTTTCAGGCAGGGGCGTTGGAATGGATGTAGTGCGGGAAACTGTCGAAGCCCTGAAGGGAAGCATTATTGTGGACAGCTCATACGGAAAGGGCACGTCTTTTTCAATTATAGTGCCTCTTTCCATAGCGGCTCTAATGGGATTCCCGATACAGTGCGGGGAAATAAAATTCATAATACCCGCAAATTTCGTGGAAACAATAATGCTTTTAAACCGGGAAGATATAATTACAATTGTTGACCGGCCGGAAATAAAATACAATGATCGCATAATTAAATTATATTATTTAAATCAGATATTACAAATAAAAAATGAAACCGCGTCCGGCGCTGATACTGTTTTTGTCATTATAGTGCGCTCCTATGATGATGTACTGGCAATAGCTGTTGATAATATCTACAGCATGAAATCTGTTATACTGAAAATCATGCCGGCTTTTATGGAAAACATTCATGTTTTTTCAGGCTTTGTCCTGAATGAAGATTATGAGATGATAAGCGTTCTTCACATTCCCACTGTCATAAAAGCCGCAAAACAGATTAAAACAATAGATATTAAAAAGCGCAATGTTGAATTTGAAAAACAGAGAAAATCCATTCTTGTTGTTGACGATTCACGCCCTACACGTGAAATAGAAAGGGAAATTCTTTCGGCAGAAGGATACCTTGTCGATACTGTGCCTGACGGAGCGCAGGCTCTTAAGGCAGCCAAAAACAAACGCTACGATTTAATCTGCACCGACATAAACATGCCCGTTATGGACGGGTTTATGCTGACTGAGAACCTTAAGAAAAACGAGGAGCTGTCTCAGATACCAATAATAATAATTTCATCATTATCAAGCGAAGAAGATCAAAAACGCGCCGCGTTGCTTGGCGCATCACGTTACATTGTAAAAAATTCCTTTAACAATCATAATTTGCTTGAAGCTGTAAAAGACCTTATCGGAACCTCCGCTGAACCTCCTGGGCAAAGAAAAACCGGGCGGATGTTCCCTGCGGGAGGAAAAGATGGATAATGAACAAAAACGCATTCTGATTATCGAAGATTCCAGGATTTTCGCTGATATGCTCATGAGCTTTCTTGATTCGCCTGATTATATACTTGAACACGCAATTAACGGATTTGAAGGAATAAAGAAAACATACAAATTTCTGCCTCATCTTATAATTTCCGACATTGAAATGCCGTATTTTAAGGGATATCAGGTAACGCGGTTTTTAAAATCAAGGAAAAACACAAAAACAATTCCCATAATCATGTTTACGACATTGGGTGAAACAAAGGACAGGTTCTGGGGAATAAAAACCGGCGCGGACAGATACATAGAAAAATCTTCCGAAAATTTTGAGCCGCTTGGAGAAGCTGTAAGGGAAATCCTTTCCTCCCTGCCGGACATTGATTTTACTTCCATTGAGCGCGAAAGCAAAAAAATAAACGATGACACAATAATAGAGATTGTAAATAACCTTCTTGACAATAAATTATTTCAGACAACAATTACCGGAATGTTAAATGACATATCAGTCAAGGTGCAGTCCCTTGATCTTGTCGTGACGGGAATTATTGAGCTTCTTCCGGCGGTATGCGAAGCAGAAATAACTACAATAATGATACGCGGCTCCAAGGGAATATTGCATGTTTATACCGCGAACTGCGGCGGATTTTCAGCAGAAACCGCGGAGAACTTCTCTGAAATCAACATTTCAGATTTTAATGCAATGTTCCCTGATTTTCAGGTAACGGCCAGAAACATTCATAATCTTTATAATCCAAAAAACAATGAAAAAAAACTCGTTTCATACATTACAGTTCCGCTTTACACGGGAGGAGAAAAGTTCGCCTCCGTGCATGTCGCGAATTCAATAAATGAATATTTTACTCCCGCGATGATGGAGAACATCAATGTATTCCTGGGAGCGGCGTCTCCTGTTATTTCAAATGCGCTTTCCCTGCGCGAATTGTCAGAACTTCAATATAACACCCGCGCAGCTTTCGCACGTTATGTGCCAGCCGATGTTATGGACGATATAATCAACGAAACAACAAAAAAAGTTCTGTTGAGCGAAAATAAAAATATCAGCGTTTTATTCAGCGATATTAGAAATTTTACCGACATTTCTGAGCATTCGCACGCGCAAGGCGTTGTGGATTTTTTAAATACATGGTTCGCCAAGGCGGGCAGCGAAATAATTTCCGAGGGCGGTCATATTGATAAATTTATCGGAGACTCGATCATGGCAGTTTTCGGAGCCGTGCAAAATCTTGAAAATTCCCCTTCAAACGCGATAAGAGCCGCGGTAAAAATGCTCGCCGTTCTGGAAACGATTAACGATAGCGGCGCATCTCTTTTGGACCAAAAAATAGAAATAGGCATAGGAATTAACCACGGTGAATGTATACTTGGAAATATCGGCTTTAAAAATAAAATGGATTACACCGTGATCGGCGACACTGTAAATCTCGCTTCCCGCGTTGAAAGCCTGACAAAAAAATACCATCACCCGCTGATTGTATCCGAAAATGTATTTGAAGAAGCAAGGGACAAATTTCTATTCCGCAAGATAGACAATGTCCGTGTAAAAGGCAAGAAAAAACCTGTTGGCATTTACGCCGTATATTCGGGCTTTCACGGCTCGGATAGTAAAAAACTGCGTTCAGGAGAAACAGCCGACATAGCCGCCGTGCCTTCCCTTCTGATTAACAGGGATACTCTTATAAATTACAACAAGGGCATTCGTGTATTTTACATGCGCGAATGGAAACTGGCGCAGGAATATTTTTTAAACTCCCTTGATACCTGCAAAACAGATTTTCTTTCGCAGCTTTATCTTGAACGCGCGGTCAATTTTATGCACAATCCTCCGCCCGACAACTGGGACGGAGTTATAACTCTTGATGATAAATAGGAGAATTATATGATAAACAGCGAGATTGCAAAAAAAATAAGCCGCGATGAATTCGGCGTAGAAAAACTGATTAGCAAATTCCGCATTGGTCTTGCCTTAATTTATTCGCTCAGCGTTCCGGTTGTTTCAATCATGAGAGGATCGCAAGGCTTTGAATATTTTCCGCTGCGCGCCTACTTTTTCAGCAATATATTTTTACTTTACTCAATATTTATATTTTTTTATCTGCGAAAAAAAGAATCCGTGCGCGCCTCGTTTAAATATATTTGCGTAATAACAGACATGCTTATTATCACCGCGAGCATCTGGGTGGGCTGCACATACGTTGAAATCGCTCCGCCTGTTCAGCTTCTTTCAATATGGGCCTTATTCTATTTTGTGTTAATTATAATCGGCGCATTCAGATACAGCGTTCCATGCGCGTTCTTTTCCGGCGTATTCGCAGGAGTTTGTTATCTTACAGTTGTCATTATAAAAGGAGATACCATTGACATGCCGTATTTTTTCATTGTCGAAGACAGGACAATCCCGCTTGGTTTTCCTCTTGTCAATGAGGCATTTCGCGTATTGGCAATGATTGTATCAGGCATTGTCGCCGGCATGGCCTGCAAGCGCCACCTTGCGCTCTTCAATAACATGATAGAATCACAGACATCTGCATCCGATTCTGTTACCAAAACAGTGGAACAGACAAAGAGCATGGCAAAAACAATTCAAAAATCCACAGACGAAATATTCCTGTCTTCCAAGGAAATTTTTAC
Source organism: Treponema sp. (assembly GCA_009787835.1). GTDB lineage: Bacteria > Spirochaetota > Spirochaetia > Treponematales > Breznakiellaceae > WQXQ01. Next base: position 48,669 of record WQSN01000004.1, read on the forward strand.
CACAGCGAACAACCAGGCGGCAAGCATTCAGGAGATAGAAAGCACAATAAACGAAAACGCGAAAATAGCAGGCGAAATTGCGGACAAAACATCCAGCGTAGCCGCAATTGCATCCAAAATGGAAAACGATGTCATTCACGGGTTTTCTGTTCTGGAAAACAATGTCAATCAGCTTGAAAACATAAAAAGCAAAAATGACGGAGTAATTTCAGGCATTGTAGCCCTTGGAAACAAAATTACAAAAATACGCGATATAATAAAAACCATTAATACAATTACCGATCAAACCAAAGTAATTGCGTTTAACGCCGCTCTTGAAGCCGCAAGTGCGGGGGATCGCGGAAAACGATTCGCCGTAGTCGCGAGCGAAGTAAACCGCCTTGCAGATGATATTGCGGCTCTTACTAGGCAAATTCGCGAACAGACAGAGGAGATTCAGGGCTCGTCAACTTCATTGATCATTTCAAGCGAGGAAAGCGCCGACAAAATCACCGAGGGTAATAACCTTATCAGGGAGCTGGAAGACATTTTCCGTGAAATACGCTCAGGCGCGGAGATTACGGCAAACCAGGCCCAAACCATCACAGTGTCCACTCAAAGACAGCAAAAATCCACAGAACAAATAAATGTCGCCATCGCCGATATTTCAAAAGGTCTTAGTAATTTTATACATTCAACAAAGGTCGCGACTTCATCTGCGGAGGATCTTACGCAGATGATTAATAAACTGGACGCTTTACTGTCAAGTTAAAGCGCATTTTGTCCGCTGTTAACGGTTTTTTGTTCTTTTGTAAATCTTGCGTTCATTATCAGCATCTGCAAACGGTTTTCAATGTTCGCAAAACTGACATCAGGATCATAATCCAAAGGCAGAATCTGAATGCCGGGGTAATGTTCCTTAAGTTTCTTAATGATTCCGCGGCCGCAGACATGATTTGGAAGGCAGCCGAACGGCTGGAGGATTACAAAAGAGCGGATGCCTTTCGCGGCATAATGGAGAATGTCAGCGGAGATTAAAAAAGATTCGCCTGACAGTATCGAATGATGCATTATATGATCGCTTAGCTTCCATACTTCATCAAGAGTTACATCGCTTTCGTATAACGGATGTTTTTTCGCGATATTGTCGGTGTGTTTCACGGCAATGTCCATAAATTTATCGCCGCCAAAAGCGAACAATGTGTCGTATAACGAATGTTTAACCCTGAATTCCTTCATTTCCGCTATCGTATGCTGAAGAAAAAGATGGCGGTAAATGCCGTACATGCGCGGGAATATTACTTCCATCCCGTTTTTTTCAAGATACTTTTCCACTTCCTGATTTGATCCCGGATGAAAGGTTAAAAGATATTCACCCTGAATTAACACAGGCTCTCTTAATTTTGAGCGGTCATAGCGGATTTTGCACATATCATCTATCGCCCTGGTAAACGGCTTAAAGGAGCCTGGAATGCCGCCCTTCTTAAGACCGTCCGCGATTTCAGCAAATGCGTTCTCTGTTACCTTGTCTGTTTCTCCCTTCTCCAGTTCGTAAGGACGTATCTTCCGCCTTAAATACTCAAGAGCGTCTGTTTGAATAATGCCCCATACAATATTGGCATAAGTAACAGCGGTAAAGTTCATGCCAGGATGCGCTTTTTTCAGATCCATCATATCGGTAGTAATTACAGGCACCTGGGGAAAGCCCGCTTCATCCAGCGCTTTTCTTGTTAAAGGCATATAATTTGCGAGCCTGCAGTCGCAAAGGACTTTCGCGTTGCTTACTACAGTATTGTCAGGATCATATTTTCCGCTTTTAAGCGCGAGAATGGCTTCGCCGATTACAATCTGCGCGGGCAGGCACATATCATTATGCACATATTTCTTTCCCATCGCTATTGCATCCGCACCGCCCATCGGCAGAGGTTCTGTGATGTAACCATGATAGGCAAGGCAGCCGCTTGCGACAAGGCAGAATGCCCTGCTCGCGTTCGGTATTAAAATGGTCTTGTGCTTGTCCGTTTTTTTCAGTTTTACAGGATAGGGATCGCCAAGCGGTTTGGCGTTATGCGCTTCCTTTTTCCTGCGTATCATTACGGTTTCTATAAATGATCGTACGCGGATGCGCAGAGGGCCTGCTATCTCACTCTCGTCCATTTTTAAAATCAGGGGAGACTTGCCCGAAATTTCATCCATTATGCGCGCAATTTCGTCCGTATAAACGGCGTCATGCCCGCAGCCGAAACTGAAAATGTCAACATATTCAAGAGCGGGATGGTTGGCCGCGATAATGGCACCAGAAAGCAGGCGCGCGTGATTGTTGTTTGTAATCTCCACCCGCGATTTGTCCAGCTTTACCTTTCCGATGCCGGGAAGAGAATCAAGTGTCAGCACAGGTATTCCCATGCCCGTAAAGTAGCGGGAAAGATTGTGATTGATATGTTCATCATACTGATAATGCCGCCCTGCAATAACAACCGCAAATTTTCCTTCACGTTCGGCTTCATCAATTATTTTACTGCCGTTATCTGTCATTAAACGCCTGAAATCGTTAAGCGCTTTTTCCGCCTGTTCAATCGCGGCAAGGACAGCTTTCCCGGGAATATCAAAAGTTTTCTGCATAAAAACGCAGAGCTGATTATCCTGATCCCTTTTGGAAAACCAGTGGCAGACAGGGGTATCAAACGGGATATTGTGTTTTTCCTGCGGGTTATTGGAAAATCTGACAGATAACGGATACCCTTTCAGCACAGGGCATGTAAAAGTGCTGAAACGCTCAGGATTATCGGGAGGAAGCCTGTTAATCTGCGGGAAGAATATCCTGTTTACCTTCCTGTCGATTAGATCCTGAATATGGCCGTGAACCAGTTTTGCCGGAAAGCAGACTGTATCGGACGCTACAAACTGAATTCCGCTTTCGTACAATTTGCGGGAACTCTTCCGTGATATTACGGTTTTAAAGCCCAAAGCGTTCCAGAACACTTTCCAGAACGGCATGTTCCGCCAGAAATCCAACACCCTCGGGATCCCGATTGTAATGCCGTTTAACGGTAATACAGGAGTAAATGGATAATCCTTAAAAAGAAGTTCATCCCTTATTTTAATCATGTCGGGAACAGAGTTAATATTATTAGTGATTTTATTCGCCTCTTCGCGGATTACAGGATCATTAATGTCACCGACAAGCTCTCCGCGTTCGCAGCGGTTGCCCGTAACCCAGGTTAAACCGTTTGTAAAACGTACCAGAGTACGGTTACAGCTATTGCTGCAGAACGGGCAAATTTTATTAGCTTCCTGGGTGTAATCAAAATCCTTAAGAGCGTCAAAACCGATAAAACGCGAACAGCCGCCTGTTCCGTGCGGAGAAGTGTAACCGTGCTCGTTAATTTCACGCCTGGTGAGAATTGCAATTCCTATAGCGCCCATCTCTCCCGGATACGGAGCGCGGATTACCGATTTGCCAAGATACTGTTCAAACGCGCGCAGAACCGCGTCATTTTTTAAAGTGCCGCCCTGCACTACTATTTTATTGCCAAGCTGGGCGGCGGAGGAAATGCGCACTACCTTGGTAAACACATTTTCTACGATTGAGCGGCAAAGCCCCGCCATAATATCGTCCGCCTGTTTTCCGTTTTTCTGCTCGGTGATTATCGTACTGTTCATAAAGACAGTGCAGCGGCTGCCAAGGCGGGCTGGATTCTTCGCGTTAAGGGCGGACTCCGCGATTTTACTGACAGGAATATTCAAAGCTCCGGCAAAAGTTTCAAGGAAAGAACCGCAGCCTGATGAGCACGCTTCGTTTACAGTAATATTGGTAATAATATCATTTGAAATGCTGATAGCCTTCATGTCCTGACCGCCAATGTCCAGGATGAAGCTGACGCCCGGAATATATTTTTGCGCGGCCGCGGCATGGGCTACAGTTTCAACTGTGTGGAAATCAGCGCCGAACGCTTTATCAAAAAGCAGTTCGCCGTAACCAGTGGTTCCCAGCGCGATAATTTCAAGCTTAATGCCCGCTTTCTTATATTTTTTATTCATGTCAAGCAATGCCTGCTTTACAACCTTCAGCGGTTCGCCCTTGTTGGAACTGTAAAAACAGTCAACAACATTTTCATCTTCGTCTATCAGCACAAATTTTGTAGTGGTGGATCCTGCATCAATTCCAAGATACACGCGCAATGTATCCCCTTTTTTTAATGTGAGCGCCATGAGATCATCGTTTATATCCATCATTTTATGACGGGCAGTGAACTCTTCCCTTTCATGAGATATATTAAAAAAATTCAAATTATGTATGTCAGAATTTCCCGCGATAATTTCACGGTACATGGAAAGGGATTTTAACGCGGCATCGGGACTGAATTTATAATCAAAATCCGCGAACATTTCTTTAACAGAAAGAGCAGCTCCATAGGCGATGAAAAGCTCAGCTTTAGGGGGAATAATTATATCAGCGTCGGAAAGCCCGAGACGCTCGACAAAAACCCTGATCAAAGTAGGATTAAACGTTAAAGGCCCGCCTTCAAAAACTACAGGCGGTTTAATCTCCAGTCCCTGCGACAGACCGCCGATAGTCTGCTTCGCGATTGCATGAAATGTTGAAAGGGCGATATCTTCCAATAACCCGCCCTGATTCAACAAAGGCTGAATATCTGTTTTGGCGAATACTCCGCAGCGGCCGGAAATATCATAAACCTGCGTACCCTTTGCGGCAAGAGCGTCAAATTCCTCAATTGGGATTCGCAGAAGAGATGCTACTTCATCAATAAAAGCTCCGGTCCCCCCTGCGCAGCTTCCGTTCATGCGCATGTCTCCTGCTACCAGCCGGTTAGTCGCTTTGTCATGGTAGAAGAAGACGATTTTTGCGTCCTGACCTCCCAATTCCACAGCGACTCTTGCCTGAGGATAGAAAGTTCTGACAGCGATTGAATTGGCTACCACTTCCTGGATATACGGAACATTGAGCAAGTCCGCAATAGCCCTGCCTCCCGATCCGCAGAAGGCAAGTTTATACTGCTCATGGGTATATTGGGAAAAAATCTCCTGTAAAAATGAGCGAACCATCTCGCTCTGACAGGCATTATGCCGCGCATACCGGGAAAAAATTACTTCGTTTGTATCACTCCTGATAACTACAGTCTTAACCGTAGTGGAGCCTACGTCTATACCTATGTGAATCATAAGGATTTTTTTAATTTCTATCAAAATTTTGATTTTTTTTCAATAGGGGGTCAATTTATGTTCAAATGCAACTTTGTAATGTATTAACTTCATGGTATAACAAATTATGGTGACAGGCGATATTTTGAAGTTACGGCTGGAAAGCATAACCGGCGGCGGAGAGGCGGTTGGACGGTTTGAAGGCATACCAGTCTTTGTTGAAGGCGGCGCGCCAGATGAAACTGTTTTATGCCGCGTTACAGAAGACAGAAAAAAATGGATGCGTTCTGAACTGCTTGAAATTATTGAGCCATCTCCTGCGCGCGTGGACAGCTTATGCGCGTTTAACAATAAATGCGGCGGATGTCCTCTTCAGCATATTGAGTACAATACCCAGCTTGAAGCGAAAAAAAACATATTAAAAGATTCTCTGTTAAAATTTGGCGGAATTCCAGCTTCTGAAATGCCCGCAATCGATCCTGAAGTTTATCCTTCACCGGAATGGGAATACCGCAATAGAATGCAATTTCACTGTATAAGGCAAGCGCCCGCAGGCAGTCCAAAATACGGCCTGATGGGACGGAGAAGCCCGGAAATAATCAGGGTTTCTGACTGCCCTGTCGCTTCCATTCAAATAAGGGATATTCTTCGCGTAAAAGAAAAAGAGCTTACACCGCCGCCCGGTAAAGATCGTTTTACAGTATTCGCAAAGGACAATGTCATATTAAGCGAAGGCGGACAGGAGAGGGGAAAAATAAAACTCCTTGAAAAAGATGTACTAATCGACGCCGGTTTATTTTTTCAGAGTAACTGTTTTATGCTGGAAAAACTAATAATTGAACTGCGCAAGATTGCAAAGCAGGCGGACTGTAATTATCCAATGGCGGATCTTTACTGCGGCGTTGGGACATTTGCGATCTTTCTCTGCGATCTTTTTCCGAAAATAATCCTTGCAGAGGAAAACAAAGACGCCAAAAATCTCGCCCGTGAAAATTTAAAGGGAGCAAACGCGGAATTTTTCGCTCTATGCGATACACAGTGGCCGCGGACAATATTGCGTAATAAAGCAGCAATAGGCTTTGCTGTAGTTGATCCGCCAAGATCAGGGCTTAACTCCAATACCGCATCAGCGCTGGCCAATAATGGGCCGCCTGTTATTGCCTATGTATCCTGTAACACAGTCTCGCTGGCCCGCGATTCAAAAATCCTTGCAAGAGGCGGCTATAAACTGAAAGAGCTGAAACTATTTGATTTTTATCCCCAGACCGCGCACATAGAAAGTTTAGCAGTGTTTGTAAAATAGTTCTGTTTAACCACCCTTGATATATAATAATAAATTTGGGATAATTTTAACCATGAAAAATGAAGAAAATAAGATTCTATCAGTTGAAGATATACTACACCTTCAAAGTGATAAAAACAATCAAAAAGATAAAATAATGCCTAATGTAGACACAAGCAAATACGTTCTACAACAAAAACCAAAAGTGGAAGCGGCGCGCAGCTTTGCCACCTCTGTAAACATCACAGAAGAACAGCGAAAACAGTTCAATCAGGGCAATACAGCAGCGCCAAACCGCAATACCATACTGGCCGAACAAGCCCGTCAGGCAATTAAAATAGTAGAGCAAAACGCCCAAAAGGAAGCCATAGAAAGCAAAAAGACAGTTGAAGAAAAAAAAGTAAAAGATGGAAAAGACATAAAAAAACTTGCCGATGAAATCAGAGGCGGTAAATTTGACTTTAACTTCGGCGCCCTTATCGAAGGCTCAAAGAATCTTAAAGATACTATTTGAATTGAATTGTCCGCAGATTAAACGGATTATTATGGATTATAGGGAAGAAATGTTTTAAATCCGTTTTAATTCACAGACCTTTAATTTCTATATCAACGATTAGGGAGTCATGTATCTAACATTACCTATGTACACTATTTACACAGTGTACTATAGATAGATATGTTAGCGATCAAACGCTTCTTTCATTCGCTCTTCAGCGTTAAAAGTGGCCATGGGTGGAACAAGTAAAATATCGTTCATGCGCTCTTCAGCATCGAAGTACCTGGGTTTCGAAGAATCATATAAAATTGACCATTTTTCCCTTAACATGTCTATTATTTTGTCCGCTTCAGTTTTATCAATCGCCGCTATGCAAACTACCTCGTTATCAATTGTCTTTCCAAGGCGCATTATTTGAATTTTTACGGAATTATTTAATTCATATACCATGTCAGGATAATGAGAAATTTTTGCATCTTCCGGTTCCCCAAGCATAGCAATCAGTAAACCTACAGTTGCCCAATATTTAGCCGCTTCAATGGCTATTGTATCAGCGCTTCCAATACCTAACCCAACACCCAGGAATTCATCATCATACATCAAACCCCACGTTCTGGCTGCATTCCAATCTTCAGGTAAAATTTCTGGCAGCCAGGGGATAGTTTTTAGTTGGCCAGGTATTATATCCACGGGGAAAGTATCCATATCCCATGACCAGTCAGCTACAGTTTCCAGTTTAGGAAGAGATGTTGAATCTGTTTTGGGAACAGAATTACAGCCAATAAACGCAAAAAAAGCCAAAATTGCAATAAGAGGCAATATAATACGAAAAATTTTGTTCACTGAGAATCTCCTTGTATAATAAATTTAATTATATTTTAAAATTCAAAAAAATCAAGAAAATTTTCGGTTATTTTTAATGAATGATAAATCAGCCCTTTTCGCTCAAACCATCTTTTGCGGCAAGAATCTGATCATTTACCTGATTAAAAACATCCACGATTAGCGGATCAAAATGGCCGCCTGAGCTGCTTAAAATTACATTAACCGCTTCTTCATGGGTAAAGGCTTTTTTGTAGGGGCGTTCCGAAACAAGAGCGTCATATACGTCAATGATTGCCATAAGGCGTCCCTGAAGAGGAATCTCTTTTCCTTTAAGGCCGTAAGGGTATCCCGATCCGTTCCAGCATTCGTGGTGATACGCCGCTATCATTTTGGCGTTTTGTAAAAAATCAGCGTCCCCTGTCTGTTTCATGGTTTTATCAATGATCCGTTCACCCGCGATGGAATGCGTTTTCATTGTTTTTTTCTCTTCCTGTGTCAGGGGACCGGGCTTGTTTAAGATGGAATCAGAAATGGTTATTTTTCCCAAATCATGCAATCGCGCCGATGAAATCACAGACGCCATGTTCCAGTCACGCATTTCGTCTGTATATATTTCACGTTCCATCATCGCTTCAATTAAAATTTTTAAATAAACGGCGGTTCTGTCTATATGACCGCCTGTGTTCTTATCGCGATGCTCCACAAGTTCCGCCATTGTCTGCACAATGCCGTTCTGCAGAAGCACAAGCTGTTCCATACGGCGGGCAAGCTGCGCTGTACGTTCACGTATTAATTCATCAAGCTGCAGATGGTTTTTTATGCGGTTAAGCAGCACCGGAACAGAAAATGGTTTCATAATAAAATCCACTGCTCCCATTTCAATGCCCATTGCCTCGCATACAGGATCAGTGCGTCCGGTCAGAAATATTACAGGAATTTCCGCGTATGTTTCACTTGATTTTAATTTCTTCATCGCTTCAAAACCTGTCATTTCAGGCATTTCAACATCAAGTAAAATAAGATCGGGTTTGAACTTTTCCAATGCCATAAACATTTTTGTCGCGGAAGCCAGGGCTATGACCCTGTACTGTTTCACAAGAGCTTCTTCCGCCATCGTAAGGTTTGTAGCGTTATCGTCAATCAGGAAAATGGTTTTCTGCATAACTTTACCCCATGTTTAATCATATAATTTTTTGTTTTCATCCCTGACTTTCCGCAGTTCACCGGCTATCCTAATATGCTTTGCGACCTTATCATTAAGCTCTTTTGGTTTAAAAGGCTTTACAATGAAATCAGAAGCTCCAAGAGTAATAGCCTCGTTTACATGATCCTGCGTCCCTTCGGTTGATATAATTATTATCGGAGTATCTTTATGTTCAGGTAATTTTTTTATTATACTTATCAGGTCAAACCCGTTTAAGCCCGGCATCACATAATCGAGCAGGATGCAATCGGGCTTTCTAACATTCAAAAAGTCCAGCACATCTTCGGATTTAGAGAGCACATATACCTTGTATCTGTCGCTAAGCGCGTACTGAATCGCCCTGAGCATACTGGAAACATCGTCAACTACAAGCACGCTCGGTTTATTGCTGCCGTCATCATCGAATACGGCGAACTTGCTCTTTCTTGGATCCAGCTGGGTATTTATTGTTTCAATCAGCTTTGTAGTTGAATACGGTTTTACAACATAATCAACAGCGCCAAGGCTAAGACCCTTTACCACGCTCTCTCTGTCGCTTTTGCCTGTCAGAAAAATAACAGGAATTCCGGAATAACGTTCGTCTTCTTTAAGGCTTCTTATAACTTCATACCCGTCTACAAACGGCATATTTACATCCAGCAAAATTAAATCCGGAATAAAGTTCTCAAGGAATTCCATCAGTTTAACAAATGATTCAGCCGGGTAGATTTCAAAAAATTCGCTCAGCCTGCTTTTTACTGATACCAGGCTGTAATTTACATCATCAACATAAATGATTTTTTTACGTCTTCCGGAAAAATCATATATGGATTTAAAATCAGAACTTTTCATGACCTTCCTCCTGTCAGTTATTTAAATAAGAAAGTTTTTGAACGATTTGAGAAAAATTCATTCTGTTTAAATTTTCCCGCAGCCACTGGGCAAGCCCGTCATCTGATTCATATTTATACTTTTCTATTTCCGCCATGGCCGCGTCCGCCTCATCCATCTCATAAGACTTGCAGGCTTTGTAAAGATTTAACAGTATTTCATCATCAGGCTTGTCCTTTACCGGTTTTTGATCATCGCCTTCAATTCTTGACAGCATGTCTTCTATGCCGCAGATCATTTTCTTCGCAGCTTCCACAAAAGCCGTGTTGTTAATTTTTATATAGTCGATATCGGCGTTCTTCGACGCCTCTTCCAGTTCTGCGGCTGTGTGGCCAATTTTGTCCGCGTAAATATCCAGGCTGATCCCTTTAATGCCATGAACTTTAATTCTGTAATCGCCGATTTTATCCTCGCTGAAATTTTCTACTACATCAAGCATGGTGCGGACATTGTCTGCGTAAGAGCGAAGGAGTTTTATATACATTTTTTCATCGCCGCCATAGCGATCAAGGCCTTTGACTATATCCAGCCCTTCCACTTCTTCATAAAAAAGCGGCGAATCATTGCCCTCCTGCGTCCCGGATAAAAAGTCCGCGTATTCCTGCGCTTCGTTTTCAGCTTCCTCGAAATCGCTGTGATGCACAAACTCCGAAATCCTGTCCAGAACCGCCTTTGTCTCTTTTGAGTAACTCTTTATTTCAGAAATAATGTCTAATGTGCCCTTGCGGTTATAAACAGCGCATTTTTCCTTTATTGCAAGCAGTTTGCCGTGTAAATCATCAATATCGTCGGTTCCGTATATATCGCGTTTTGTATCAAGTTTTTTCAGCACTGCCTTCAGTTCTTTAATGAAATCCGGAACAGAGGCTGTAACCTGTTCATGATCTTTTTCCCTGCCTGATATTTCCAGTTTACCTGCAAGTTCAGAGAGCATGCTCTCCCCAATGTTCCAAAGAGAGCTTTTTATGCCATGAACCTTGATTGTAAAATTCCTCAATACCTCTTCGTCCTTAAACCCGGTATTCTTCCTGTGCTCATCCAGCCAGTCTATTGTCTTTTGTGCGTCTCTTATAAATGATTCCTGCAGCAGGCTGTTAACATTCGGCACGCCGCTTACGCGCCCTTCAGCCCCGGAAAACTGAATCTGCGCGGCTTCAATTACTTCGGCGCTCTGCCTGTCGCGGATCAGCTTGTTCAGCACAGAGTTAAGCTGCCTTATGTCAATCGGTTTTGAAATAAATTCATCAAAGCCGTTGCTCAGGAATATTTCAGACTGCCCCACAAGCGCGTTAGCTGTCAACGCAACGATTGGAGCGTTATATGCCATTGCGCGCAGGCGTTTTGCGGTTTCCATTCCGTCCATTTCAGGCATCATGTGATCCATAAATATAATGTCGTACACTTTTCCGCTTTTGATTTTATCTATCGCTTCCTGTCCGCTCATGGCAGTGTCTATCTGGAGCCTGTAAAGTTTCATAAGCCCCATCGCTACATACAGGTTTGTTTCAACATCATCCACTATAAGCACGCTCCCGTAAGGCATCGGGTTACGCACAATCTGCCCCCTCTTCCTGCGCGCGAGGTAGCTCATCCTGAACTTCTTAAAATTCGCCGCGACTTCCTTTCCAAGCACATCTGAGTCTACAATCCCCTGCGGCAGGTATATCGTAAACAATGTGCCCTTTGCAGGCGCGCTTTCAACGCGGATCTCTCCGTCCATGAGCGTTATAAGCCGCTGCGTAATAACAAGACCAAGGCCTGTTCCCTCTACTGTTGTGTTCTTCTCCCGGTCAAAGCGTGAATATTCTTCAAACAGCCTTCCCAGCTGTTCCTTAGACATTCCGCGTCCTGTGTCGCGTATTCCCAATACCAAAGTTATCCCTTCTTTCTCTGATATTTTTTTAGCAGCCACAGACAAGGTTACCTTTCCTTCGTCTGTGTATTTGAACGCATTGGACAAAAGGTTATTTAATATTTGCTTAATCCTGAGTTCATCGCCGATCAATTTTGCAGGGACTTTTTCATCAATATGAAGCTCAAACTCAATTGGTTTACTGTTAATATGCATCATATTAAGATGTACAGAATCATTTATCATGTCCGCGACTTTATATTTGTCAGACATGATATCCATTTTCCCTGCTTCAATTTTTGAGAAATCAAGTATGTCATTGATAATACCCAATAACATATCGCACGAACTGTATATCCTGCCAAGCCCTTCCTCGATTTCGTCGGGAAGCGTTGTATGCTGTATTAAAAGTTCGGTAACGCCCAATATAGCGTTCATCGGGGTGCGTATTTCGTGGCTCATATTGGCCAGAAACGCGGACTTAGAACGCGAAGATGCGAGAGCAGCGGCTTCCATTTCCTTGCGCTGCGTTATATCATGCGCGATGCATACCATCCCAATTATCTGACCGTCCAGAATGAGCGGAATTCTTGATGTCTCAAAAAGCATGATAGTCCCGTCAAAGCGCGGCACATGTTCCTCGATTGTGATAGTCTTTCCTTTATTGATAACTTCGTGATCATTCCTGTTAAATGATTCCATTAAATCATCAGGCAGCCCGAGATTTTTTTCACTGTCTTCGCCTGTAATGTCTTCAGGCTTCTTTCCGAAATGTTCCAGGAAAGCCTTATTGCAATGAATAAAACGCAGGCTGGAATCTTTTGTAAAAATAATGTCAGGAATGGAATCAAACAATGTCATAAGAGTGGTTGTCTGAAGCGCGAGTTCATGCGTTCTCTTCGCGACCAATGAGTGGCGGTTTATCATGTTTACCATCATCAGACTGACAGATCGCAGAATCGCGATTTCTTCTTCTGTAAAATTACGCTCGTTTCTGCAATCATCAATACTGAAAATCCCCCAGAACTGCTTGTCCAGATAAAGGGGTATCAGCAAAATTGATTTTATTTCATAAGCATTAAAAAACGCCTGTTCTTTTTCAGGCATCTTTGAGACAGGACTGCTGATGTGTTCTCCGCGTATAAACCTGCTTTCGCAAATAGGCATATCCTTATAGGATACTTTTGAACCTATGGAAATTGATTTCTTGCCCTTTCCAAGATCGCTGCACCAGTTATATGCGCAGATAAAATGCATCTCACCTTTTATTATTTCATTGCGCCATATATAAACATGATCTGCGTTAGCTGAACTGCCCACAAGCTCCATGCTTTTTGTAAGGGAGTCGTCTATATCTTCATTTTCATCAACAGAGAGCAGCAGGACCGCAGCGTTATTTACAGCCTGCAGCATTTTATCCCGATGTTTTATGCTTTCAATCATTTCATAATATTCGTTTGTCTCGTTCATTGGTCTTTCCAATTCCATTTTTTAATGATGCCTTTTATTTTTTATTGTATATATCAATATTAAGAATGCCAAGTACTGTAAAACAGTCTTATGCTTTTTTCAATAGTGGCGTTTCCAACAATATTTAACTGTCCGCCAATATTGGAAGCTTCTCTGCAAATACACACCCGTACTTCCACTTCCCGTCTTTTTTACTGACTACAGCGGTAAGAGTCTCCCCGCAAAACACAGCGGCGTGCATATTTGGCAGAGAGTTCACCTGCTGATGTGCACAGGAGAATAGCGGCCTATCATTTAAAATTGGATCTAGAAACCTGCCGTGGATTAGTTTCTCTGCGTCACAAGGCGCAAGTTCAAACCATGGTAATCCAAGAGTTTTTATCACATCCTTGTTTATGGGGAGTAATGAATATAAACCGGGAAGCGGGAAATCAGTACCTGTTTCCAATTGCTCATTTCCGTCTGGCAATTTAAAACCTGAAACCTGTGTTCTTACAAGCGATACCAGGTGTCCCCTGCTTCCCGCAGCAATAGCTATGTCGCGCGCAAGGGAGCGTATGTATGTACCGCTTGAACAGTGAACAAAAATATCGGCGAAAGGAGGTTCCCAAAGGCGAAGTTCCAGTTTATAAATATTTACCTGTCTTTGTTTCATTTCCAGTATCTGGCCTGATCTGGCAAGTTCGCTTGCGCGTTTTCCATTGATATGTATCGCCGAATATGCCGGCGGCGTCTGCATTATCCCGCCTGAAAACCCGGCAAGCGCTTTTTCAGCTTCTTCACGGGAAGGAATATCCGCCCGCGCGATTTGTTCCCCTTGCGGATCAAGGGTATCGGTTTCTATGCCGAAGCGTATCCTGCCTGTGTACTGTTTATCGCAATGGGTGAACCACGGAACAAGTTTCAGCGCGCTTCCCGCAAGAACCAGAAGCAGCCCCTGTGCGAATTTGTCCAATGTGCCAGTGTGCCCCACTTTCCCTGTTCCAAGAAAGCGCTTTATATCACGTAACGCGTCAAAAGAAGTGATTCCAGGCGGTTTATTCAGTAAAATTAAACCTGAACTGTCAGTATGGCTCATTAGATTCCAATCCGAAATAAATCCCGCACAAGCTAAAATGCCGTATATTACTCCGCGCCCGCTTCCTTTATATTAAGCTCATCAATTTTTTTTATCATGTCAAAACCGTCGCCTATGCTGGTGTCCGCGTGGAAGCGCAGGCGGGGAGTTTTACGGATGCGCATTCCGGAACCAAGCTGTGACTGGATAAAACCTGCGGCGCTTTGAAGGCCTTCCGCTCCCCTTTCAATATTTTTCTCCCGGACATCGGAAACATATACATCCGCAAAGGACAGGTCTTTGGACACATCCACCCTTGTAATGGAAAGGAATGAGTTTACCCTTTTGTCTTTTATTTTACCTTCAAGAATGAGGGAGCTGATCTTCTCCTGGATTGACTGACCCAGCCGTTCCGTACGGTATTGAGCCATATCAGGACACGCTGAGTTTTCGCGCTACTTCCACAGTTTCAATAACTTCAAGCATATCGCCTATTTGAATGTCGTCAAAACTATCAAGGCCAATTCCGCACTCATACCCGGCGGCTACTTCGCGCGCGTCATCCTTAAAGCGCCTGAGGGACGCGATCTTTCCCGAATGGATGACAATCTGGTTTCGTATAACATTAACAGTGCAGCTTCGCTTAACGGTCCCTGTTAGCACATAACAGCCTGCGATAGTGCCTACCTTTGGAACCTTGAATGTATCGCGGACTTCCACGGTGGCGACAACCTCTTCCTTTGTGTCCGGCTTTAACATTCCTTCCATCGCCTGCCTTATCTCATCCACGGCTTTATAGATAATATTGTATTTTCTAATATCTACCTTTTCCTGTTCCGCGAGTATTTTCGCCTTGGGCAGGGGACGGACATTAAAGCTGATAATAATCGCCTTGGAAGCGATAGCAAGGTCAACATCGCCTTCGTTTACAGGACCCGGAAGAGCCTGTATTACATGAAGACGGATTTCCTTTGTGGAAAGTTTTTCAAGGCTGGATTTCAGCGCTTCGGCGGACCCCTGAACATCCGCTTTGATGATTACTTTCAGTTCCTGAATTGTGCCGTCGCTGATCATGTCGTGAAGGTTATCCATTGTAACCTTTCTCATAATCTTGGCGTCTTCAAAACGCTTAAACTCCTGCCGTCTTGAAGAATATTCGCGCGCTACTTTTTCATCCGCCACTACCTGCAGAGGATCGCCCGCGTTAGGCATGCCTTCAAAACCCAGTACCTCAACAGGCATGGATGGAGTCGCATGGGTGAGTTTTTCTCCCTTATCGTTAAAAATCGCACGGACTCTGCCGGGCCAAACGCCCGCTACAAATGAATCTCCTACTGCAAGCGTTCCCCTTTCCACCATTACTGTCGCGACAATGCCCCGGCCGTGATCGACTTTTGCTTCCAATACCTTCCCTTCCGCGTTGCGCTGGAAATTCGCCTTTAAATCCAGAAGCTCAGCTTCCAGTAATATTGATTCTATCAGTTTATCAATGCCGACTTTCTGAAGCGCGGACAGTTCTACAAACATATTGGTTCCGCCCCAGTCCTCCGGCATTAGCCCCAAATCGGAAAGCTGGCTCTTTACCCTGTCCGGATTCGCTTCGGGCTTATCAATTTTATTAACAGCGACGATAATCGGAACATTCGCGTCTCTTGCGTGATTGATGGCTTCAATTGTCTGAGGCATTACCCCATCATCCGCCGCCACGACAAGCACGACTATATCCGTTATCTGCGCTCCGCGCGCCCTCATGCGTGTAAACGCTTCGTGTCCCGGCGTATCCAAAAATGTTATTCTGCCGTGCGGAGTTTCAACCATGTATGCGCCGATATGCTGCGTGATGCCTCCGAACTCGCCTGACACTACATCGGCTTTTCTGATGGCGTCCAACAGCTTAGTCTTGCCGTGATCAACATGTCCCATAACAGTAACAACCGGAGGGCGCGGCAGAAGCACCGCGTTATCATCCGAAGCGGTTTCAATTACAGTCTCATCATAGAGGCTTACTATTTTTACATCCGCGCCGAATTCCGAAGCAATAATGGTAGCCGTATCCGCGTCAATCTGCTGGTTGATGGTAACCATCTGTCCCATTGTCATTAACTTCGCGATAAGGTCAGACGCTTTCAGATTCATTTTTTTTGCCAGTTCGGAAACTGAAATGACTTCCATTATGTCAATTGATTTCGGTATTGGGTTGGCGACATGGGTTATTTTTTTCTTGGTCTGGAGGAGTTTTTCCTCCATCTCAAGTTCTTTTTCCTTGCGGTTATATACCGGTTTTTTGGTCGCGAATTTTCGTTTTGCAGGTCCTTTGCCTTCCGGTATCGGAGACGCAGGCGCGCCGCTCATGCCGCCGCTTCGGCCCGCTCCTCCTGCGGGAGGACGCTGAAAGCCTCCGCCGCCTGGTTTGTGTCCCGGTTTTGGAGGAAATCCGCCTGTTCTTACATTACTGCCCGCAACGCCGCTTTGTGGACGCTGTCCATGAGTGTGGCTGCCGCTCCTGTTATGGCTTCCGCCTTCGGGCTTATGGCTTCTTGATTGCGGACGAGCCGGTTTTTGATGAGAGCTTCCATGATGACCTACTAGTTTTCCTCCGACCCTGCCGGCAGCGGCTGCGGGTCTTTGCGGCATTTGGAATGAACTTATATGAGAACCGGACTGCACGCCTGGGGAAACATTACCTGCCTGAGATTTTTCATGCTCTCTTTTTTTACCGGTGTCATCCGCTCGGGCGTCTGATCTTGCATAAGAGCCTTTGCCGGATGAAGTGCCTGTCTTCCCGGGAGCCGGAGCTGAAGGTTTGGTTTCCGCTGCGGCCGGGCGGTTATTTCCGCCTGTATTGATAACGATCTTCGGCTGTATTTTTTTTACCGGTGTTGAGGAAGGTTTTTTCGATATAACAACAACTTTAACTTTTCTGCGCTCTCCCTGTTCCACCTGATTTTTCCCATTGGAATTAGCGGAATTGGCGGAACTCACAGAGGCGTCCTGTTCACCCTGTGAATGTTTAATAAGTGGAGCTTTTTGTTTTCTTGTATTGTCAGTTTCTTCCGCCATAAATCCTCTTCTATTCCTCCTCTTCGTATTCAAAGCTCAGACCAATTCCGCAGTTTGGACAGGTAGTCATATCCACTGTTATCTTCGCGCCGCATTCTGGACATTCATATTCTTCTGTTTCAGTTTCTTCTTCGATTGTTTCATCAGCCACAACCGCTATATCTGCGGACTCTTCTTCGTATACCTCATCTTCTTCTTCCACAATTTCAACATACTCTTCTATAAGCTTACGCAGCTGATCAAGTTCAGACGGCGACAATCCCCTGGATTCAAGTTCTTCCTGGCTTAACGCGATAAAGTCCTCGATATAATCAACGCCTGAGTCAAGCAGTATCCTGGCAAGCCGGCTGTCCACGCCTGGCAGTTCGCTGATGCGTGAAATTTCGTCGCTGAAATCTTCGGAGTCTCCGAAAAGTTCAGATACAGCGCGCCTGGACTCGGCCGCGATATCCATTTCCGAGAACTGAGATTCAGTTTTCACGTCGATGTTCCAGTCCACAAGCCTGTTTGCAAGACGCACATTAAGCCCCTGCTTTCCGATTGCCAAAGACAGCATGGAGTCGCTTACAACCGCCAATGCCTGATGTTTGCCTTCATCCAGTATAATCACATCGCGCACTTCTGCTGGTGAAAGAGCGTTTTTAATGAACCGTCTTGGATCGGGATCGTATTTTAGTATATCAATTTTTTCGCCTTCAAGTTCCTTGATCACCGCCTGAATACGAACGCCTTTAAGACCGACGCACGCGCCTACAGGATCTACATCTTCGCGGTTTGAATAAACGGCCAGTTTTGTGCGGAAACCAGGTTCGCGCACAATCTTGTGTATTTCGACTGTTTTGTCGTAAATTTCCGGAACCTCAAGCTCAAAAATTGTACGGACAAATTCAGTATGGGTTCTTGATAATACAATCTGAAGCCCGCCTGAATCTTTTTTAACTTCGGCAATCAGGGCTTTTATCCTGTCATTAACATGATAGGTCTCGCGGGGAGACTGGAACTTTTTGGGAAGTACGCCTTCCGCTTTTCCAAGATCAACATATATTGTTCCGTTGCGTTCACGCTGGTAATAACCAATTATTATCTCGCCTTCCTTGTCCTTGAATTCTGAGTAAAGCGAATCCTTTTGTATTTCCCTTATTGTCTGATGCGCTGTCTGTTTCGCGCTCTGGACAGCGACACGGTCGAACTGTTTTGGATCAAGTTCCACCAGTATTTCATCTCCGACATCCGCGTCCGGATTTAATTCCCTTGCGTCGAATAAATCAATTTCCGTTACAGGATCATAAACTCCGTCCTGCTCCACTATTTTTTTCTGCGCAAAAATTGAAACTTCCATATTATCTTCATCAAATCTGACAACTGCGTTATCTACACTGCCGAAACGGTGTTTATATGCCGCTCTCAATGTTTCTTCGATAGTGCGCAGTATAAGCTCTTCAGGAATTCCTCTATCCTGATTAATTTGACGGATTACCTGCGACATGTCTATTCCCAACTTCATCCTCCTTTGAAAGCCGCAGGCGCAGCCTGCTTTTTAATGAGCGGATCCTGCGTTTCCCGCGAGGAATCCAGTTTTGCTTTCGCGATAATATCAAATTCCAGTCTGACTGTTTCTGTAACTGTTCTTAACACAATTCCCTTTTCATCGGCGGCTTCCAATATTCCGGCCGTCCATTCTGTTATATCTGTACGGTAACACCGCACTCTCCTTCCAATATAATGGGCAAACTCCGCGCCGTCTTTAATGGTACGGTCTATCCCCGGCGAAGATACTTCCATGTAAACATCCTGCCCGCTGAAAGCCAGTTCCAGCCGCGGAGTAACAGCGCGATGCGCTTTAGTGCAGTCATCCGTACCAATTGACTTGCCGTTATAAATAACAAGCCTAACCTGGACGCTCCCTTTATGCCTGGAAACCGTTATTTCAACAAGGTTAAAACCCAATCCGCCAAGAATCTCTTCCAGCGGCTCCCGTAAAGAAACGATATCAGGGCTTTGCAGGTTCTTACCGGTATATTGCATCGTTTCTCCAAACTAAAAAAAAAGAGCTCCCAGGAAGCCCTTTTTTAAATGAAAAATAATACTGTCTGTAGCATACCGCCATTTGAAAAATATGTCAAGCGTTGTACGGAAATTTTTTATGAAGGGCATAGCAGCAAGAAGCCTTCAAATCAATAAGGAAACAAATCCTGGGCGGTAATGGACGCTTCTTCAAAATCACTGTGCAGCAAATGTTCTGCTATAATATTGAGCCGTTCCTTTATGGCAGGCGACCATGATACCTGCTTTAATTCCGCCAGTGTTTCCTTGGCAAGCTTTTTATCATATCTGGCGCAGGCGGCCTGTATTATTATCAGTTTTTCACGCAATAAATTTTTATATTCTTTTGAATTTTCATCAACTGATTCAATGTCTTCACTCTCTGATTTTTTCTTATTCTTGTTTATTACATTCTGTAACGAGTTCAGGAACACAGGAATTTCAGCTAATATAAGATCAATATTCTTCTCCCTTCCCGCCATTTCAAGCTTTAACGCTTCATCGGAAAGCTGCTGCTCTCCAATATTTGCCAAAGCGCTTTTCATTGCATGTACATTAATTACAAGCATGGAAAAATCATCTGTCCTGCGGCATTTATTCTGGTAAATAGAATCAATCAATGCAAGCGCTTTTTCCGCGTCACGGACAAAAATTTCGGCAAGCTGCGGATTTACAGGAGTATCCTTGTTAGTATCATGGCTTGTGATTTTCTGCTGTCTGGCCGCTTCAATAACATCGGTTGTCTGCTTGTCACGTATCATCCTGTTCAGCACCGAATTCATCTGCCGGATATCAATCGGTTTGGAAATAAAACCGTCAAAACCGTTTTTAAGAAAAATCTCCGCCTGTCCTGCGAGCGCGTTTGCGGTTAACGCTATTATTGGGTTTGCGTAACCAAGACTCCTGATAATTCTGACAGATTCTATCCCATCCATTCTTGGCATCATGTGATCCATAAAAATGACATCGTATATTTTACCGTCCCTGATTTTATCAATCGCTTCAAATCCGCTTAAAGCGGTATCAATTGATATTCCATAGGGGCTTAATAGCCCTCTTGCTACATACAGATTTGTTTCAACATCATCCACAACCAAAACGCTGCCGTAGGGCATAAATTCCCGCGTTATCTGCGCATTTCTGGATTTTGAAATTTTTCCAAGATTTAACTGCTCCAGATTATTGGCCCATTCCTTTCCAATCGCTTCAAAACCCGCGTCCCCCTGCGGAAGGCTCACGGTAAAAGTTGATCCCATGCCTGGTATGCTTTCTACGGAAATATCGCCGTTCATCATGTGAATCAATGTCCGCGTTATATTCATGCCCAACCCGGTTCCTTCGGTTGTGCGGTTAATATCAAGATTAAAGCGCGCAAATTTTTCGCCGAGTTTGTTTACCTGCTCTTCGGTCATCCCCTGCCCCGTGTCGCTGATGCGGAAAATAAGAGTCACATCCGTGTTCTCGCTTCTTTCCTGCGGCTCTATATGGACAGACATATTAATCATTCCTTCGTCGGTATATTTGAAAGCATTGGAAAGAAGATTATTTAAAATTTGCTTAATACGAAGCTCATCCCCAATCAGCACGGAAGGCACGGTTTCACTTACAATTAATTTAAACTCAATGGGTTTGCTTTCAAAACGCAAAATATTCAACTGCACAGTATCGTGAATAAGTGAGGCTACATCATATTGGGAATTCGTAAGTTCAAGTTTGCCGGCTTCAATTTTTGACAGATCAAGTATATCATTTATAATTCCGAGCAGCATATCGCCTGAATTATAAATCCTGTACAGCGCTTCCTTTGCGTTCTGAGGAAGAGAATTATCCTGCAGCTGAATTTCAGTAATACCCAAAATCGCGTTCATTGGAGTGCGGATTTCATGGCTCATTCTGGCAAGGAAGTCGCTTTTCGCCCTGTTGTTCTCTTCGGCGATTTCCGCCCTGCGCATTTCAGTTATCATTGCCTTAACTTCCCTCAAGTCCCTGATAAATCCGGCAAGCGCGTAATCGCCCCTGAATTTAACGCGGACAAGAGTAACTTCAGTCGGGATCGCTTCCTTTTTTTTATTCTGATGTATACATTCAAAACTGCTACGACCTTCTTCAAACGCTTCATCCGAGTATCTTATGATTTTTGCGGATGATAATTCACCGTCCGGCTGATACTCGGGCAGGAATTCAAAAACACCGTTGATAAATTCATTTTTATTTGATAATCCAAGAAGCCTTACGGTTTCCTGATTACACGCGAGAATTTTATTTTTATTGTCAACCATGAAGGAGCTAAGGGGAGTAGTGTCAAATAAAACCTGAGTGTACTCATCAGCCTCGCGCATTTTCGCCATTACTGATTTCATATCACGCAAATCACGCGCGTATTGGGCTACTATATATTCCTTTCTGAAACTGACACGGACCAAAGTTACCTCGCACAGTATATCTTCCCCGTTCAGTTTGCGGTACAGCCACTCAAACCGGCAGTAACCCGTATAAAACGCCTTTTTGAGACATTCAATATTTTTCTCAAATGACAGCCTGCCGTCAGGCTGGTATTCGGGAGACAGTTCAAAAAATCTTTTGCAGTATTCTTTTTTGCCTGATATATCAAACAATTTAAGTGATTCTTCATTGCAGTCAATCGGAATAAAATATTTATCCCACAGGATCATGCAAAGGGGCGTCGCGTCCAGCATAATCTGCGTCCGCTCTTCTGCTTTCTTTTTGGCGGAAACAATGCTCAGAAGTATCGCGCAGAGGGCCGAAGCCAGGATCGCGCCCAGCAGAATCAGGATATACGCTATATCATTTACGCTCTTATAATATTCCTTTGAATACGCTATAAGCGCCATGTACCAGCCGTTATTGAGCTTGCGGACAAATAAAACAGAGGTATTACCGTTATAATCAGCCGCCTTCCGCTCGGAAATTTCTTTTCCCGCGAGCAGATCATTCTGGATATTAACGCCGTCGTTCATCTGGGACAGATGCCTGCCAATATACGCCGGGACAGGATGCGCAATCACATTGAAATTACTGTCCAGCAGTATGCCGTAACTGTTTTTGGTAACAGATGTGTTCACGGCATATTGCGCGATTCCATCAAACTGTATGTCAAGACAAATGATCCCAAGACGCCCGCCTTTCCCGTCTGTAATAACGCGGGGAAATGTAATAAAGTAATTTCCCGATTGCATGTTTAAATACGGCTCTGCATGCGAATTACCGTCAATAATTAAAGGCAGCCCGCTTAGCCTGTTGCTGTCTGTCAGCGGATTACCCGACCAGAACTCTCCGAAACAATCGAAGAAACCGTAAAAGTCTGTAATGCCGGAATTCAGGTTTTCATCGTAAAGGACATAATGGGCGGCGGACGCAAGATGCTCCCTTACTTCGCTGAAATCAGCGCCGCCAATAATCATGGCGCGGATACTGTCCGAAATGACACCTAACGCAATTTGCGGCTCGGTCAGATCGGCTTCTATGTGCGCCTGCATATTGGCGATAACATTATTTACATCATTTAATAAATTGCCGCGTTCAATATCGCTCATGAAATTATAGCTTAAAAAAACCATTATCGCAAACGCGAGAAAAACCGACAGCGCCTGCACATGAGTAACAATTGCCAGTAATTTTTTAAACAATGAACGCATTAATAATCCGTCCTTGCCTGATTAATCTGCTCATGCACATCATAAAATATTTCCGCAATTCTGGGATCATAATGTATGCCGGAATTTTCCATAATAATATCCACAGCTTCCCTATGGGTAAAAGCTTTCTTGTACGGCTTGTCTGTAACCAGCGCGTCATAGGCGTCAGCGACCGCCATTATGCGTCCGTGAAGCGGTATTTCAGTTCCCTTTAAACCGCGCGGATACCCCTTGCCGTCCCAGCGTTCATGATGAGAGCCGGCGAATAATTTTGCGTTACGCAAAAATTCGCCCTCGCCTGTCCGGGCGATGATCTCGTCAATTATCCGCTCTCCTTCCAGGGTATGGGTTTTCATTGTCTCGTACTCGGAAGGAGAAAGCCCGCCCGGTTTATTTATAATTAAGTCTGATATTGAGATTTTTCCAAGATCATGCATGCGCGCAGATGATACCATTTTGCTTATATCCCATTCGTTGATTTCATCCTCATACACATTGCGCGCTTTCATTTCGGCGATCAATATGCCGATATAAACTGAAGTCCGTTCTATATGCCCGTCGGTTTTCTTGTCGCGGTTTTCGACCATGTCCGCAAGAACCGTAACAATGCTGTTCCTCACCGCGTTTAACTGCATTGTCTGTTCACGGATTATATGATCTATGTTAAGATGCGTTTTAATCCGGTATTGCAGCACAGGCGGAGAAAAAGGTTTTGTTATAAAATCCACAGCGCCCATCTGGAATCCAAGAGCCTCCACTCCCGCATCCGTGCGGCCGGTTAAAAATATAACTGGTATATCATCCCATAAATTTACAGATTTTAAACGCTTAAGCGCCGCAAATCCGTCCATTTCAGGCATTTCAATATCCATTAATATTAAGTCCGGTTTGATTTTTTCAAGGAGGGAAAACATTTTCGCAGCGGACGGCATTGTCATAACGCGATAAGAATCTTCCAGGGCCGTTTCCGCCATGGATAGGTTAGTATCACTGTCATCAACGACAAATATTGTCTTCAAATGCGAAAGCGCTCCTTTTCTACTAAATAATATTCTAACATTAAAATTACGGAACAGCAATCTTGGATTTTTAATAAAAGTGTGCAAATATAGTTTATGCCGATAAAAATACCGAAAGAATTACCCGCTTATGAGGCGTTGTCAGGCGAGAGGGTCTTTGTAATGACTGAAGACAGGGCCGAATCTCAGGATATCAGGCCTTTAAAAGTCGGAATAATAAACCTGATGCCGACAACTGTGGATACTGAAATACAGCTCCTGCGGCTTTTGGGGAACAGCCCTCTTCAGGTGGATATAACTTTTTTAAACATGAGCAGCCACACATCCAGAAACGCGCCGCCGGGACATCTGGAAAAATTTTATATCAGCGCCGGAGAAATTGCCCGCCTGAAAGTGCGGTATGACGGACTTATTATTACAGGCGCGCCTGTAGAAACTTTGCCATTCGAGGAAGTTGATTACTGGAATGAACTCGCCGAAATAATTGATTATTCAGAAGAAAATGTTTTTTCCTGTCTGCACATCTGCTGGGGAGCGCAGGCCGGTCTTTACCGCCGTTACAATATCCCCAAAAAAGCGCTGGATAAAAAACTATTCGGTGTTTTTCCCCATGCCGTTAATGAACAGTATCACTCGCTTTTCAGGGGTTTTGATGATGAATTTCTCGCTCCTCAATCCAGGCATACAACCTGCGACCGCAGCGCCATAGCATCCGATCCCCGTCTCACCATTCAATCGGAAACACAGGAAGCCGGCGTCTTTATAGTTACCGCCCGCGAAGGCCGTGAAATTTATGTTACAGGCCACCTTGAATACGATCCACTGACCCTTGACCGCGAATACAGACGCGATAAAGAACGCGGTCTCACAATTGAAGTGCCAAAAAATTATTACCCCGGAGATGATCCTTCAAAATCTCCGGTCGTCCGCTGGCGAGCCCACGCCAATCTGTTTTTTGATAACTGGCTGAATTATGTTTATCAGGAAACTCCCTACAATCTGGATGAGTTGAGTTAACTGATTAATTATAAATAATACAAAAGCTAATATTGATAATTTATATCTAAGGTTGCTGTTCCAAAAACGCAAACCTTCGGTTTGAAAGTTTTGGAACAGTCTCAATTTCTTATATAATATTTACTTTTTGGCCGGTCTGCCTGCTCTTTTTCCTTTTGGTTTCTTCGCGCCAGGCGCTTTAGCGGCTACTTTTCGTTTTTCGGACAATGATTTCAATTTCTTTTTACCGGTTTTAACTTCTTTCTTTTCTTTGGCTACAGGTTTTGAAGCTTTGGGGATTTTTTTCAGCGCGGACATGAATTTACTGTCCGATGTAAACCCTTCAATTTCCGCAGAATTCTGTATATCAAGCCAGAATTGCGGAGTGTTGCCGAAATAAGCGGCTAAACGCAGGGCCATTGAGACCGTTATCCGCGCTTTTCCCTTTAAAATATTCGCAACTGACTGATACGCTACATCTAAAGCTTTTGAAACGATAAATGGATTTATTTCGTACTTGTCAATGAATGACTGAAGCACCACGGCGGGGTTTTTGGGATTGGTTGTTTTTGGCATAATTGCCTCCTTTGATATTATTTTGTGTCTATCCATAAATTCATATTGGCTGTGAGACACATGCTATTGCTTACTCTAAAGTATGCTCTATTATCATAATTTTATACCAAACAAGAAATTATGTCAATACCTATTATTATCAATTTATTTATATATACATCAATCTTTATCAAAAATTAATTAGAATGGAGATAAATGACTAATAATCAATTAACTTTAAATAATGCGGTGTAAAACATCGCTTTTGGCATTGCGCATAACAATACAGCATTGAATGCTTAACACAGAAGCAACCGAAGATATTTATAAACTTCATTGTAATTTAAAATCTGACAAATAAAACACCGTTGGAAATTTTTTCAACTAACGCCGGTAAATCAAGAATAGACTTGTCCGATAACTCTAGTTAGTTACTGAACAAGTCAATTATGGTTTTAAATGTTTCTATTTTACTATAAACCAAGATGATTGGAATAATGTATAAAAAATCATACATTAAACACTATAAAAATGATTATTATATAGTTGCATAATATTGAAAAATTATGATATTCTATAAAAGCATAAAGCATTTTTTGGATAACAGGAGAAACATGGATGGCATTAATGAAATCAAAATATATGCAGGTTGTTAATCCCGTTTATACAGGAGACAGACCCGCTTCAGAAATGAAGCTGTCCTATATAAATTATGATTCAACATCCGCGGAAACGAAAGATGTCTCTTCCATTGATGAAGTAATAAACCTTAAAGACGATTCAAAGATGTTATGGATAAATATCAGCGGATTAAAAGACACTGATTCAATTAAGCGTTTGGGTGAACTGCTGGAAATTCACCCATTAACCATTGAAGATATTCTGCAGACAGAACAACAGGCAAAAATGGAAGTTTTTGACAAATACAGATTCTTATTGGTTAAAACAATTATACAAAAAAAGAATACTTTTAACCGTTCAAACACCAAAAGAAAAATGTTCTTTCTGCCTTTCAGGAAGGACAAGCGCTTTGTATCCCAGGACGGAAATACAGATGAACTGATTATTACCCAGGTCGGAATAGTTATTATGAAAAATGTTCTTCTGACTTTTCAGGAATTATCAAGAGGTGCGTTTGAAGGTATAAGAAGAAAAATATTGGAAAATACCGGTGAAATCCGCAAAATGGAAACCGATTATCTTGCCTATTTAATAATTGATAAAATTGTCGATGAATATTTTAACTCCATAAACCACCTGGAAGAACATATAGAAAATCTTGAGGAACGCGCGACAAGAACCAGCGATGATACATATATTGAAGAGATACAGGAAACTAAAAAATATCTATTGCTCGTCAAGAAAGCAATCCTGCCGTTAAAAAATAATTTATTAATTATTTCCCGGCAGGAATCATTTTTCCAAACAGGGGAAATAAAACCATTTTTACAGGACTTACTAGAAAATTTAGATCATGCGGTAATGCAGATTGAACATTACCGCGAATGGCTTTCAAGCGTTATGGAAGTAAATTTATCTGTATTATCGTATCAATTGAACAAGGTAATGAAAGTACTGGCAATGATTTCCGCCATCTTTATTCCGCTGTCTTTTATCGCCGGAATTTATGGCATGAATTTTGATGTTATGCCTGAATTAAGATATAATTTCGGGTATTTTATCGTTCTTGGCGTAATGTTTTTAGTCGCCACAATCATGATTATTGTTTTCAAGATTCGCAAGTGGTTCTAAATTTAAAACCGCAGAATGTTATTTCAGCCAAAAAGCCTTGCCGCGGTCAGATCATCAGTTTCGGCCATCTGATAATCAAACAAATCCTTGCGGTATTCTTTTTGCCGTTTTTCCTTTAACTTTTCAATAGCTTTAAGATCTTTTAAAGCTTCCATGTATTCGGCGCGTTTCTCTTCAACTAACAGTTCCGCTTTCCCGGCCTGATCTTCCAGTATATGCGCCTCCTGTTCCAGCCTGATGATATAATTATCCCAGACTGCCATCTGCATTGGAGATGTAAAACGCTGGGAAGCCGCGTTATGATGCTTAAACGCGGTTTCTTTTATTCTGTTTTCTATCTCGTTCAGAAAACCGATTGCCTGTCCAAGCGCAATCTTGCATTCCTCTTCACGGAATTTCCTTAACTGGAGAACTTTCTGCAAATTAAAAGAAAACTTTTTCATTGATTAAACTCTCCCGCCGCGCTGATTCCAGGAAGCGAAGAAAAAAGGGCGGCTACGCTGTTAAGCGCTTTTTTTGTGTCTTCCTCGGAAGAAGAAGGCGCGGATTCCGTTTCAGATTTTTCTTTTTTCACGGAACGGCCGGATTTTGCGAGTTTAGCGTTGTTATCCGCCATTTCAAGCTCGGGGATTTTTACCCCTGTTATCGCGGATAAACCTTCAAGCGTATCTTCCAGCGATGAAGGTTCATCGATATCCTGTATAAGAAAATCTTCGATAAGACCGTGTTTCGCTATAGCTTCATCTATCGCCGGATTTGAACCTGGACGATAAGCGCCTACATTGATAAGATCTTCGGCTCCCGCGTAGGAAGCCATGTTCCTTCGTATAACACCTGCCGCTTTGCCGCTTGCGCTTCCTGAAACATGGGGCGCGAGGCGGGAAATGCTCTGCAGTATGTCAATCGCGGGGTAATGGTAACCTTGAGCCAAATCGCGGGAAAGAACGATATGCCCGTCCAAAATGCCGCGCACAGTATCGGCGACAGGCTCATCCATGTCATCGCCGTCTACAAGGATTGTATAAAAACCTGTGATGCTGCCCCTGTCTGATGTTCCGGATCTTTCAAGGAGTTTCGGCATCGAATCGAACATGCTCGGAGGGTAGCCTCTTTGTGCCGGAGGCTCGCCTGACGCAAGGCCGATTTCCCTCATCGCGCGGGCAAAGCGCGTAACGGAATCGAAAAGCAGCATTACATCATTTCCCTGATCGCGGAAATATTCAGCGACAGCGGTCGCGACATAAGCGCCGCGAAGGCGCGCAAGCGGCGGTGAATTGGAAGGGGTCACTATTAAAACACTGCGCGCAAGCCCTTCCGGCCCCAAATCGTTTTCTATAAAGTCATTTACTTCCCTGCCGCGCTCTCCTATAAGGGCGACCACATTTACATCGGCCGTTGTGTTACGTGCAATCATTCCAAGCAGTGTGGATTTGCCGACTCCAGAGCCTGCGAAAATGCCAAGCCTTTGTCCCTTTCCGACAGCGAGAAGGCCGTCAATCGCGCGCACTCCGGTTGTTATGCGCTCTGTAACGCGTTTCCTTTTAAGGGGATCAGGAGGGCTTGTTAAAGCGGGATACGTGCAGGCAGATTCTATATCGCCCTTGTCATCAACCGGGTTTCCCATCGCGTTCAGCACCCTTCCCAGAAGTTTCTGAGATACAGGCACTTCAAGGCGCGAGCCAAGGGCTATAACCTTGTCGCCCACTTCAAGCCCATCTGTATCTTCAAAAGCCATCAACTGAACAACTTCATTCCTTAACCCGACAACTTCGGCCATTATTCTCCCCCTGCCCTTGGGAGCAATAATTCTGCACATTTCGCCTATTATAGCCTGAGGTCCTCTGCTTTCAATTAACAGCCCCTGCACTTTAATGATTCTGCCGATACATTTTATAGGATCAATACGCTGCGCGGATTCTATATATTTTTCTATAACTGATATTTCCATATGCAATCAGCCCTCCCCCTGTGCATGTTCCGGCCTGAAAATCCGCGTCTGTTTATAAACAAACCAAATTTTTACATGACCGGATTATCAGAACTTCTTTTACCGATACTTTCAATTTTCCCTGTTTCAATTTTATCCGATTCTCTTCTGCCTTTTGCAGCCATTGTAGCGATTGCCGCAGAAGCTGTAAGCGCCGCGTTCGCAGCGGGTGAAAGCTCTGTTCCTTCTTCGGCTTCACTGCCTGACACATCCATCAGCGACGATGTCGCGGCAAGATCATTATTCAAATTAGCCGTCCTTATAACAGGAGGAGGCGTATTGTTTTTAATCCTTGATTTTATGGGAGATACTTCCAGAATCTTGTTTTCCAGCTCCGCCAGCTGGCTCGCAATACGCGCGTCAATCTCGCCAAAATCAGTTTCTATAATGCAGCCGCCTGAGTCAACTGTTGTATCTTCTATTATCTGAACGGATTTCGCGCTTTCCATAAGTTTTATAAAATCCTGTTTGCGTTCCGTCGCAAGCTGCAAATCGCTCATGTTTACCCTGATGATAACATCTCCCTTTGCCTTTACCTTCCTGAGAGCCTGAACAACATTGGATATAATAACATTACGCTGATTTTCAGAAATAACCTTTATAATCTTGCGCGCGATCAGTAAAACCAAATCTATTATTTCTTTTTCCGTTTCGGCGAGTATTTCACCGCGTTTATCCTGCGCGCGCTCAAGCATTACCTGGGTTCTTTCAATCAAACGATCAACTTCGGCCTTGCCTTCCGCGAAACCCGCTTTGTGTCCCTCTTCATGCCCGTTATCAAGCGCTTCCTTGCGTTCGGCATCCAGAGTCTGTTTCATCTCTTTTTCCATTTCCGCCGCTTTCGCGTTCGCTTCATCTATTATTTTTTTTGCTTCAGTTTCCGCCTGCTGTTTTATAATCTGGGCTTCGTCGTTCTTTCGTTTAACGTCTGCGGATGCCGTTTTCTGCGCGTCAAGAACAATTTTGTCCGCTTCCGCTTTCGCGCCGGAGAGCATTTTCGCTTTTTCCGCTTCCCATCTTATCCTGAACGCTTCAGCTTCCCGGCGAAGGTCGTCAGCCGTCGGCCCTGTGTATTCTTCCGCCTTGACCGTGTCTTCATCAGTTTCTTCAACCGTCATAAGATGCGCAAGCTCAAGAGTATTGGGAGAAGCTATTATAATTTTTTCAGCTAACGGCACCAGTTCATTCGGTCTGAATACAGCTTTTAACATAGATTACCTTCTTTTTGTATAGGGAGTGGGGAGTTGGGAGTCGGGATTGTTGTTTCTGAAATATGTGCCAGCATCTTGCAAGGCTTACAAACAACAATCCCTATTCCCTACTCC
Organism: Treponema sp.; assembly: GCA_009787835.1. Lineage (GTDB taxonomy): Bacteria > Spirochaetota > Spirochaetia > Treponematales > Breznakiellaceae > WQXQ01. The sequence continues at coordinate 79,260 of WQSN01000004.1, forward strand.
CTATAACCCACTCCCCATTCCCGTTATACTACCAATTCGTCCTCTCCTGCGCGGGCGACGACGATCTCTCCTGTGTCTTCCAGATGCCTAATGATGGATACAATCTTCTGCTGGGCTTCTTCAACATCTTTCAGACGTACAGGACCCATATACTCCATGTCTTCCTTGAGCATACCAGCGGCGCGTTTTGACATGTTCTTGAATATCTTGTCCTGTACCTGCGAGTCAACGGATTTAAGCGCTTTCGCGAGTTCCTGAGAGTCCACTTCGCGCATAACCTTCTGAATGGCGCGGTCGTCGAGCATAACAATGTCTTCGAATACGAACATTCTTTTCTTTATCTCTTCGGCAAGTTCGGGATCTTCGTCTTCCAGAGCTTCTATAATCTGCTTTTCAGATGCGCGGTCTACAAGGTTCAGTATTTCTACAATGCTTTCCACGCCGCCTGCCGCGGTATAATCTTCGCTTGACAGCGATGAAAGTTTCTTTTCAAGAACACGTTCAACTTCACGTAACACTTCAGGGCTTGTTCTGTCCATTGTCGCTATGCGCCTCGCTACATCGCTCTGCACTTCATTCGGCAGATTTTGAAGAATTATGGAAGCCTTGTTGGGCTCAAGATACGCAAGGATAAGCGCGATAGTCTGCGGATGCTCCTGCTGAATAAAGTTTAAAAGATGCGCAGGGTCTGTGCGCCTGATAAAGTCAAACGGACGAACCTGAAGGCTGGATGTAAGACGGTTGATAATATCAATTGCCTTCTGGCTTCCCAAAGATTTTTCCAGAAGTTCCCTGGCGTAGTCGATGCCGCCAGTTGATATAAACTGGTTGGCCATCATCAGTTCCTGGAATTCCTGAAGGATTGCGTCTTTCTGTTCTGCGTCAATTGTTTCAAGGCGCGCTATTTCAAATGTTAATGTCTCAATTTCATCTTCACGAAGATATTTGAATATTTCCGCCGAAATTTCCGCGCCTACGGCTACGAGAAATATCGCTGATTTCTGGCGCCCGGTATATTCTTTCCCGCCTTTCTTTTTTCCACCGCCTCCGGCGGCGCCTGCTGCTGCTTTTGCCATTTATTCCTCCAGTATCCAGGTTCTGATAAGCTGAGCCGCGTCTTCCGGATGTTCCTTTGCCATATTGATGACGCTTTCCGTAAGTTCCATCCTTGAGCGCTCTTCCATCGAGATTGAGACTTCCATGCCCTCCTGTTCCGCTTCCGCCATTGCGCTCTCACGCAGCATCTGCTCGCGTCTGGCTCTCTCTTCTTCGGCAAGCCTTCTGCGCCTTTCCATTTCACGCGATATTACCCTGAACAATACAAATCCGAATATCAAAAGCGTTAAACCCGAAAGGATTATAATAACGGTCATCTGTATTTGTTTCTGCCTGAAATATACAGCGTCTTCAGCGTTGAATTCCACAGTGCGATCAAAGGGAATGTTCTGCACAGTAACGGAATCTCCTCTGGCAGAGTTATAGCCGATGGCATCCCTGATAAGCGCTTCCGCCCTGCGCAGATCTTCTGCCGGAACGGGCGTGTATTCCCGCTCAATTGTGCCGCCGGTAAGGATTACAGGCTCTCCCTTTTCATCATATTTCCACTTCCATTTTCCGTCAATATTTACCGAAACCGTTACGCGATCAATCTGGGGGCTTCTCTCTTCCTGAATATTCCGCTCATTAAGCTCTTCGTTATGCGTCCTTGTAACGCTTGTTACTTCTCCGTAAAGGTTGCTCATATCCCTGAAAGCAGGCGGCGTCTGTCCTTCAACTCCAGCGGGGCCTTCCGGATTAAAACCTGTTCCCCTCCATGTTGTCTGTGAAGTTGTTTCTCCGACTGTTATAGAGGTTAACATTTCAGAATCGTCATAAGGAAGGCCGGGAGTGCGGGGTTTCACTGTTATTGGAAAAATTTCCCTTGTGTCGACCGATTTCCTTGACATGTCCATTTCTATTTTAATATTGAGATCCCTGACGCGATCGGAAGAAAAAGTGCTTTGAAGCGATTTCAGCACAAGGGTGCGGTAATCGCTTTCCATTTTCATAACAATTCTTTTTTCCCTTTCAATGGCATCCAGCCTGTCGCTTATTTCCATTCCCGCGAAATCATTTATTACAAGACCCCTGTTATCGGTAATCGTTATATTTTCGTCCTGTAAACCTTCAATCGCGTATTTAAGAAGTTTATGAATGCCTTCCACTTTCTTGCGGTTCTGGGTAATGTCGCTTCCCGGTTTCGGAGTGATAATCACGCTGGCTGTAACAGGATTTTGATCGGAGCGGAAAAGTTCCCGCTGAGGCCATACAATATTTACTGTTACATTGTCTATGTCGTCGATTGCCTTGATATGATCCGTTATCATCTGCCGCTGAGCACGCTGGAAATTTACATTCCGTTCAAAGTCGGTTATAGTCCAGCGGTCCTTGTCGAATATCTGCCATGGATCAATGCCTGAAGGAAGCAGATCCTCGCTTGTCAGAATGGTTCTCATCCGCCGCGCTGTGGCTTCATCGGGAACCTGCACTATGCCGTTTGCTGTTACTGCTACTCTTATCCCTTCCTGTTCAAGCCTGAATACAATTCTGTCCAGCACCGCTTCGTCGGTGATTGGCCGGGAAAAAACATTTACCATTATCGGTGATGATGTAACCCTGAAAAGCGCCACAATTCCCACAATGATTACAACGGCTACCGCGATAAGGATAACCCGCTGCATCATTGACCATCCCGCCCACAGGGCTGTAAGCCTTGTCAGGATCTTTCTAAAAAACTCGTTCATACCCCCCCCTGATATTTTCTATATTATCTGGTATTGATTATATCTCTCCAGCTTTGCACCAGCCTGCTTAAAATGTTGCGCGTAGTGCTAAGCGACATGCTGGCAAGAGACTGCGCTATTGTGATGTCGTGAATATCAATTGAATCAGGATTGATAATCGCTTCCTGCTGCAGCTGGCTCGCGAACTGCTGCTGGCCTGATACGCTGTCCAAAGCCTTAAGCATGGTCTGCTCGAACGGCGCAGATCGCGTAACGCCTTCAGCTCCGATTTTCTGCTCAAGGTTTAACATGCTGTTTATGCCGCCGTAATACGGGCTGTCGTTTAACGGTCCCATGTGATTCTGCCTGGTACGCAGGAGCGTTGTGGCGAAATCCTGCGCGGCTGACGCGCTGATAAAGGCATTGTCATCAAATATTTTCATTTTTCCCTCCCATTATTGTTAAGCGCTATCTTGCGCCTATATCCAAAGCGCGCTGGAACATGGCCTTTGAGCCTTCTATAATCGCGGCATTTGCTTCATAAGACCGCGATGCGGAAATCATATCCACCATTTCTGTAACAACATCAACATTCGGAAGCTCTACATAACCTTCGCGGGGTCCTGACTTAATCGCGTCAGGATGGGTGGGATCCCAGCGCAGAGGATTCTCTGTAGAAAAATCCTTCTGAATTTCGGCTACCCGCACTCCGCCGCCAATTCCGTTATCCATCGCCTGCGGAAGAAAAGGCGAACGCCAATACGGGCTTTCTACCTTTGGCTGCATAATAACGCGGCTGCGCCTGTACGGGCCGCCCTCTGCGGTCCGCGTAGTGTTCACATTCGCCATGTTATCTGAAATTACGTCCAGCCTGACCCTGTTCGCGCTCAAGCCTGTAGCCGCTATGTTAATTGAACTGAATATTCCCATATTTTACCTCCCTAATTCCTTAATACCTGATTTATCTGGCTGAATTCAAATGAAACCGCCTGAGCGAACAGGTTATAACTCATCTGATTCTGTGTGGCAAGCATGAATTCCTGTTCCGGGTCTACATTGTTACCATTGTTATTATAAGTGCTTGTGTAATCCAGAACGCGTCTGATTTGTACGTCTCTGTAATCTTTATCTTTATAATTAGGAAAATGACCGTCACGTGTCATTTTCATTTCAACAGCCGGTCTTTGTTTTTCGGTATCCAGCGCCCGTTTCAGTTCGCTTTCAAAATTTACATTTGAACGTTTAAAATCAGGCACATCGGCATTAGCCAGATTATTTGCGATAACCGAACGGCGGACAACCGCTGTGTCCATCGCCCGGTGCAATAAATCAACAGTTTTTGCAAATGAGTTCATATTTACCTTCCCCCTCCCTTCAACATCGGTAAATTTCAGGTCAAACTAAAATTGACCCTAAATCCTCCCAACACTCATTTATCAATCTTCAATAATAATTCCTCTTTTCTCATTATACACTATCTTTTTAATATATTATATTTTTTTTTCATTTATATTTATAAAATATATCTTCCCAAATCCTGATCCTTTACAATTTCCGCAAGCTTCTCGTTGACATAATCAACGGTTATATCTATATCCGCAGGAGCGATATCGGACGCCTCAAACGAAAGTTCTTCCAGCAGGGTTTCCATAATGGTGTGCAGCCGGCGCGCTCCGATATTTTCCAGTTTTGAATTAACCTCCGCAGCAAGAGCTGCAAGGTGTTCTACTGCCTGCGGCGAGAAACTGATCTTTATTTCTTCTGTAGCGAGTAATTCTGTGTATTGTTTTACAAGCGCGTTTTTCGGTTCTGTAAGGATACGCAGAAAATCATCCTTTCCAAGAGAATCAAGTTCAACCCTTAGCGGAAAGCGTCCCTGCAATTCCGGAATTAAATCCGAAGGCTTGCTGACATTGAAAGCTCCGGCGGCGATAAAGAGAATGTGATCTGTATTAACAGGACCCCATTTTGTATTGACTGTCGCGCCTTCAACAATGGGAAGTATATCCCGCTGTACGCCCTCGCGGGAAACATCATGTCCGCCTCCGCGGTCTCCCTTAACGGCGATTTTGTCAATCTCATCAATAAAGATAATGCCGGTCTCTTCCACCCTCTGCCGCGCTTCATCGCTTACCTTGTCCCGGTCTACAAGTTTTTCTGCTTCTTCCGCTTTTAATATTTCCTTTGCCCTTACGACAGAGACAACTTTTTTCTTTTTATTGCCGCCAAAAAAACCGGCAATCCCGGAAAGGCTCGATTCAATATCTTCCATGCTGCCGCCCATCATTTCAAACGCGGGAAATGTCGGATTTTGGCTAACCGTAAGTTCCACTGTCCTGTTGTCAAGTTTCCCTTCATGCAGCATTGTTCTGAGTTTTTCCCTGGTACCCCTGAACTTTTCTTCTTCAGCTTCATTTACAGGCTCATTAACGGGTTCATCCGCTGCGTTATCTGTCATGCCTGCCTTGTTTTCATCAGCCTTTTTTTCGCCTCCGTTCTTTTGGGAAAAAAACGGAAACCCGACCTGCAGCGTTGTTCCGATAATGCTTCCGTTTGAATTTTCCGGGCTTATGGAAAAAGCGCCCATCGGCCTGACAACAGGCGCTGGCTTTTCCTTTTTTTCCTTTTGTTTTTTCTGGTTAACCGGAAGAAGCAAATCCAAAAGCGCTTCTTCAGCGCGTTTTTCCGCTTCCTGGGTAACGGATTCCTGCATTTCCTGTTTTACCATCTGAAAGCCGGCCGCCATTAGATCGCGCACCATGGATTCTACATCCCTTCCCACATAACCTACCTCGGTATATTTTGTGGCTTCCACTTTCAGAAAGGGAGAGCCTGAAAGTTTCGCAAGCCGCCTTGCGATTTCTGTCTTTCCAACTCCCGTCGGGCCTATCATCAGAATATTTTTAGGCGCTATATCTTCGCGTAACTCAGGTTCAAGTTTGAGTCTTCTGATACGATTGCGCAACGCTACCGCTACCGCGCGTTTCGCTTTTTTCTGACCAACAATATATTTGTCAAGTTCCGCCACAATTTCTTTTGGGGTCAGCCTGTTAAGCTTTTCATTCATCTGTTTGTTTTCGTTCATCAGCTCAATTCCTCCAAAGTTATTTGCATATTTGTATATATACATATATTACCCGCGATTTTCAGGCTTTTTTCCGCTATTTCGGCGGCGGAAAAACCGCTTCCTTCAAGAAAAGCCAAAGCCGCCGCGTACGCGTAATTTCCTCCGGAACCGATTGCAAGCGCGTTTTCCGCGGGTTCTATTACATCTCCTGTGCCGGAAATCAAAAGAGTCTTGGTAATATCCGCCACCAAAAGCAAGGCCTCAAGCCGCCTTAAAGTGCGATCAAGACGCCAGTCTTTCGCGAGTTCAACCGCTGCCCTTAAAAGATCGCCTGAGTATTCCTTTAACTTAGCTTCAAACCGATCAAAGAGTGTAAACGCGTCCGCTGTCGCGCCGGCGAAACCGCAAAGCACCTTTCCGTCCATAAGACGGCGCACTTTACGCGCGTTGTTTTTCATTACAGTATTGCCCATCGTTACCTGTCCGTCTCCCGCCATGGCGACCTTACCGTCCTTGCGCACCGCGATAACGGTAGTGCTTCTGATTTTATTTTCATTATCAATCATTTGACTGCGCATGTTTTTTCTCCTTGATTTTTTTGCTTTTTGCTTCTCTTATAGCACCTCTTGGATGAGCGTAAGCGTATACCTTTTTAAGGTTTTCAATATTTACATGTGTGTAACGCTGGGTTGTGGAGATACTGGAATGTCCCAGCATTTCCTGCACGACCCGCACATCGCAGCCTGAGTTTACAAGATGTGTCGCGAAACTGTGGCGGAGCGAATGCGGATGTATGTTTTTTCCCAGTCCTGAATGCTGCGAATACCGAGAAATAATCCAGCGCACTCCCGCCGTTGATATCGGCCTTCCTTTCTTGCTTATAAAAAGAGAGCTTGTTTTTTCATCAGAACCGATAATCCTTAAACGGGCGGAACGCTGCGGAAGGTATTCGGTTATTGCCGTCTTTGCCTCATCAGAAAAAAACACATAACGCTGCTTTCCGCCCTTTCCCGTAATTCTGGCTTCTTCCAGATTGGCTGAAATATTTGCCATGGAAAGCGAGACAAGTTCGGATATGCGCAAACCCGCCGAGTACATTGAAAGAATAAGAGCCTTGTCCCTCTGCGGCCAGAGAATGCCGGCTGTTTCAGGAAGAGCGGCGAATCCAGCCATTTCATCTTCCCAAAGAACAGACGGTAAATAATGAGGCGTTTTTACATTCCTTAATGAAGAACACGGATTATCTTCCCTTTTGTTAAATCTTGTCATCCAGCGGTAAAACCCGCGGATAGTTGAAAGATGGCGGTTAATGCTTGAAGATGCCATGCGTTCCGCGGACAGGTCGGCGATGAATTTCTGCACCTCATACCCCAGCGCCTTTTCCGGAGTAATATCATGGTTGGCGCAGTAATTCGCATAACGCAGGAGATCATTCCTGTACGCTTCAATGGTTCTTGCGGAACATCCCTTAACAAACTGAAGGTAGGAAAGATATTCCTCTACAGCCTGGGGATCATTTATTTTTACCGTCTTTTCCGCAATCTCATTTCTCATTTTTGATTTCTGTTTCCTCTTTGTCCCGCGTCATTCATCTTCCGCGCTGTGCAGATAATCACAGGCGGGGTTTATGCAAATCTTGTGAGCCCCGTGTTTCTTGTCGTATTTTTCAACCATGAAAAAACCGCATTTGGGGCAGTCCTGATTTACAGGTTTAAAGTGGCTGATAAAATCGCATTCAGGATAATTTGTACAGCCGTAAAATTCCTTGCCCTTGCCCTTTGTCTTGCGCGCGACAATATCGCCTGAGCATTTGGGGCACCTGGCAAGCGGTATGGATTTTGTATTTCTGCATTCCGGGAATCCGGAACAGGCAAGGAAAAAACCAAAACGCCCGAGTTTTTTTACAAGCGGCTTGCCGCATTTTTCGCAGGAATATTCCGTTACTTCATCCAGGGTTCCTTTATACGATTCAATATTTTTGCTTACCTCATCTACCGCTGTTTTAAAAGGATACCAGAACTCTCTTATCATTTCCGGCCAGCTAACTCTGCTTTCTTCCACTTCGTCAAGTTTCGTTTCCATGGAAGCAGTAAAATCAGAATCCACATAAAGCTGAAAATGTTCTACAAGCACATCATTGATGAGTTTTCCAAGGACAGTAGGCACAAGCTGCTTGTTTGAGCGCGTAACGTAGTAACGATCCAGCAGAACTGAAATAATGGAGGCATAGGTCGAAGGGCGTCCTATGCCTTTTTCTTCCAGAGTGCGCACAATGGATGCGTCTGAATAACGCGCCGGTCCCTGGGTAAAGTGCTGCTCACTGTAAAATTTTTCCACTTTAACCATGTCATTCACTTTCAAAGACGGACATGAGCCGGAACTCTCCTCCCTTGATGCCAGGAGTTTTATAACTTTATAAAAACCTTTTTCAAGAAGTTTTGTTCCGCTGACGCGGAAAATTCCCTCTTCCGCCTGCGGCCCGGATCCGCAGATTACTTTAATATCAACGCTGATTGTCCTGCTCTTTGCGTTGCTCATCTGGCTTGAAACAAATCTCTCCCAAATAATCGCGTACAAACGGTGCTGATCTTTTGTTAAATATTCCTTTATTGAATCGGGAGTATATTCAGTATATGTCGGCCTTATGGCTTCATGAGCGTCCTGCGCGTTTTTTCCTACTGTGTATTCAGCCGGCTTTTCAGGCAATTCATCAGGGTAATTTTTGCCTAGCCAGACGCGCACATCTTCAATAGCTGTTTTTGCTATGCGGACGCTGTCTGTGCGCATATAGGTGATAAGTCCGACTCTTGAAGAGCCGATACTCACACCTTCATAAAGCTGCTGCGCTACCTGCATGGTCTTGCGTGAGGTGAAACCAAGACGATTTGCCGCGGTCTGCTGCAGCTGAGAAGTTGTAAACGGCGCTTTGGGGCGTATGGTTTTATCGGTCTCGCGCACATCGGAAACAATGCAATCATTATTTTTTATTTTATCCATGATTGCGTTAACTTCTGTTTCGTTTTTCAATTCCGGTTTACTGTTGTTCCACAGCGCCAATTGAGCTGTATAAACTGATTTGCCTGATTTAAAATCCGCTTCCAGCGTCCAGTATTCTTCGGGAATAAAATTCTCTACTTCTTTTTCCCGTTCGCAGATCAGTCGCAATGCCACAGACTGAACGCGCCCGGCGGAAAGGCCGTTTTTAACTTTCTTCCAGAGCAAGGGCGAAAGATTGTAGCCTACAAGCCTGTCCAGCACCCGGCGCGCTTTTTGCGCGGATACTTTAGCTTCATCAATTGTGCGCGGATTTAAAACAGCGTCTTTCACAGCCTGGGGGGTTATTTCATTAAAACTAATTCTTTCAATGGGAACCTGTTCTGTTTTGGCGTTAATTGAATTGCGCAAATGCCAGGCGATTGCCTCTCCTTCGCGATCATTATCACAGGCAAGCAAAACCTTGCCGGATTTTTTCGCGTCTGTCTGCAGTTCTTTCAGGATTTTTGCCCTGCCGCGCACTGTTATATATTCAGGTTCAAAATCATGATCAACATCTATCGCGGTACGCGATTTTGGCAAGTCAATTAAATGCCCCATGGACGCTTTTACATTGTAGGAAGGCCCCAGATATTTTTCTATTGTTTTTACCTTCCCGGGAGATTCAACAATTACAAGAATCTGCTTTTCCTGCTTTGGCGAGTTTCTATTTTTTACTGGGCTGCCCGCTTTTGAGCTTTTTTTTGCTTTTGTTTCAGCTGCCATAACGCTTCCTTATAAATCAATCTCCAGATAATCTGCCATGGAAGATACAAGCTCCGAGGGGAGCAGCTCCCTTTTACCCGCTTTATTTCCGGGAATCTCATAATCACCGCTTTCTATATAATCAATATTCCATTTTTTTAGAATATCGGCAACAGAATATATTATTTCCGCTCCGTCATAAGCGAGCTTTACAGTGCCGCGTTTATCATATAACGCCCCGTCATGCCGCTGAATGCCGGTCGATGCCACCCAAAGATCCCTGCCCTGTTCCAGAGCGAAAGAAGCTGTATGAAGAGCGCCTGATTTTTGCGGAGCTTCAACAATTAAAACACTGCGCGACAGCGCAGATATTATCCTGTTCCGCGCCGGAAAATTACCTTTATACGGGCGCGTACCCGGAGGATATTCGCTAATCAGCGCCCCCCCTGAATCAAGTATCTGTTTTGCAAGATGCCTGTTTGACGCGGGATAAATTTCGTCCGTTCCTGATCCAAGCACCGCGTATCCCGGAACACCGCCCGCAAGATTTCCCCTGTGCGACATTGCGTCAATTCCAAGTGCAAGACCGGATACCACAGAAATACCGGTCCGCCCTGCGCCGCAGGCCAGCAAAAAGCTCTGCGCTGACGCTTCAGGGCTTGGCTTTCTGGTGCCGACCATGCCAAGCAGCGGTTTCCCCGGATATGGAAGACGCCCTCTGTAAAAAATTACAGAAGGCGGATCATACATTTCCCGTAACATGGGCGGATAGGCTTCATCCTTCCACGACACCCACTCAATTGACCTCTTGCGGCAAATCGCGTCAATCTGTCCTGCCCTTGCGCAGACTTCATCAATATCCCAAAATTGATTCAATCCATGTTTTAATATATTTTCTATATCACTCCTGAATTGTACAATAAAATCTTCCTCACGGTCAAAGATCTGAAGTAATTTTATACGATCCACAGGTTTTAAGCCTGGTAAAAGCGCTATGACCAAGTCCAAAATGCTCCGTTCACTCATACAGCATCCCCCTGATCGTGTCAATATTATTCAGCGCTTCATTGATAGTGTTTTTATCCTTTGTCCGGCTTATAATCCGTTCATAAAGATCAATTGCCTGTGAATTTCGGCCTGTCATATAATACGCCCTTGCAAGAACAAACATCGCGGGAATATCCGAAGAGCTTATCTCAAGATTTTTTTCAAGAAGCGGAATTGCTTCCGCCGGTCTGTTAAGCTCAAATGCATAGAGCACGCCAAGACCGTACATCGGCCTTGTGTATGTGCTGTCAAGTTCTATAGCGCGCAAATACGCCTTTTCGCACAGGCTGTAATAATGATCCCTCTCTTTCTGTGCGTTAGTTGAAAATCCAATAACTGATTTTGCCACAACCCCTGCGGAAACTCCTGTTAAATTATAAAGCGCGGGATCTGTTGAATTAAAATAAATCGCCCTTTCCAGAGCGGAAAGTGCGTCCTGATGCATTCCCCTGTCCGCGAGCCTTGTCGCAAGAATTTTCCAGTATACTCCTGTTTGTGCGCCTTCCATTACATTCCGATCAATTTGCTCTTCATATAACGCAATTGCCCTTCTTAAGCCGTCAATGGTTTCAGGAGGACCTCCGCGCGGACTTATTTCCGCCATGCGGCGCGCCAGTTCCCTGTTCTGATTTCCCTGGCTGTGGTACACAAGGTAAATTATTGATCCTATAACAAGAAAAAAGACAATGCCTATAATAATATCTTTTGCTCTTTTCAATGTATTATTCTCCTGTCTCCTTTCAATCCGGCGCGTTCAGCCGGGGTAAATAACGGCGGTGATTCTCACGCAGAACGCCGACATCCACATGAGTATAAATCTGGGTTGTGGCGAGATCCGCGTGTCCCAGCAATTCCTGAACAGTTCTAAGGTCAGCGCCGCCTTCCAAAAGTCCTGTAGCGAAACTGTGACGCAGTGTATGAAGCCGCGATGATGTTCCCGCGAGGGCAGCGTTTTTCGCGTAATTTTTCCAGATGCCTTTTCTGGAAAGCCTCTTTCCGTTCCTCCCGATAAACAGCGCCTGGTTTTTCATGAAAGGCTGATTCCGGCTCACCTTCCCCGCGAGTTTCGGACGCGATTCTTCCAGATACTGTCTCAGCCGCAGCGCCGCTTCCGGTCCAAAAAGCGCGAGCCTTTCCTTATTCCCCTTTCCTTTGACTTTCGCAACTCCTCCTTCAAGATCAATATCCCTGATATTCAACCCTGCCGCCTCTGATACTCTCAATCCCGCGGAATAGATCATTTCAAAAAGACATCTGTCGCGGCATCCTACAGGATTGCTTGTGTCTACGGTATCCAAAAGCACTTCAATGGTTTTTTTATCCATTACCTCAGGAAGGCTTACCCTTCTTTTGGGACTCTCCAGAACAACAGCCGGATTATCGTCTGTTAATCCTTCGTCCATCGCAAAGCGGAAGAACGAGCGCAGAGCGGAAACCGCCTTTGCCGTTGACCTTGAATCAATTTTATCCGTTGTGCGCCTCATCGCAATATACACAGACAGTAAACTCGCGTCCGCTTCATCAAGATTTTTATTTTCAGCTTCCAGAAAATCAAGAAAGCGGCGTATTTCCAGACGGTAACAATCCATGGTCAGTACGCCCCTCCTCTCTATCGCGACAAGCCGGGAACAAAATCTTTTCAATAAATCGGATTTTTCCAATCTATTCGTTCTCCGCTTTCTTCAGCGCGATCTTTTCATCTGCCTGATAATTATGATTTCTTATAACAGACGGGACATCCAAATCATCCTGATACTCGCGCTGCGGAAGAAAATGCAGATATTCGGGATGTTTTGTCCTTTCCCTCATTTTCACAAAATCACTGTAATCAATAAAATCGGGAGGTTTTGGTTTGGCGCTTTCAGCCGGATTGGCTGTTACAATCCTTTCGCTGTTAAAGCCCGTGGCGATAACCGTTACCTGAATGTCATTGTTTAACTCAGGTTCAAAAAGAATGCCGTGAATAATATTTACATCCGGATCGCATTTTTCCCTGATGCTGTTGATAATATTGTTAATTTCAATGAGCGGAACGTCTTCAGGGCCTGCGATATTGATAAGCACATGGGTAGCTCCGTCAATATTGGTATCTTCGATAAGAGGACCGTCCATGGCGTTTTTAACGGCGTCCATGGCGCGGTTGGAGCCCGACCCGGTGCCGATGCTCAGCAAAGCGTCTCCCTTGTTTCGCATAACGCTCTTGACATCCGCGAAATCAATGTTTTTATAGCCGACCTTATTGATAATGTCGCTGATTGCCTTTACTCCGTTGCATAAAACTTCATCCGCTTTTTTGAAAGTATCCCTGTAGGAAGGCATGCTGTCCATTATCTTTAAAAGATCCTGGTTTCTTGTAACAATAAGCGAATCGATATTTTCCCGTAATTTATCAAGACCCTTTAAAGCCAGATTCATTTTATAGCGGCCCTCGCATTCAAACGGAAGCGTTACAACCGCTACTGTCAGAATGCCCATCTCTTTAGCGACTTTCGCGATAATGGGAGCCGCGCCTGTTCCGGTTCCTCCGCCCATCCCCGCTGTAATAATCACCATATCGGCGCCCTTGAGCACTTCGGCAATTGTATCAATGTCCTCTAACGCCGCCTTCTCGCCTTTTTCAGGTTCGCCTCCGGCTCCGTGCCCGCTTGTGATCTTCGCGCCTATCTGCACTTTAATATCCGCTTTGCTTTTTATTTCAAGGTCCTGGATATCGGTATTTGCCGCAATAAACTCGACTCCGTACAGGTTACTGGAAATCATAAGATTTAAGGCGTTCCCGCCGCCGCCGCCCGCTGATATTACCTTGATAATCGCAGGAAAAGATTTTGAACGCAGTCTTTCCGGAATTATCTGTTGTTTATCAGAGTCGTCGGGTTGTTTGAATTTCAACACCTGATTTCTTTCGCGCAATGAAACAACCGGCGCAGGTTCATCCTGCAGATCGTTCATTTGTTTATTCTCATAAACCGCAACAATATTCATTTTTTTCCCTCCTAAAAAAAGAATAATGCAATATTTTTTTGACTGGTTTAACGCCTTCGCGTTAACTGTCAAGAAAATTCTTCTCTTAGCCACTCCTTTAATCTGTCTATAAGAGCGGCGCTCTTCTTGTCATTTTTTTTCATTTCAGAACTGTGTTCCGCGCCCAAAGACGCCCTTCTGTCTCCCTCCATCGCAAGCCCGATAACAGTCGCGTAAGAGGGAGTGCGGTACTCTTCTACCAGCCCTCCAAGCTCCTGCACCGGCAGGGGATATCCAAGTCTCGCAGGCAATTTAAGAATACTGTTCGCAAGTTCTACAACTCCCGTTAGCTGTGCCCCTCCGCCCGTTATTACAACACCGCCTCCAAGGGGACGCGGAAGATTTAACGTATCAAGATGATTTTTAATCATTTTAAAAATTTCTTCCATGCGGGGTTTAATAATTGTTAAAACCTGCGAACGCGGAATTGACATTGGCGGCCTTCCTCCCACTCCCGGAACAATGACAGTTTCATCATCATCAAGCAGATCATCCCAGCAGCATCCGGCTTCAATTTTTATTTTTTCCGCGTTTTCTATGGAAACATTTTTTATTATGGATATGTCGTTTGTAACTTGCGTCCCCCCCGCAGGTATAGTATATGTTGAATATGGAGTTCCGTCAACATAAACAAGCACATCTGTTGTGCCGCCGCCTAAATCAATAACTGTTACTCCCAATTCTATCTCATCCTGGGTAAGAACAGCGCGTCCTGCGGCAAGCGTATGCAGTATAAGTTCATTTACCCTGAAGCCAGCGCGATTAACGCACTTTATTAAATTCTGAGCGCCTGTAACAGTGCAGGTAATAATGTGCACCTCGCATTCAAGACGAACCCCCATCATGTCAAGCGGATTGCGTATCCCTTTCTGATCGTCTACCTTGTAGTTCTGCGGAATTACTTCCAGTATCTGTTTATCTGTCGGTATTACTACGGCTTTTGCGGCTTCATGCACGCGATCAAGATCTTCCTGACTGATTTCCCTTGTATCCTTTTTTTTGCTGGAAACTCCCACAACTCCTTTTGAATTAAAACCATTTATGTGATTCCCTCCAATTCCTGTCCAGCAGTCAAGAATTTCAATACCACTCATCATTTCCGCATCTTCTATCGCCGCGACAATCGCTTTTAGAGTCGCTTCTATATTTACAATAACTCCCTTTCTCAGACCGGTAGAAGGACGCACGCCGGTTCCCATAATTTTAAGAATCCCGTCTTCGTCCCGTTCACAGACAATAACGCGTATAAATGCTGAACCAATATCAAGAGCCGTTACTATATTACCATTACCTGCCATCGTATTGCTCCTTTAATTTATAAGAACCCATACCGGATCTAAAATCTATCTCCTGCGGTTTCTGAGATTCAGATTCAAAAACATTTAACATAAGCAGCATATACCTAATTACATCTTCTGTCAAATTGTTTTCAATCCTAACCCTAATCGGACTGTGAACCGGATACAGGATAAGCTCAAAACCGTCCCATGCTTTTCTCTCGACGCGTATTTCAGAAATTGCAGCTAACAGATCGGGGGATTTTTCCGCTATAACAGAAATACTTTCAATCAGCGGCAGAAGCCCGGAAGGCAGCCTCATACCCAATTGCGGATTGTCAATTCCGGAAATAACCGGAACTTTATATGAAACAGATTCGAAATCCGTTATTTTAAAG
The DNA here is from genome assembly GCA_009787835.1 of Treponema sp. Lineage (GTDB taxonomy): Bacteria > Spirochaetota > Spirochaetia > Treponematales > Breznakiellaceae > WQXQ01. Next base: position 94,570 of record WQSN01000004.1, read on the forward strand.
AATACTCCCTTTTTGTCAACATATATCAGACGCTGTCCTGAGAGTGTATTTGTCAGAGCCGCCGCCGCCTCTTGCCTGGGAACAAGAAAAATTGATAATTTGTCCGGAAAACGTTTTGTAATTTTCGCGGATTCAATCAAAACATAACCGGAAAGTTTATCCTGTATCTCTTTGATATTTACCGAAACAAAAGATGACTTCTCATTTAAACCTGCGATTTTTATTATTTCCGCCCTGCTTAAACTTTCAAATCCATGCACTTCTATTACAGAAAAAGGAATGAACGAGCTTATTCCAAAAAGCCAGATAATTTGAGCAATCAGGATAATTAAAGCTATAATCAGAAGCCTTTTAAGGCCTTTTTCTATCTTTTTGGAAGATTTGGTTTTTACGCCCGCATCTTCGCAGGCGGCGTATGAAAAATCAGATGTCATTCCATATCTCCGGAATAATTATAATTTTTATTTTTAAAAGTATTATAACCTGAGTTTGCGCCGCCTTTCCTTGCGACATTGGCGATTAAACCCGCGCATATCAGAGTTGTTGTAAGAGATGAACCGCCCGCGGAGAAGAAAGGAAGCGGAATGCCAGTAGCCGGAAGAGCTCCTGACACCACTGCGACATTTAACAGCGCCTGCGATACAAGCATTGTCGTTAATCCTGATGCGAGAAGCCGTCCAAAAACAGTATCACTGCGCAATGCCGTACTGTAGCCTAAAATGCCCAGGGCGGCGAAAAGGATAAAGAATAAAACAATTCCTATTAAACCTGTTTCTTCCGCGTATGAACTGAAAATAAAATCCGATTGTATTTCCGGTACGCTCGCTATCTTGCGCGTTCCCTCTCCTATGCCTTTTCCCAGCAAACCGCCTGAAACAATCGCATCGCGGCTTGCTTTAACCTGGAAACCCGCGCCCATCGGCTCCCATTCGGGTCTTAGAAAACTGATAATGCGCATCCAGCGGTGTTCCTTTGTAAAAACAAGCAGTATTGATATCGGCGCTATCATTACAAAAGCGGATATAAAATACCGGTAGCGGAGTCCTGCGATAAAAAAGATTGCAAGGGCGTTAATCACAATAAAAACAGCGGTGGAAAAATTATTTTGAATATAAATCAGGGTAAAGAAAAGGCCGATTACAAGCACAGGAGGCAGTATTCCGGAAAAGAAGTCATTTATTTTTTCGCCTTTTTTGTCAAACAGATGGGCCAGATATAACGGGAGAACAAATTTAACCATTTCAGACGGCTGGTAAGACACCGAATTAATTTCTATCCAACGAGTCGCGCCGTGCCTCTCTTTTCCGATTTCAGGAACTAGTGTCAAAATGCACAGAACAGCTGATAACCCAAGCAGGATAATTATATTTTTGCGCAGGATGCCAAGATTAATCCGCGAAGAAATTATGAATAACACGATGCCAATTGCGCTGAAAACAAGCTGTCTCGTGATTAATTTATTGCCGTCATTCATAAACCTCTGTGAATACGCGTAAGACGCCGAATAGAGCGAGGCCAAGCCTGTGCCCAATAAAAGAATTATGCAAAAATAAAAAGCGTGTAAAGTCTTTTTATTTTGAATTCTTTCAGCATCAAAATGAAACATTTCAATTCTCCCTATTGAATTTTCAGCGTTGACAGGGAAATAATCGCGAATAAACCTCCGATAATCCAGAATCGGATAACCACCTTTGTTTCCGCCCAGCCTGAAAGCTCATAATGATGATGGAGCGGCGCCATTTTAAATACCCTTTTTTTCCTGAGCTTGTAAGAAATTACCTGAATAACAACCGAAGCGATTTCCAGGACAAATACTCCTCCGATAATGAAAAGCAGTATTTCTTTTTTTATCATTAAGGACACTACAGCGACAGCGCCGCCGAGAGCCAGGCTGCCTGTATCGCCCATAAATACTTCCGCAGGCGGCGCGTTGAAAAACAGAAATCCCACGCACGCGCCCGCAGCCGCTAAACAGAAAACTGTTAACTCTCCGGCTCCGGGAATATAAGGTATTCCCAAATAATCGGAATAATCAACGCGTCCCGTTATATAGGTAAGAACCGCAAGCGTTAAAAAGACCAGGATCAAAAGACCCGCCAACAGACCATCAAGACCGTCAGAAAAATTAACAGCGTTCGACTCTCCTACAATCAGAAGTACCGCGAACGGAACCCACAGCCAGCCCATATCAGCTACCGGGTTTTTGAAAAAAGGAATATATAAAGCGGTAGAATTCTCTTCTCCCGTAAAATACATGATTAAAACGACAGTAAGCGCTACCGCAAACTGCGCTAAAAGCTTTGCCCATACTGGAAGACCCGCGGAATTATGGCGCGTAACTTTCAGATAATCATCGGTAAAGCCAATCGCGCCGAAGGCGAGAAACGCTCCCATGACTATCCACACTGATTTGTCCTTTAAATCCCCCCAGAACAGCATCGCAATGACTACGGAAAGGATAATAAATATTCCTCCCATTGTAGGGGTTCCTGTTTTTTGCAGATGAGTCTGCGGACCGTCTTCACGCACAAACTGGCCGATTTTAAGCCTTCGAAGGAGTTCAATTATTTTATTACCAAAGATAAAACAGATTAGCAATGTGGTAAGGGCCGCGAACGCTCCGCGGATTGTCAGGTAGCTGAATACCCGGAAAGGAGTAAAATAACTGAACAAAAAATCAAAAAACTCAAGAACCATGTTTTACCTCTGTGAGAATTTCACTTAACCGTTCAAGCGCGCATCCCCTTGAACCTTTTAAAAGGACAATATCCTTTGACTGCACATAACCATCAAGAGCGGCGGAAAGCTGTTCCATATCGTCTGTGTAAAAGAAGGATTTGCACCTGTCAGACAGGCAGGAAGCCGCGGCTTTTATTTCACTGCCGAATAAAAAGATCCTGTCAGCTTTTGATTGAGTTAAAAAATCTCCAAGCTGTGTATGAGCGGAAAAGGAAACATCTCCCAATTCCAGCATATCTGCAAGCACATAAACCTTTCTGCCGTCCCATACAAGGGAATCGCAGAACTCAATGCTTTTTACCATCGATTCGGGGTTAGCATTGTAACAGTCGCGGATAACAGTTGTTCTTCCTTTCAGAATTTCAGCCCTGCCGAAAAGCGGCTTAACAGATTCCAGACCTTTTTTAATAGAATCATTGCCAACATTTAATTCTTTTGCGATTGCGATGGCGGCAAGCGCGTTGGCCAGATTATGTTTCCCTGCAAGAGCGAAACGTATTTTTTCGCCCGCCCATGTTATTTCAGTTCCTTCAAGCCCCAGATCGAGCGCGCCTTCAAATTCCGCAAAAGTATCTTCTCCGAAATAATGAATATTTCCCATAACGCCCTGCGCAAGTTCGCCTGCAAGTTCATCGTCTTTTGGAATCAGGGCGATATCGTTATCTGTCATAAATTTAAAAACGCATTTTTTTTCTTTAAGTATTTCATTCCGGCTGCCGAAAAATCCTACATGAGCATGACCGATATTCGTAACCTGCGCGATATTGGGTCTTAAAATTTCCGCAAGAGCGGATATTTCGCCTTTTTTATTCATGCCAAGCTCAAATACGCCGACCTCATGGCATGAGCGCAGGTTAAAAACCGAAAGCGGCAGCCCTGATTCTGAATTAAAATTTCCTTCATTTTTCAAAGTGTTTTTTTCACAGGAAATAATTGAGGCCGCAATTTCCTTTGTTGTTGTTTTACCCGATGATCCTGTAATGGCGATCTTTACAAGAGCGGGAAATTTTTTAAGATACGCAATAGCTGAATCTTGCAGAGCCTTTAGCGTATTTTGCACTAAAATTAAATCTTTCCGGTGTTTTTTCGCGATATCTGCAATATTAAAACTTTCCAGTTTGGAAGATTCGACAACCGCCGCCTGCGCACCTGAGCTAAACGCGGCTTCGACAAAACCATGACCGTCGCAGGATGCGCCTTCAATGGCGAAAAACAGGCCTCTCTCTTTGATTAAACGCGAATCTATGGACACTGAATTAAATGGTGAATTGGGGGAAGGCGAAAAAGACAAAAGACGTCCCCCGATTGACCGGGACAGCTCGTCTGCTCCCATGAGTTCAGTATTCATGCCCCTTCCCCTCCGTTATTCTTACCTGAAGCAAATACTCAGGCTGTATCCTCTGTAAATCAAGCTGGTTTTTCGCTATATCATTTATTCTTTCTGCGGATGAATATTCTGCAATTCCGGCGATAAGCCTTTTATTGCTTTCCACCCATTCGGTCTGCGTTTGTTCCAGGCGTATAATTTCCGAATTCAGATTTTGGTATCTTGTAGACTGAAATACGATGAGACTCAGAAAAACAGGTATTGTAATCACAATTAAATAAAGCAGGAAATTCTGTTTCCTCATAAACTGTCCTCTTCCAGAACTTTTTCAGCTACACGCAGCCTGGCGCTGCGGGAAGGAGGATTCCGCTCAATCTCGTCTTCTGCAGGCGCAATACCCTTTTTTGTAAGTATATTGACTGAGCGGCGTCCCTCACATCTACATATCGGCGCTTCTTTCGGGCAAATGCAGTCTTTATTCATTGAGCGGAAAAAATTCTTTACAATTTTATCCTCCAGCGAATGAAAACTGATAACCCCAAGCCTCCCCTCAGGCTCAAGGACCCGAAGCGCTCCCCTCAAGAGTTCAGGAAGCCGTGAAAGCTCCCCATTTACTGCAATACGTAAAGCCATAAAAACTTTAGTAGCAGGATGTATTGGTCCATGCCGGTAAGAAGCCGGTACAGCCCTTTTTACCAATTCGGCCAAAGCCGAAGTTGATGTAATTTTTCCTTTCTGCCTTTCATCAGCGACAACAGAAGCGATGCGTTTTGAATAACGTTCGCCGGCATTGTTGTAAAAAAGGTCAGCCAGCTCCTGTTCCGGCAATCTGTTCAATAGATCCGCAGCTGTTACGCCGCCAGAAATATCGAGGCGCATGTCCAGGTATTCATCATTCTCGAAACTGAAGCCCCTGCTGCTTTTTTTATAATGATAGGAACTAATCCCAAGATCAAAGAAGATTATATCCGGTCTTTTAAATTGCGAAGGATAATCGGCGAAGAAATCATGGGACCAGCCGGTATAAAAATGCACGCGATCCGCGAACCTTTCAAGCCTCTTTTGCGCAACCGCGATAATCTCACTGTCAACATCAATTCCTATCAATTTTAATTCAGGATATTTTACAAGAAATTCAAACGCGTGATTTCCTTCGGCGATATTGCAATCGATCATCAAATCTTTATTTCCTCTTGGAGCAAGATATAGCAATACTTCATTCAGAAGAACAGGAGTATGTATGTACTGTGTCATTCATCCTCTCCGTTTATAAAGAAATTCGCTTTTCCGATGCTTTTTCTGTGAGTATTTTTATTGATAATCCGCTGTTCTTCCATGAATGATCTGTTTAATTCCTCGTTCCATATCTCCAAATGCCCGTTTATGCTTACAACAAGGCAGTCTTTCGACAAATTCGCGTAAGATCTGAGGAAAGCCGGTATCGGCATACGGCCTGTTTTTGGATCAACATCAACAACCTGCGCTGTGCTGACATGCTGGTATAAAAACGCTTCAATTTCTTCCGAACTCCAGTTATCTTCCTTGCTTGTCTTTTTAAAGGTTTTCATAAAGTGATCGTAAGTGCCGGCCGGCATAACCCATACGCATAAATCCTTACCCTGCATAATAACAAGCCTGCCTGTATAGCGTTCTCTGACAGCAATGGGAATCACTACACGGCCTTTATCATCGAGAGTACTTTCAAATGTCCCAGTTTCAAGCACGGATTCCATTATTTCCCTTGGATAGCTAATTTTGGTCACTAAATGACACTTTTAGTATCCAATGGTTTTATTTATTTGTCAATACTTTTTAATAAAAAAAAATGAAAAAAAAATGCTTTTTTTAAAAATTCTTTCACTACGCATTATTGTAGTAAATATTAATCTTGAGATAAATTTTTTCTTTAGATATGATTAAAAAAATGTTTACAAATGAATATTTTATGGTTTTCCCGGAAGGTGATATTCAGGAAATAAACCGCCGTCTTCCTTTTAACTCTCTTGTTGATATGAACGGCAATGTGTTATATCCTCCGCTTCCAACAAACAGAATGATAGTCTTTAGGGTAAACAGAATAAAAACCGATGAAAATAAGGGAGGAAATGAAACATTTCATTTTCTGGAATTGCTTGGCGCGGATGAATTAACAGAATTTTTATGAGGCAGCAAAAGGGAGGGGGCATGAGTAAGTCCATTGGGGTTAAAAACGAAAGCAGTTTACATCGCGCCCTGAAATACCATTATACAGGGCCAGGCGGAAAAACTGAAGTTTCCGTAGGCGAATATGTAGCGGACGGAGTATGTAAGAACGGCGAATATATTGAAGTTCAAACCGGCAGCTTTGCCCCGCTGAAAAAGAAGGTAAAGGAATATACCGTATTCGGAAAGGTAAGGATCATCCATCCTGTCGCGGTTACAAAAAAAATAGAAGTGTATGATTCAGATGGCTCATTTCTTTACAGGCGAAAAAGCCCCGTACAAGGATCATTATGGGACATTTTTGACGCTCTTATGTACGCGCCGGAATTGCCGCTTATCCGCAATGTAGAAATAGAAGTCGCAATGATTGATATTATTGAAAAACGCGTTAAAGACGGCAAAGGAGCGTGGCGGCGCAGGGGAATAAGCATTAAGGACAAGGAACTTTCCGCCTGGCATGAATGCTTCCTGTTTAAGAAATCATCCGATTACTTATGTTTTGTCCCATTTAAAAAAAAAGAAGAGTTTACCGCTTCCATGCTGGCTGAACGCGCCGGTATCAATAAAGACACAGCCAGAAAAGCTTTATATGTTCTTACAAAAATGAAGATTGTTAAAAGGATTTACAGGAAAGGGCCGGCATGGGTATACATAAAAAAAGCTGCCTGTTAACCTTTCGGTCAACGGCAGCCGTTTTGTCTACCAGCCATCCACCATATCATCAGGATCGCGGTTACTCTCCGTAAAGAGATCCGTTACCGCGCGAAGATCGTCAAAATAGATATAGTAACTGCCATAAGTTTCCGCCAGATTACAAACTACCCTGAAACCCATGATCTTGATACCCATTTGATTATTATAATGATAATTCCGCTGAATAACGCCGGATACGCCATCCTCTGATTGAGGCGGTATAGCGACAACCAACTTCTTCCAGCCCATAAAATTAAGCCTTCCCATGAAGAATTCATAATTTCTACCGAAAAAATCCTGAATTATTACATACAGGTCATGGTTAAAATTACGCCCTGCTACCCACATTGATAATGTTTTTGTAATCCCTTCAATTGGAATTGGACGGGCAGGGTAAATGGTAAAGCTATTATGACCTCTGCGCAGGTAATCCACCCTTGTACCAAGCACATGCTTGTCCGGAAGATCAAGCCCTTCTTCATCCGCAATTGGTTCTTTATCCTGTGAACCTAAGGAAGAAAACAGCCTGGAAGTTACATAACCTTCATCAGTTGACATACTGGAACGCCAGAAGCCGTCATGCTCAAACTTGTCGACACTGACTTCTTTAAGTTCCTGCTGAGCGGCTTCAGCTCCCATACTTTCCGGACTTATAGCGCCGATTTCCCTCTCCTGCTGAGCATAGAGAAAACCAGACAAGGAAAAAACAATTAAAATAATAATTAACTTTTTCATTCTTTATAACCTCCCTTAATTACCGTTCGACCATATCTGCTCAATAAATTGAGGATCAGCTAAATCATTACCGTCATATAAAGACTGGAAAGTATCTGTTAATACTCTAAACTGTTTAAAATAGATATAAAAATTATCTACCTTTTCAGTCGGTTGAGTCCATATACGGAATTTTATGAAATCCAAGCCTGTGTAAGCAGGTAAAATTCTTTTTGTCTGAGGAATGTTATTGGGAACGTTGGCACGAAGGTTCTTCCATCCGGGATAAGAGATGTCCCCCAGTTTTACGGCGTGAACAACACCTTGATAATCCCGTAAATATACTTCTATATAATACTTGAGATTTGATCCCCAGACCCACATATCTATGCTTCGCACAGTGCCTGGTATACGAATCTCGTACGGGTTCTCTTCATCATCTTCCGATAAGACAGGATATATATCTATCCAATTATATCCCCGGCGGTTAAATCCGCCCCGAATCCCCAAACTCCTTAGAGTTTCCTGAGCGTTGCTGCCCCGGTTGTTTCCAAAGGCTGCTATCGGCCAAGCTTCTACATAGGTTAGCAATGGAAAACTAATATCGTCCGTTTTTGTTGTAAACCTACTTGCTGTAGCTTTCCACGTATATTCAGAATCTCCATTAAAAGATTCCAGAATTCGTGTTTCATAGCTTATGGTGTTTTCCTGACCATAACCTGAAAAAACCGTTATACATGCCCAGATAATCAGGCAGATGATTTTGAAACTACCTTGTTTCATCTTTAAAGCTCCTTGTGTCATTCCTTATATAGATTATATTTGGTTGACAAGTTTTTGTCAAACCTCCATTTGGTGAATTACTTAATTTTACCAATATTTTGTAATTTCTGAATAGTATCCTTGCCAATTTTATCTCCTATAATAATTTCACGTCTGGATAATATTTGCCCCTTTACCGTACCGGCGGCAACCATTTCAACTGCTTTAACAGCCTGAACAAAGGGTGAATCATTAAAAACCATTACTACATTATCGGGTAAATATTCAAGATTCATCCAAGAAAAAAAAATAATTGGAACATTTATTTGATTTTCAAGGTATTCAGACCCAATACCGGCCAGAACTACACATGAAAAATCCGGTCTCCTTGATGCTGCGCTGGAAAACGTATTATAGGAAGTATAAAACGATGTTTGCAGAGGTTTTTCCAGATCAATTAAAGCCTGTGTAAAAGCCTCCCTGGCTTGAACAGGGGCGCCTGGTTCCATTAAAACAGCGATTCTGCCGTTTTTATCCCCGTCAAGGATAGAAGCGGCTTGACCCGCAATATAAAAATCTCTAATAATATCGGTTTTAAAAATGAAATAATCATCGTTATTGCCGCTCCCTATCCCAAAGACGGCCGGGTTTGCATTTTCAGGATACCTTCCCTCCAGTATAACTACAGGAATTCCCGGATTTTGCTCCCGGTACATACGCGCCGCCTGCGCAAACCTTAATGAAAATATAACGCAAAAAGGAGCCGCGGAAACTTCAGCTATGGCATACTGAATTATATCGGCGCTTACATCATCTGCGATATCCACCGTTTTTACCGGCCTGAACAGGGCGATTGATGAAGAAGCCAGGTCCTTTTTTATTCTGGATTCATTATACAGCAAAGCGAAGGAATGATCGGTAACAATCAGTACCGGAGGAAGTGAAAAAAAATACAGGACAGGCACCGCGATTATTATCAGAATTATCAATGGCACTGCAATTTTTATGATATTTTTCTTATTCATGGCGGCGCTTTCAGGATAGCATAATAAAAATTATTTGTCTCAAATGTATTTATTAAATGCGGGCTGCGCAAATCCCTGTCAGGGTCTGTAAGGCAGACCGTTTGCACGGTCAATAATATAAGCGGCATTCTACTGAATTTGATACTCGCTCTTTATTTTTTAACAATCTCATTAATTTTTGCCACAATTATTTTCCCCAATACTGTATCTGATATTATTACCTGTATAAATCCTGCCAAAATAAATGGAATTAATACTATTATCCAGTTCCATTCTACTATTTTTAATATTTTTAATATCAAAAATATCCACCCAAATAATCCAATAGAAGAAAATATTATATCTTTTACTTTTTTCATTGTTTTATTATACCTGATATTCATTATTTCGTATATTAATCTTGTTCAATGATATTATTAGGAGATTAAAGAACTGACCTGTATCAGCATCAGACCATTCAATAATGTAAATGTAAGGTAAATTTTAATAAATTAATTTTAAACGCAACTGTCGCCTAACACACGGCAACGGTTCAGAGCATGTTCTTAAAGGTCGGAACATGCTCTGATATAAACCGTTTATAATCTCAAAAAAATGCATTACAATATGTGTCTGCGATCTTGATTAATTTTCTACCACCATAATTCTTGATGGGGCAGAGACGGTTGCTCCGGCTGGTACATTCAAGTCTGTTTTATTTCCATTAAGCCAGTAACAAGCCTTTCTGGTTTCCACTGTACTCCCATAACTGCCAACTACATAGATATTTGACCCATGTACAACTACTTCACCGGCTCTTGTTATAGCCGCTCCCGGCACGGTTAAATCTGTCCTGACTCCGTTGGTCCAGTAACAGCCTGTTTGATTACTGCTTCCGGTGCTATAAACCCCGGCTACATAGATCGTTGAGCCATAAATAGACAGGGCATTTGTATATGAATCAGTAATCCCTGCGGGCAGGGAAAGATCTGTTCTGTATCCGTCTCTCCAGTAACAGGCTCTCTGAATGCTGCTGCTCCTGACATTACCGGGAACATATACCGCATTTCCCAGTTTTGCGCCGGGCGTACTGTAGTAGTTATTATTTCCGCTGCCTGATGGCAGTTGAAAAGAAATGCTATTTACTGTTGCGTTCTCGCTGCTGACTCCGGTATCCCAGTAAAAGGATTTCGTGTCGTTCGTGGGTCCAAATAAACCAAGAATATATACCGCAGTTCCCTCGACAGATATTCCTACGGTATAGGTGATGTTTGTGGAGTGAGTTATGTTTGTTCTATTCCCGTTAACCCAGTAACAAGCCATCCGGTCGCTTCCGCTCCTTAGTTGACCGGTAATATATACTGTACTCCCCTGAACAGCGATATCAGTAGTTGTTGAGTAAGTTATTCCTGTGGGAAGTTCCAGGTCTGTCTTGACCCCGTTAGCCCAGTAACAGGCTCTTGGCGTTTCAGAGGTCATTGAATAATAACCTGAAACATAAACTGTATTCCCCATGACGGCTATACCGCTTGTGCCGCTGCTGGTTGCTCCGGCGGGTACGGGAAGATCTACCCTGGATCCGTTAATCCAGTAACATGGATTCCATACGCCGCCACTTTCATAAGAACCGGCTATATAGACGCTGGTGATAGGGGTGCCGCCCCTTGTATAAGTATTAGTGTAAGGTCCGGAAGAATCATTACCTGACATAGTTAAAGTTTGTCCGTCTGAGCTCAAGGTAAATGTAACATTTGACCAGGCTGTACCTGTAGCAACATTTGGATTTGATGTATTATACGTTATATGCAAGTTTTGTCCCGACCATGTCAAGGAACCAGTACTCGTAATATTTCTCCATATTGTCTGACCAATTTGTAAATATCCTTTATTTTTGGCATCCTGTATTATAGGTTCATCAGCAATGGTACTCCAGGCAGTTCTGACACAGGATGTGCCGCTAACAGTATATAACCCTCCGGCGCTACCCTGCCAAACGCCGTCAAGAGAGTAATTATTAGGGTTCAGTGTTGTCGCATAAGCAATACTTGACATTGCAACTTCTGTTCCGTTTGCGGTAAATGCGGCTACTTTATAATAAAAAGTCGTACTTGGCAGCAGTGTGTCATTAACTTTCATGTTTATTATTGCGGTACCAAATAATTCAAATCCAGTCGAAGAATCCTGACTTTGATATACATTGTATCCAACAGCGCCCGGCACGGGATTCCAGTAGAGATATATCTCTGATGAAGAAAATGCCGCAGCGATTAATCCGGTTGGCGCGGTAAGTCCGCCGCCGGTATTATTGTCACCCAGATCGCAAGCGATCATTGAGAATCCGATTACCGCTGCAATGAGACATAAGTTTTGGAAAAAAGTCCGATTTTTGTTTTTCGTCATTGAAAAAACCTCCATTCATTTTCAGTTTTTATTTGATAAACCGCCGTTAGAGCGGTGTTTATCCAATGGTATGGGTATGCTGCTCTATGGCTAATTGTAAAGTTTTTTTCATTGGAAGACAGCGAAAGAGAGCAATTATATACATTTGGAGATAAAGGTTAAAATGCTGTTTTTTACTTTTTTGGGTGATTTTTCCAGCCATTATGAGATATTAACATTTCCTGGTAGAAATTTCCAGTAACGGCCATTGATAAAATCTGTCTATCGAAATTTCTAATTTCTATATCTGAATCATTCATATCTCAACGCTTCAATGGGATAAAGTTTAGCCGCTTTTAACGCGGGGTAGAAACCGAATATTACTCCGACAAGGGCGGCGAAAAAAGCGGAAACTGCGACAATCATGGGGTTTATCGCTGTGGGAATTCCAATCCCGAATAAAACCCTGCACGCTAGAAAAGCCAAACCGATACCGATAACTCCTCCCATCAGGCTTAAAATTACAGACTCGGTGAGGAACTGAAAAAGGATGTCGCGTTTGCGGGCTCCGACTGCCATTCTGATGCCTATCTCGCGGGTACGTTCCGTAACGGATACAAGCATTATGTTCATGATGCCTATGCCGCCGACAAGCAGCGAAATCGCGGCGATGGCGGTTAACAGTCCTGTAAGGATTCTTGAAGTTTCCGATGCCGTGTTGATTGTGTTGGTTTGGTTTGCGACAGCGAAGTCGGAATTTATTCCGTCGGGGATGCTTCGTGACTCGCGCAGAAGCAGCTCTATCTCTCTTTGAGCGGCTTCCATGTATTCGGATCTGATCACGCTAATTACTATATGGTTAGCATACTGCGAGTTGTTGATTCGCGTCATCGCGGTATCCATCGGGATTAGGACTATATCGTCTATATCCCTTCCGTCTATATCAGTCCCTCTTGTTTCCAAAAGACCGATAACTGTGAAATAAACATTTCCGATCCGCACCTGCTGTGAAATGGCTTTCTGGGGGTCGGTAAAAAGATTTTTGGCTGTAGTACGGCCAAGAACAGCTACAGTATTGCGGGCTTCCAAATCATCATCATCAAAAAAATATCCTGAGTCTACTACCATGTTACGTGCTTTCAGGAAATCAGGCTGCACGCCCTGCAGTCTTACCCGGACGCTTCCTTCGCCTCCAATCAGATTAGTCTCGCTCTGGACAACGCCTGAAACCGCCGACGCGTAAGTCGCTTCCGTCTTTAGTTTATCAATGTCTTCCTTGCTGAAGGAACTCCTTCGTGTATATGTAGACTGAGTGTTTCGGGATGGCGGCCGATGGTTGATCTGCAAGAGGTTAGTTCCCATCGCGCTGATTTTCTCCTGAATGGCGCGCTGGGAACCTTCGCCCATCGCAACCATGACGATTACTGACCCAACTCCTATTATTATGCCCAATGATGTTAAAAGACTTCGCATACGGTTACGAAGGATTGATCGAAAGCAGTTAAGCAGGTGCTGGGACATATCCATTCTAAAGTCTCTCCCGCGCAATCACCTGTTTGCCTTCAAGATCCTGGGATGATATGATCTCTGTTAATGAACTTGTACTGATGCCGGTTTGAACCTGTATCACTTCAAGTTTACCTTCATTATTTAAATACCAGATATTGCGGTAAACAACAGCCACGCGTCTTCCTCCTCCGGACGGCGGCAATGGCGCAGGCCTTGACCTCGCTCCTGTTAAAAGCCCCACAAGGCCGGAACTTGAATTCTGGGAAGCGCCCCTGTCAGTCAGAGTCTGCAATCGCGCTTCTATTGCTGATTGCTGCTGGCTTTCGTCCATGTTCGCCAGGCTTGCGATAAATTCCATTTCTTCAATATGATCTGCACTTAAACCTGAAGGCTGATAACGCAGCGCGGCGTTGGCGACCACAAGGACATTCTCGCTCTGCTGCACAACAAAATTTACCGCGCATGTCATTCCAGGAAACAGTAATCCATCCTGATTATCCGCGCTGATTATTACGGTGTATGTAACTACATTACTTGTCACTACAGGAGTCATTTTTACATTATCTACAGTTCCGTTAAACCTGCGGCCGGGAAGGCTTTCCAGAGTAAAGCGGACAGTCTGTCCCCTGTGAATTGATACAACATCAAGTTCGCCTACAGAAGCCGTTATCTGCATTTCACTTAGATTCTCCGCCAGGGTAAAAATACTGCTGTTGCCGGAATCCACTACAGTGTCACCCACATTGATGTTACGATCCAGAACAATGCCGTTTATGGGAGATGTTATATATGCATACTGATTTATTTCAGTTTCGAGAACCAGCAGGTTTGTCTCTGCGACTTCTAGTTCGGCAGCGAGGTTTTCCAATGAAGTCAGGCTGCTTTTAAGCTCATATTCAGATATTAAATTTCTTTGCGCAAGAGTTTCCTGGCCGCTGTAATTCATTAGCTGCAATTCGTAATTGGCCCGCGCTTTTCTGACTGTGGCAAGCTGCTGGCTCCTTTTAAGCCGCAGTACGTCTGTGTTTAATTCCGCCAGTATATCTCCCGCCTTTACAGTATCATTATCATTAACAAAAACTTTTTCTACCTTGCCGCTCATGCGCGGTATTACCTTGACTATTGCGACCGGATTGATGGTACCGCTTGCAGTTACAGTGCGTTCAAGAGTGCTCCTGCGAATATTGGTGTATTCATAATTGGCCGTCTCTGTTTTTGTACCGGTACATCCCGGAAAATTTCCGGCGCAGTATAAAATAATAATAAATAATATAAACCGGTGATAAAATAGTTTCATTGTAAACTCCCTATAAGCGATAACTGCCAGGCATTTACATCAAAGCAGTATAACAGACCCTAAACAGCCCTGCCGTATCTGGCAAATAGTTCCTGTATGCTCTGAATACCCAATTTCCGGTACAAATTCTTCTGATGATGATGAACTGTCTCATAGCTGATTTTCAATGTAAAAGCAATATCCTTGGGCGAAGTGCCTTTAAGCAGCATGGTAAAAATTTCCTGTTCTCTGGGTGTTAAATTCAACTGTTCCTTTTTATTTATTTTTTCCGTTTCTACTAGCTGACAGGAGTACTCTTCCATGTCACGCAGATAAAGACCGTCTGTCCAGTCTGCTTCAAACAGCCTCTTTTGAATAAACGGTATAAATAACAAACATAAACTAACCAAAACCAGAACAACAGCGAAAGCGAGAAATTTATTAGGTTCATCAAAATAATTAAAATAAAAAGAGAAGATGCCAGAAATAACAAAATACTGAATAAAAAAAACAAAACAGCAGAACCTGAACATTCGCAGCGATTTGCTTCTTTTAATGGCTCCGGCGCACATATAACTAATTATAATATAACCTAAACTGTCGCCAAGACCGTATATGAATGAACCTGATATTACCGCCGCGGATGTATTGAAATGGGAACCTTCATACAGCGCCGCCATGTCCGGTTGAGGCTCAAGTAACAGTGCGCCTAACCCAAGCAATGTAAAGACAAGAAACATCAGCCAGATATACAAAGCGCTGCGGCCTTTGAGCAGCTGCATAATCAGAACAATGGCGATAGCGATTGCGGTTCCAAGTCCAAAGGCAAAACTGGAAACGCTGCTTTGCGACCATTCGATATAATTACTCATGCACATTATCATGTAATGAACAACACCCAGACCGATCACAAAAAAAACTCCGGAACCTTTGCCGTCGCTGTCTGTATTTGTTTCGCTGTTAGCTGTCATGCGCCCGGAAACAAAAAATACAATAACAATAAGCAGCGCCATTAATGCGGCATCTGTCCATGAATTTCCCGCTGTATGAAATTCAGGAAATATATTCCAGAGCGCGTAATATAATCCGTAGTAAAGCTGAATAACAGCCAAACCTGCAAGACGCTCAACATTATTCAATACAAAACAGAACAGATAAAAGGCGCTGGCGGCGCAAAGACCGCTGAAGAATTTAAAAGCTGAATAAAGCGCGAACTGAACAAAACCCATTGGCATTAAAAATAATAAAATCATTAGAGCCGCTGAAACTATTACAGATATTCTAAGTAAAGGAATTATCAGGCGTTTAGGCGTAAAGCTTAGGATGAGCCAGCTTAAGGCCAAAATAAAAAACATTATTTCATTGGCCGCAAACCCTGTTATTGCGATGCTGTGATCGTAATAACGCAGATTCCCCAAAATAACAGAAATTGGAAAAACCAGCATAACAGGCCAAAGGGCAGTCCTGATATTGCGAAATGATAATTCATCCCGGGTTTGAAAAAAGCCTTTTACTACCGCGCTTATTCTGTTATGCAAAATTCTATACCCCTGCCCTTCCGATGGCATGCACTTTTATATGAATCTGAGAGCGGTTGATCTTTACCTCTCCGAAAATTTCAACCCTGTCGGAAACGCCGACAGATAACCCCCGCCATTCTTTGGCGCCGATATCAACTGTAATTTCCCCTGTCGCGTCACTGAAAGTATAATTATGTTTACCGTCTGGCAGCCTATTAATTATGTTGCCGGTTAATACCACAAATGAATCATGGGGAAGAGTTCTGGCTTCATTTACCATAACCGGTCGTGTAATTGTAACAGCCTGCCCTGCTCTGGCATTTACCCTCGCTGTTCCTGAAATCGCATGAACTTTAATATGAATTTGTCCGCGGCTTATTTTAACCTCTCCGAAAATTTCAACCCTGTCCGCTGCGTCAACAGACAATCCCCTCCATTCTTTCGGTCCTATATCAACCACAATATCGCCTGTCGCGTCACGGAAAGTATATTGTCTGCCTCCCGGCAGCATATTGATTATATTTCCTGTTAATACTACCCATGAATCATGGGGCAGCATTCTGGCTTCGCTAACCGAAATAAACCTGCCTGTCATAATAGTTTGTCCTGTAGAACCTGGCCCTGTAAAACCCTGCCCGTAAACAACGGCGGTTAACAACAGAAGCGTCAAATAAATAAAATATTTTCTCATAGGAAAACCTCACGATTAAGAGAGTCTTGTCTGAGCTGCCGCCCAAACAAGAGGTTCTCTGATAAATCTATCATAATTTCCTGATATATCTTACATGCACTTCAGGTGATCCCCAATTATGCCTTGGCCAATGAACTTCGCCGTATACTTCAACAGTATCGGCCGCGGCGATACTCACACCCTGATACCACAGGTTCTGCCTTTCTTTCGCTCCGATTTTGACAAGAATATCGCCTGATGAATCACGGAAAATATACAGGTCTTTTCCTCCGTAAAACTGGACAATATTTCCCTGTATAACAATCGGCATTTTATGGCCGTATGTCCATGCCTGGACTACAGAGACAGCTTGCTGCCCATAACCGTATTGCCCCGGAATAATCTGCTGTCCCGGGACAATTTGCTGTCCGGGAATGATCTGCTGACCCGGAATAATCTGTTGACCCGGTAGAATCTGCTGTCCCGGAACTGCCTGCCCTGAAAATCCTCCCTGGGCAAAAACGCTTCCTGTTGAAAAAAACACAATTAAACAACAGGTAAAAAAAGCTGTATACTTGTTCATAAGTACACCTCCTAAATAGATTTGCGTATTAGCATTCTGTCATAACATTCATTGCGTCAAATAAAACAAAACGCTGTCATACGCATTTATGAAAAATATAAGGCTGCAAAAACGCAAAGGCAACTCACCAAATTAGGTGAGTTTGGACAAGCCCCGCATTTTTTTGGCTGTTTTTTACCTGCCAAATTAGGGGATATTGGCTGTAATGGCGGTAGCAGCTGCGTTGAAAATACGGATAGTCATTGACCAAGTGCGTATATATATGTAGTATTTAGAAAAATCATTCAAGGAGTGAAAAAATGACCAGTTATAAGGAATTAGGTCTGGTAAATACAAAAGACCTGTTTAAGAAAGCGGTATCAGGCGGATATGCCCTTCCGGCGTATAATTTTAATAATATGGAACAAATGCAGGCTATTATTCAGGCTTGCGTGGAAACCAAATCCCCGGTAATCCTTCAGGTTTCAGCCGG
>WQSN01000005.1 GCA_009787835.1 Treponema sp.
TACAAATTTTTGCGGACATTTCACCTCTCCCTGATTGATTATTTAGTTAATTATACAATGACATGGTGAAATTTGTCCACTAAAATTTTAACTAAAAGTGTTAAAATTTTCCGCTCCCTGTTCTGTTGTTTTTTCCCTGCCGGCCATGAAAAGACCGATAAGGAGGGCGATATCCGTTTCGCCAAGGGAGGCGGTTTTTATATTAATGTAACTGCCCTCCTGCTCAGGGGGATTTGCGAAGAGGATCGAAGTTAAAATAAAAAATGAATTATTGGCGGAAGAGCCTTCGCCCTGTACAGGCAGGAACATCGCAGCGTAAGTAAGGGCGGTTGAAATATTACGCGCGAGTGAAACGCTTTCAAACTGAAATTTAAGCTCCGCTTTGTACTGTTTTTTTTCGGAAGAATTTCCTCCATTAGGGGAAGCGGATTCCTGAGACGGAGAGAGATTTATATAAAGTTTTTTCGCAGGGATCATGATTGGAATTCCGTTTCTGTCCAGCATTTCATTAATGAGAGGTTCAGGATCGTTAAACCAGCATGAAAAAGGCGAATTGCGCCTGAAATCCGCGAAACCTTCAGGGTATTCAACTCCAGCCGCCGCTGCCACAGGGTTATTATTATCGGGAGTCTTCAGCCAGGAAGCCGCGAAAATCCGGCTTGCGTTTAACGCTACAGAAAGCATATTTGATGCAGAAAACCAGTAGGTAAAACCCTGCTGAGCGCGCTGCCTTTTCCACTCCCTGCTGAAGTTAAAAGCCATCGCCGCGCCTGAACTTGGATAGTTTCCCCATGCCGTTACCTGATACTGCCTCCCGCTCTCCTTCGGAAACAGCGCGGCCGCGGCGTAACCTGTTTTATCGAGCATTTGTTTAACCTGTTTGCTGTTCAGTTCGGCGACAGGCAATAAATCCAGAATAAAACGCATTTCATTTATATCTGCGAAAAGATAAACGGAAGCGCCAGAGTCAAGAGGAACCGTTGTGTGCAATTGCTCCTCATCCGTGACTTTCGGCGAAGTTTTACATGTAACAAAAAACAAAAAACAAAGAACAAAAAATGCCGAACGGCGGATAATTGACAATGAATAATTCGCGATTGCCAGTGGAAAAAATATTATTTTTATTTTTCCAATATCATTATTCATAATAATTTTTCGTTTAATCATTACCCATTGTTCACTGTCATTTGTTAGCTGCTAATTGAATTTTAACATGCCATGTGTCTTCTCCGGCTTCAAGGGGGATTTGACCTTCTGTTTTAACCCATTCGGTTTTGACCGCGAGAGTTTCCGCCGCAGCGCTATAGCCGAAGCGATCCCAGGCTTCTTTAAGGGAATCTGAGCCGTGAATGTAAAGTTCAATTCTGTCTGTAACAGAAAGACCTGTCTCTTTGCGGGTATTCTGTATGCCCCGAATCAGATCGCGGATGTCGCCTTCCATGCTCAGTTCGCGCGTTATTTCCGTATCAAGGCCGACAGTCAGGGTTCCTTCGTTAAGTACGCGCAGGTTTGCCTTTTCCCTGCGCCTAATATCAAGTTTACCGGCAGTTATCTCCAGTGTCCGCAAAGGGCCGCCTTCACACGGAATGTCTATCGAAAGGGATGAGCCTTCGATAACGCTTTGAATTTCATCATGGCTAAATTTTTCGATGCGGGATGCGGCGGCTTTCATGTCCTTGCCAAGTTCTTTCCCCAACACGCGGAAGTTGGCTTTTACTTCATATTCAACAAGGTCTTCTTCCTTATCCGAAAAGATCAGTTCCTTTACATTGAGTTCTTCGCGGATAATGTCGGCCATTTCCATTAGCGATTTTTTCTCATCCTGATTGCGCGTAACAAGCTCCGCCCTGCGCAGCGGCTGACGCATTTTAATATTGTACTGAGAGCGAAGGGAACGCCCGATTGAAACCGCAGACATTACGGACGCCATCCGCGACTCAAGCTGTATATCGCGGCGTTTTTCATCAGGCGCGGGAAATTCCGCCAGGTGCACAGATTCCGCGTCGTTTTCCAGTTTTAAATTCTGCCAGATTGCGTCAGTTGTAAACGGCATAAAGGGAGCGGCTGTTTTAATCAGTATCTTCAGCGCTTCGTAGAGCGTTCCGTAGGCTTCGAGTTTGTCGCTGTCAATTTCGCGCCCATTGCCTGCGATGGGACGCCAGAA
The DNA here is from genome assembly GCA_009787835.1 of Treponema sp. GTDB lineage: Bacteria > Spirochaetota > Spirochaetia > Treponematales > Breznakiellaceae > WQXQ01. The sequence goes on from WQSN01000005.1 coordinate 2,165, forward strand.
ACGGCGGCGGGAGCGGCGTATATACCAGTTATTGAGGAGGTCAATAAACCTTAAAATTGGATCGATAGCGCGACTTAAATCATACGCGTCAAGCGCGGCGCTTACTTTTTCCGCAAGGGTCTGCGCTTCCGAAAGAATCCACTGGTCAAGAAGATTGACGCAATTAACGGGAGCGCCGTTAGCTGCAACCTTATCAATATTGGCGTAGGTGACAAAGAAACTGTAAGCGTTCCACACGGGGATTATAATGCTTTTCATTACCTCGCGGACTCCTTCATCGCTGTAACGAAGATCGTCGGCTTTTACAACAGCGGAATGCACCAAAAAGAGGCGAAGCGCGTCCGCACCGAAAATGTTTATAACCTCGTTAGGGTCCGTATAGTTGCGCTGGCTCTTGCTCATTTTCTTGCCGTCGGACGCCAGCACAAGACCATGGCATATACAGTTATTGAACGCTGGTTTTTTGAATAACGCTGCGGCAAGTATTGTGAGCGTGTAGAACCAGCCGCGAGTCTGATCCAGCCCTTCACTTATAAAGTCCGAAGGAAAATGGTTATCAAAAAAATCCTTGTTTTCAAACGGGTAATGATTCTGCGCGTAAGGCATTGCCCCCGACTCAAACCAGCAGTCAAGAACTTCAGGCGTCCGCGTCATTTCTGAACCGCATCCTGAGCATTTAATTGTAATTTTATCGATAAAATGTTTGTGAAGGTCTTCAGGATAAACTCCTGATAATTCCTTCAGCTCATCGCGGCTGCCAACGCAGATAATTTTTCCGCAATTCCCGCATTTCCAGATCGGAAGCGGGTTACCCCAATAGCGGCTGCGGGAGATCGCCCAGTCACGCGCTCCTTCCAGCCACTTACCGAACCTGCCGTCCTTGATATGTTCGGGAACCCAATAAATTTTATTATTGGCGTCTAACATATCTTTTTTTATTTTTTCCACGCTGACAAACCACGAGCCAACCGCGCGGTAGATGAGCGGGCTTGAACATCTCCAGCAGTGTGGATAGGAGTGAAGGATCTGATCGCGCAGGAATAATTTACCTTCCTGTTTTAATTTTTCGATAATTGCCTTATCAGCGCCTTTTACAAAGAGTCCGGCAAAATCCGGCACTTCACAGGTAAATTTACATTCAGCGTCCACAGGGCAGACAACCGGAATACCGGTCCCCTTCAGCACGCGCGCGTCGTCTTCGCCGAAACCGGGCGCCGTATGCACAATTCCGGTGCCGTCTTCTGTCGTAACATAATCGCCAAGGAAAACACGGAAAGCGTTAGGCGCATCTTTAAAATATGGAAACAAAGGCTCGTAACCTATACCTGCAAGGTCCGCACCTTTTTTTCGCCAGATTATTTTATAGTCCGCTTCATTTTTAAAATACGCCGGCACGCGCGCTTCTGCCAGTATGTAATTTTGGGGAGTAGGGAAGGTTTCGATTAACACATAATCTATATCTGCGCCTAACACAAGCGCGAGATTTGAAGGCAGCGTCCAGGGAGTAGTTGTCCATGCCAGGAAATAAGTGTCGGGAGGCATCGAATCTAACACTTCCCCATTCCCTGCTCCCGGCTCCCCATTCCCGACTCTTGGCTCCCCATTCCCTACCTTAAACCTGACAGTAACCGCGGGATCATGGACATCCTTATAGCCGCCAAGATTCAACTCATGATTGGAAAGAACAGTAGCGCAGCGCGGACAGTACGGAAGAATGTAATGTCCTTCGTAGAGCAAACCTTTATCCCACAGCGATTTCATTACCCACCAGATGGTCTCCATATAAGACGGCTCCATGGTTTTGTAATCATTGTCGAAGTCCACCCAGCGGCCCAGGCGGGTGATGGTTTGACGCCATTCTTTCACATAACGCAGGACGGAAGCGCGGCAGGCCTCGTTAAATTTTGCAATGCCGTATTCTTCTATTGCTGTTTTTGAAGCGAGACCAAGTTCTTTTTCTATCAGATTTTCGACAGGCAGGCCATGACAATCCCAGCCGAAGCGCCTTTCAACTTTTTTTCCCTTCATGCTCTGGTAGCGCGGAATTATATCCTTTATTGTACTGGGAACAAAATGCCCAAAATGAGGCAGCCCTGTAGCGAAAGGCGGTCCGTCATAAAAAACAAACTCCTCTTTCCCTTCATGCTGCGTAACAGATTTTTTAAAAATATCGTTCTGTTCCCAGAATTCAAGGATTCCTTTCTCCAATTCCGGAAAATTTACTTTAGCGTCAACCGGTTTATACACACTTCTCTCCCTGTCTGACATCATAATGCTTTTATACTGTCAGTAATAATTATGTTTAGAACAATATGACATAAAGGGGGATTTTTTACTATATATTTTTAAGGTAGTCTGTTTATAATGTGTTCAAATTATATATAGACCTTAACCATCTCTCTCGATTAGAATACGCACCGCTTCTACCGCAGTTTTAATTCCGCTTTCTGTATCATGGCAGCGGGGATTGTCCAAACCGGCTTTTTCACGCTCCTGATTCCACACAACATTAAGCACGCAGCCGGCGCGAGCGCCGAGTATTTGGCTGACAATGTAGAGGGTTGCGCTTTCCATTTCAGATGCGAGACAGCCTGCTCTTATCCAGGCATTCCATTTGTTTTTTAAATCGTAACCCGCGGGCATTCTGTCTGGATTATGCTGGCCGTAAAATGAATCCTTGCATTGTACAATGCCGGCATGCCATTTTTTATCCAGTTTTTTCGCCGCTTCTGTAAGAGCATTGGTAATATCAAGATTGGCTACAGCGGGAAACTCAATCGGGACATACTCTTTTGTCGTCCCTTCCATACGGATAGCTCCTGTTGCGATTACAATATCTCCGCCAATTACCGGAAGCGCCATTCCTCCGCATGTGCCGACCCTGATAAAATTACGCACGCCTGTCGCGAAAAGCTCTTCCACAGCAATTGCAGTCGAAGGACCGCCCATGCCTGTAGAAATAACCATGATCGTTTTACCTGATAGTTCACCTAACCATGTTGTATATTCGCGATTTTGGCAAAAAAAACGCGGTTTATCAAGAAAGGAAGCAATTTTCTCTACCCGGCCGGGATCGCCCGGGAGTATCGCGTATTTGGCCTGGTGAGAGTCATCAAAGCCTACGTGGTATTGTTTTTCCATGCAATAGTCCCCTTATACAGTATTTTTATTCATATACTGAATATTCTTTGTTAATTACTATCGGCGTCCGCGGCGCGCTGCTCAGGCTAAAGCCTTCGCGCTTTTTATATCGCGTTGGCTTTTATTCCGCGCCGGCGCGTTTTGTTTTTTCATCCACACCCTGCGGGTGCTTTATCGGCGCCCCTTGTCATACGGTATCCCCTCTGCTCTGGGCGCTTGGGATGTTTTTGAGCTGAAGGCCAGAACTATAAGAGTAGCAATGTAGGGAATCATTTTATAGATATAGGCGGGGATGGAGATAGCTCTCATGAAGTCGATGCCGGAATAGGATGAGGAGATGGCTTTCATCAGGCCGAAGAAAAAGGCGGCGGCGAGGATGCGGCCGGGTCTCCATTGGCCGAAGATTAATACCGCGAGAGCAAGAAAGCCGTAGCCTGAGACTTCGGGGTTAAACTCAATTGATGTCGGGATAACGAATACCAGGCCTCCAAGACCGGCGAGCGCGCCTGATATCATAACACCCGCGTAGCGCATGGCGTACACATTGATTCCGGCGGAGTCTGCCGCCTGTGGATGTTCGCCGCAGGAGCGCAGACGAAGGCCGAAACGGGTTTTATAAAGCACCAGAGCTGAAATAACAAGGATTAAAAAACCCAGGTAGGTGGTGATGTATGTATTTCTGAAAAGCAGCTGACCCAATAGCGGAATGTCACCTAACAGAGGCACTTTGTTAACTCTGAACTGGTTTATAAACGGAATCTGCTGTACAGTGCGGATCATCCGCGCGATAAAAATCGCCAGAGCGGGCGCGAGCATATTTATCGCCGTGCCGCTTATTATCTGGTTGGCCTTCATGTTTATGGATGCGTAGGCGTGAAGGAGCGAAACCGCGACGCCTGTCAGCGAGGATACCAGTACCGCAAGCAATAATACACCCTGACCAGGAATAAATTTCTGTACAACATTAATGAATAAAATGCCGGTAAACGCGCCCATGATCATGATGCCTTCAAGCGCGATATTTATTACGCCTGACCTTTCAGAAAACATTCCTCCAAGAGCTACAACCAGAAGGGGAATTGAAAAAAACATTGTTTGCTGAACAAGAAAATACAGTATGCTCATAAATCGTCTCCCCTTCGTTTTCTGAGCGAGTTGAAAAATTCCCTGACAAGGAGGGCGAAGGCGCTGAAGTAAATAATAACAGCGATAATAATTTCGATAATCTGCGGGGCGAAATTATACAATTGCATATTAAACCCGCCCACATTGAGGTACGAGACCAATAGGCCTGAAAAAATTATTCCAATCGGATTGTTAAGCCCCAGTAAAGCGACAGGAATTCCGTTGAACCCTTCCTGCGCGAGAACATCCACAACATTGATGCTTTTACCGGAACCTGCCAGGTATAAAAGAGCGCCTCCGACTCCCGCCATCGCGCCGGCGATAACCATGCTAAGAACTATGCTGCGTTTTTCGTTGATCCCGGCGTAACGGGCGGCATCGCGGTTAAAACCGCAGGCCTTAAGCTCATAACCAAAAGATGTTTTTTCCAGGATAATAAATATCAATACAGCGAATAACACCGCGACAAGAATACCGGAGTTCGCGCTTGATACGATAAAACCGTCCCTGAAAATATTATCCATACCCATCTTGGGAAGATTTGCCTTGGCGGCAACTCTCATACTCTGATTTCTAAGCGAATCATAGGCTGTCTTTGTAATGAGAAAATTTACCAAATACATGCCGATGTAGTTTGTCATTATGCAGGAAATCACTTCATTCACATTGAAAATCGCCTTGAAAATGCCCGGAATTGCGCCCCAAAGCGCGCCTGCCAGCATTGCCGCCAGAAGGGCGGTTATCCAGTGCAGATGCCCCGGAAGAAAAGCGCATTTAACGCCAACAATGACTGCCGCGTAAGCGCCGACAATAAACTGTCCGGCGGCTCCGATATTAAAGAGTCCCGTTTTCGCGGAAAATCCTACGGAAAGACCGGTCATAATAATGGGAGTGGCAAAATACAGAACCTGCCCAAGATCATTCATTGTAGAAAAGCCGCTTGTAAGGATTGCCCAAAAACCCTGCGGCGCCTGGGGAGCGTTGCTGATAAGCAAAATTATAAACCCGGCGAAAAGACCGACCAGAATCGCGGTAACAGAAGAGAGCGCGTCAGCGAATGAATCTGAAAATTTTATTTTCATGCCGGCCTCTGTTTCGCTGAGCCTGACATATAAAGCCCAAGATCCTGATAAGTTACATCCCTGGGACGGACATCGGCTACTATCCTGCCTTCAAAAATAACAAGTATTCTGTCGCTGACATCCATTACCTCATCAAGTTCCAGTGATATTAAAAGCACGCCCTTGCCCTTGTCCCGTTCCGCGACAAGCTGCTTGTGAATATATTCACATGCGCCCACATCAAGCCCTCTTGTCGGCTGAACCGCCACAAGCAGGCGTGAATCTCTTGATATTTCCCGCGCGATGATTGCTTTCTGCTGATTGCCTCCTGACATACTTCGGGTAACAGTGTGCGCTCCGTGACCAGAGCGGATATCAAAAGAAGAGATAAGTTTTTCTGAGAATTTATAAATTTCATTAAAGTTCAGAAACCCTCTTTTCTGAAAAGGAGCGGAATAATAATTCTGAAGCACCAGATTGAAGGCAAGGTTGTAATCCAGTACAAGCCCGTATTTATGCCTGTCTTCAGGTATATGAGCCATCCCTCTTGAACGGATATCGTTACGTGTAATTTCCTTTCCTTCCAGACAAACACGCCCTCCGTCCGGTTCAAGCATTCCAGCCAGAGCGTAAACAAGTTCCTGCTGGCCGTTGCCGTCAATTCCCGCGATGCAGACTATCTCTCCGGCGCGTACATCAAAACTTGCCTCGTTTACAACCGCTATTCCGTGAGCCTTGCTTTTTACGGTAAGGTTTTCAACTTTTAGGATGACATCTTCAGGCTGTCTTTCAGTTTTTACAATGGATAGATTTACCTTTCTGCCAACCATCATTTCTGACAGTTCTTCCTTGGTAACAGACGCGACATCCACAGTGCCGATGCACTTGCCCTTGCGCAGTACAGTGCAGCGATCGGCGGCAGCCTTAATTTCATTTAACTTATGGGTGATAAAAAGAATCGACTTACCTTCCGCCACAAGATTTTTCATTATATGCATCAGCTCATCAATTTCCTGCGGCGTTAGAACCGCGGTAGGCTCATCGAAAATCAGAATTTCATTTTCACGGTAGAGCATCTTAAGAATTTCTACGCGCTGCTGCATCCCTACTGTAATGTCAGAGATAAGAGCGTCAGGATCAATTTCCAGTTTATAACGTTTTGATAATTCAACTACCTGTTTACGCGCGATGTCCAGTTTTAATATGCCGTATTTAACAGTTTCCACGCCCAGAATTATATTTTCAAGAACTGTAAAATTATGAACCAGTTTGAAGTGCTGGTGGACCATTCCTATCCCCAGCTTCCTTGCGTCATTTGGTCCCAGGATTTGAACTTCTTCGCCGTTTTTTTTAATTACGCCCTTTTCAGCCTGATAAAGACCGAAAAGGATACTCATAATGGTGGACTTACCCGCTCCATTTTCACCCAGCAGCGCGTGAATCTCGCCTTTTTTTAATTGAAGGGTAACATCATCATTCGCGACAATACCGGGAAATACCTTGGTAATCCCATTCATCTCTATTAGGTAGTCCATGTATCTCCCGGTATAACCGCCGGCAACGCGAAACTGCGGCCGGCGGCTCGATCTGTATTTAGTTATCTGACCTCTGTAACTCTGGTTATGGTAACGGGGACCACTCTCGGGCTTCCGTCATCGGCAAGGGTTTCCATTCTTGGGACTGTGCCGTTCACCAGCTTTTGGAAGATGGTGGTGTAATCGGATTGGCTGAATGTCCGGAATTTGGATGTTGACATTGGAAGTCCTACGCCATTATTAGTAGCGGCGAAAACCAGTGTTTGTCCGCCTGGAAATCTGCCTGCATAGAAAGCGGTAATACAATCATAAACCGATGCGTTTAATTGTTTCATTGCCGATGTGATTACAGTCCGGGATTCACCTGATTGATCCACGTCAACGCCGATTACAACTTTCCCGGTCTGCTCGGCTGCCGCCATTACAGAGTTGCCAACCGCTCCGCCGCAGGCAAAGATTACTTCAATCCCGCTGTTGTACCAGGATGCGGCCAATGTTTGAGCTTCGGGCGTCGCGACAAACCCGCCGGTATAATGGTAATTCATGGTAACAGCGCCGGCAGCCAGTCTGAGTTCCTGTGCGGCATATTCTGCACCCTGTACAAACCCATAACCGAAACGTACTACAGCCGGAACCGCCATTCCGCCTACGAAACCGAGTCCTCTGTAACCGTCTTTAACAGCAGCGTACCCCGCGAGGAATCCCGCCTGATCTTCAGCATAAAGAACGCCTACTGTATTATTTGCCGTTTTAAAGGTTGAATAGTCCGGGTTATGCGGCACGCCGTCCAAAAGGATAAAATGCACATTGGGATAACGATCCTGTGCGACATAAATCGGGGTTTCAAATAGGAAACCGGGCGTTACAATTATTTTCGCGCCGCCCCTGACAGCCAGATCAATAGTCGCAAGATAGGCATTGTCGCTTTGTTCGGCAGGCTGGTAATATTTGTGGGTAATGTTCTTTTCCCTGGCGTATTTTACCAATCCTTCCCAGGCGCCCTGGTTAAATGATTTGTCGTCAATTGTGCCAATATCGGTAATAAGCGCAAGCTCAAAAGTCTCTGCCTGAGGGGCAGCGGCTTGCTGCTGCTGTTGCTGCCTGTTTCCGCCTGCGAAGATATTTAATGCTCCAAAAAACACTAAAACGACCGAAATCATCATAATACTGATTTTCCTCATAAATTTAATCCTCCAAAATATAATTAATCTTAAAACCAGAATATTAAGGAAATGAACAGGTGTCAAGTGTAAGTTCTGAACATTTCAACCTGCCGGTCATAATCATGTTCGCTGAGGGTATTGGGCCGCATCCGCAATACGGCAGCATTTTACAAACTCCCATTTGCTCTGTAATGCTGCGGCTGCCTTTTGTGCAATATCTAGGTTTTCAAAGACTCCAAAACAGGTAGACCCCGCTCCGGAAAGGCTTGCGTATACTGCTCCCAATTCCTGTAATTGGGAAATAATTTCGTTATATACAGTTTTTTCCCGTTCTTCAAATACCGGCAGAAAATCATTAAAAAAAGAGAAATTAGAAATAATATATGAAGAAGTCGGAGGGCGAGCGTTAAATTTTTCGGATTTCCGGTATTTATCCAATAACATAAAAGCAGTTGCCGTATCGCTGGGAAAGCCGGGATTAACCAGTACAAAGAAAAGACAGGGCGCTTCTATTGGTTTGATTAACTCACCGCGGCCTGTTATAAGAGCGGCGGGAGTTTCATGAATGAAAAATGGCACATCGCTGCCAAGTAAAGCCGCAAGGTCAAGGAGCGTATTACGGTTTAAAGGTCTGCCCGCAATTTCATTTAAGGTTAATAAAGCCGCTGCGGCATCGGAGGAGCCGCCGCCCAGTCCGCCGCCCATGGGAACATGTTTTTCAACTTTTATCCTGAATCCCTGGTAAAAACATGTTTTATCCCTGAACAGAGTCAGCGCTTTATATATGATATTACCCTCTAATGGAATAAAATTTTGTTTTTTCCCATGAAAACCCGGCCATTCCATGACTATTTCAACGGTATTAGATTCTGAAACGGGTTCAAAGTGAAGGATATCGCCAAAATCCAGGGCTAAAAAGATACTTTCCAGGTTATGAAAACCATCCGGCCGCCTGTCCTTTACCTCCAGGTGAAGATTTACCTTGGCAGGAGCCAAAACAGTTACTTGCATCATGTTTACAGACACATAATAAGACTATCAAAAACAAAGGCGACAGTCACCCATTGACAGCGGCGGCGGACTCAAAAAAAACATATAAAAAAAATAAAAAACCTGTTGACAAATTTATTATTCCTCCCTTATGTTTCTAAAGGGGGGTCTTTATGGCTTCGCCACTCAGTTTAGATTCAAAAAAAGACCAATATCAAGGGAGAGCATTATGGTTCTGAACGGAGCTATGGAACAGGAAGAGCTGGCGCTAACGCCGGTTGAAAGTCCTGAAACATCCGCTTACGGAGCGGATGACAGAGATATGCTTACAAGTGAGCCGCTCATAAATGAGCTGCCGGTTTTCATCTTTGGCGATGATGATGATTTTGAAGATGACGACTACGATGACGACGATGATGACTACGAAGACGAAGATGACGATTATGAAGATGACGAGTTAGAAGATGAGGACGATGACGATGATGATGAAGATGACTATGAAGACGAAGAAGATGACGATTATGAGGACGAAGACGAGGATTGGGACGATTTTGACGAGTAAAACAGCATCATCAGGGAAAGGTCAACGAATTCACGGGTAAAAACGGTTTAATTCAATCAGGTAACATTATTCGTGGTATTCGTTGACTGTGATCTCTGCCACAGCCTTTCAAGTTCGTAGAAATCGCGGGCGCGTTTATTCATCAGGTGGACAATGTATGAGCCAAGATCAATCAAACGCCATTCATCGTCTTCGGTTTTACGGGATTTTCCCAGTACCGGTATATCCTTCTCGCGGCAAAATTCCATAATGCAGCGTTCAAGGCCGTCCATGTGAATTTTACTGGTAACGGTCACAACAATGAAAAAATCTGTCCAGTCGCTCATCGTGCGCAGGTCAAGCACGGAAACATCCTGTCCGTTATGTTCCCGCAAAAGCGCGCCCAGCGCTTCAGCCTGATCCGCCTGATTTATTACATCAGTTTCCGGTAACATATCTTCCATCGAAGTTCCTTCCAATGATCAGGGTAAAATCCGCAATGTATTTATAATTTTGAATGCTCTGCTCGTCTTCATTTTCGTCCGGCACATAAAATTCACGGCGGATATTGCTGCACTGGATAATATCGGCGAATGCTATCGCCATGCCTTCATCGCCTGTACGCTGAACAATAACGGTGCTTTCGTAATTGCTGTGATCCGCGTTGCCTATTGAAATAACATCATAACCAAAACTGCGCAGCATTTCCGCGGTCCTTCCCGCAAGACCGCTGACTGCGGTGCCGTTTAATACCTCAACAGTCACGGTACGCTCGCTCAGATGATTTTCTGTCTGGCGGGTAAGCGTTCCCAATGTCTGGCGAACAATCTCTTTTACAAGACTGCCGTCCCAGTGCGGAATAATCAGCATCTGGCCGGATACTTCCCTTAGACTGCCGCCCACAGACTGAATATTGGTGCGTTCAGTATCAATATTAATAAATTCATCAAAGAGCCGCACAAGCGTGCGCTGATTCATATCTGTCCTGAAGAACGAATAGTACAATTTCGCAGCCGCAGGTTCCTTAAGCCTGTCGTTCATTCTTATCCAGCTATTGAGCAATCCCAAAAAGAAACGCTGCCTGCGAAACACTTCCAGTTCGCGATCTTCACCGGGAAGGGTATATGTAGCATAAGCGCCCGCTTTATCGCCGTCCAGAACAGTTATGCCGGATGGAAACAGGATAAGCTGCGAATCATCCCTGTACGACACCCTGGAAGGAATGAAAATTTCTACCCCTTCCAAAAGATCAACCATTGATATTAATTTTTCTTTTGTAATAACAATGGAAAAATTTAAATCGATTCCGAGGAGTTTTTCAATTTCATTTTCATAACCGGTTATCCGTCCGCTCTCATATACCCTGTCTATGCGGTCAACGCGGTTAATTCTGGAAATCAGCAGCCCCAGCTCCCCTGGTATATCAAAAATGGCGGCGCGCTTTGTCGCGGGATAATACATTAAAACATAAGCGCTCAGGGGAATTTTTTCATCTTCAATAACAAATAAAACATTTACTACGCGATTGCCCGATAATGCTTCATCTACAGGATTGCTTCGCAGGGTATACACAGCAGCGGCAATTCCCACAATAATCAGAATTAATATCGCTATAAGCAAAAAACGCGAAGCGTCTGTTTTTTCCATTCTCAACTGTTTTTTTCCTTCATCCTGTTCATCAGCTTCTTTGTTTCTTCGGATAAATCAAGTCCCCTGGATTGCAGCTTACTGACAGTTTTTTTCAGTACAACATAAAGAATGCTGTCCAGGTCTTCCTCATAACACATTCTCCTTAAATCCATATCAATGCTTCTGGAAACCTCGGTTTTATCGGCAATATATATTACCTTTGCAAGCGGTCCCATGTTTTCCTTTCCCGCGGTGTGTGCGATTATCGCTTCCAATACATCTTCATTATGAATACAGAAACGATTCCTAAGCAATACAGCCGCGGCTCTGCCGTGCATAAGACCCGGTTTTTCCTTTTCAAGAGAGGTTATTTCCATATCATCAGTTTTTGCGAGTTTTAATATCTGCTTACCGTCAAGCTGTTTGCCGAGATCATGCGCAATTCCGGCAAGATACCCGGCCATCGGATCAAGGTTAAAACGGCGGCAGAGATCGCAGGCAAGTAAAGCGGTATTCTTGGAATGCAGAAAGCGATCAACTGTGAGGGTTTCACGCGCCGTATCTTCTACGAGCATTATAAGCTGTTCGCTTAACTGATCTGCGGAAATTTCAGTTCGTCCTAAAACAGGCTGAAGGTCGAACTGATGCGATGTCAGATTGTAGAGCCGCCTGTCTTCAATAATGGCCCTTACACCGGATGGCACCAAAGACCGCCATGCGCCTCCTTCGCCGATTCTCTGCCGGATCACATGGGAAGAAATTTCCATGACATCGTTTTCTATTAGCTTGTGCGGATAGGGAATATTTACAGGAGCTTTATCAAGCCTGCGGGCGATAACAATGTCTGCCAACTGAAGAATTCTTTCGCTGTCCCGCCATTTTGGAAAATCATCTGCGAGATCATCGCCTATTATCAGCTCTGGTTTTCCATCAGGCAGAAAGCGTTCAATAATATCCTCAAGAGTGTTTACAGTATAGGAGACTCCTCCCCGCCTGATCTCACAAGTATCTATCGCGATGCGGCTGTCGCCGGTAACGGCGGATGCCAGCATATCAAGCCTGTCATTCGCGCTGCTTTCCGTGTTCTCTGTCGCGAGTTTAAAAGGGGAACAGTGCGCGGGTATCATTACAATCCTGTCAAGTTTCAGCGCGCAAAGAGCCGTATCGGCCAAAAAAAGATGCCCCAAATGGACAGGATTAAAACTGCCGCCAAGTATACCCAGTTTCACAAATCATCTCCTTCAAAGTATAGTGCCTCTTCGGACATTCCGTCTTCTGTCTGCGAAGGCAGCTCTTCTTCAGCTAACGTTTCTTCTGTTATGCGCAAGAGAACCCGGGTCAGCTCATTTATCCCGCCGCCTGAAAAAACAGAAATGCCCGTTATTTCCTCTTCAGGATATTTTGCCGCAAGTTCCGCGAGCCTCCCTGATGCCAGCCAGACGTCCGCTTCTTCCAAATCGGTTTTTGTTCCGACAATGATCCGTTTCTTTTTAATAAGCTTGTCAGAGAAAGAGTTAAGCTCATTGAGCAAAATATCAAAAGCTTCAAGGTAATTGCTGTCTGAAAGATCTATAAGGAAGGCAAGAGCCTGGGTGCGCGAAATATGCTTTAAAAAACGAAGCCCAAGCCCCGCTCCGGCTGAAGCGCCTTCTATCAAGCCAGGAATGTCAGCTATGATTATATCCCGCTCTCCTGCGGTTAATACTCCAAGATTGGGGATTTTGGTAGTAAATGGATAGGCGGCGATTTTAGGCCTTGCGTTTGTAAAATGATCAAGGAGGCTGGATTTTCCCGCATTGGGAAAACCTACAAGTCCTATATCGGCGATTATCTGAAGTTCAATTTTTAATTTAACGGCAATGCCCGGTTTTCCGGGAAGAGCCTTAACCGGCGCCTGATTCACAGATGATTTAAAGTGAATATTTCCCCAGCCTCCGTTTCCGCCCTTTAAAAACAAAAAATCTTCTTTCTCATTGTTAAGCGAAAAATCCTTAATCAGCGTTCCTGTTTCAACCTCGCGTATCAGAGAGCCGGGCGGCAGCGGAATAATTACATCTGCGCCGTTATGACCGTAGCGCCCGCCGTTTCCGCCATCCCGGCCGTTTTCAGCCTTAAAATTACGTTTGTACCTTAAATGAGCGAGGGTGCGTAAATTACGCCTGACAGTGAAAAGGACATTGCCTCCCCTGCCTCCGTCCCCGCCTGACGGCCCTCCCCTGGGGACATACTTTTCCCTCCTGAAAGCCGCGCAGCCATTACCGCCGCTGCCGGAGGAAACCTCTATAATCGCTTCGTCCGCAAACTTTTCCATGAAAACAGGAAATGGAAACTGCTGCTCTTATAACATTATTGAATTACAGAGGCGAGTTTTCTGCCCCGGCGCTGGTGGAAGTTTACTTTACCGTCGGTAAGGGCGAAAAGGGTGTAATCGCCGCCGCAGCCAACGTTTGTTCCCGGATGGATTTTGGTTCCACGCTGACGGGCGATAATTGTTCCCGCTTTCACTACAGTGCCATCCGATGCTTTAATTCCCAGATACTGGGGGTTTGAATCTCTTCCGTTCTTAGCGCCGCTTCCGCCGCGTTTCCGTGCCATTTAAGACCTCCTGGTAACAACAATTAAATATTTTTAATTGTAATTTTGCAATTATCCGGGTATTCCTGAGCAACGGATTTTAATCCTTCAAGCAGAAAAACCCCTGCGGCAAAAAGAAAATCCTTTCCCTTTCCGTCATCCTGTGCTTCTAACCCGGTTTCCAGCCACATTTGACCTTTATCCGGCGCGCCGCCGCGTATTATAATCCCCTTTCTGTTTGAAAGGGCGTTGAAAGCTGTCCTCATTAAAACAGAAACAGCCGCGCAGACAATATCAGACCCGGTTTTACCGGCTCCGGCATGACCTGCGGCCCTACAAGCCCTTAAAACTCCTTCGTTGTCAAGAGCCGCTTCAATTTCAATCAATTAGGTTGATATTTCCTGATTTTTTAAGCTGAAATTTCAGCAATTCTGATTATTGAGTACTGCTGACGGTGTCCCTGCTTGCGGCGGTAATCTTTTTTGGGTTTATACTTAAAAACAATTATTTTCCCGTCTTTTCCGTGAGATTCCACAACCGCGGACACCCTGGCGCCCTCAATGTATGGGCTGCCTACTTTAACTGAATCACCTGAAACCAATAACACCGTATCAATATTGACAGAAGCGCCCGGCTCTGCGTCAATCTTGTCTACCTTGAGCAAAGCGCCTTTCTCGGCTTTATATTGTTTCCCTTTAAATTCTACAAGAACGTACATCATCTTCTCCAAATTTCATCAATGGAATTTATATATATAAAATAAGGAAAATAGTCAAGTAGCCCGAACTCTGCCTTCCAGCCAATTAACAGAAATTATTTATCATTTTCCTATAGTCCGCCCAGCATACTGCTGACATTTATCATTTCCGGCATCTGGGAAAAAACAGGAGGTTTCTTGCCTGCGGAGTATTTATCAATATCCAATATCGCAGTTAATAAACTGTTTAATAAATCCGCGAAAACATCCAGGTTATGCGGAAAATTATTGGCCGCCATATCTCTGAGAATTTTATCTGAAGCGCTGGATGTTGTGCTGATCTTGTTTTTAAGATTGGGAATCAAATTACTGCGGGAAAGATCAACAAAACGGGCGCACGCGGCTATGGACAGGTATAATTCATCCAGATGAAAACCCTGATAACGGAACAATTCCAGTTTTTCAGTAAGAAATTCAATCCGATCCCACGTGGGTTTATCAATTTGAAGCTGGAGCATCAAGGGACGCAGGAACCGGTTAGAGATATTTGTCTTATAATGTACGCCAATCTGTTCGATAAGCCTGATAACATGAGCGTCTTTGATCCGATCCAAAACACCTCTCTGTATTTATATACTACCATTCCTTTAACAGATTGACAAGTAATAAACTACAAAATAATATTTCTCATGCGCTTTTATACTTTAAGTGTTTTCATTTTGGCCATTTGTTTAATTTCCTGCGGCGATAATACCGCGTTAATATGGACTGATCGTCCGGAATTCGCGTTTTATAGCGAGTATTTCAATACAACTCAAAATCAATACAAGGTTACAGTAAGGTATTTTGAATATCCGGCCGCAGAACTGGAAAGGACTGGTATAGATCCTGACATTGTAGTCGGAAGCTGGCTTAAAAATTCTTCCACAGGCGCAAATTTCAGACCGCTTGATAATTTATTCGGATCAAAAAAACTTGCAGTGAGCGCTTTTTATTCCAGCCTCCTTACAATTGGCAGAATTGAAAAAAAACAATACCTGCTGCCGGTGTCATTCAATGTTCCGGCATTGATTTTCTCCAGGGACAAAGAACAGGGACTTTCAAATCAGTTTACCATAGGTTTTAATGAAATAAAGAATCTTAGCAATGACTTTAACGCCAAAACAAGCGGCGCTTATACACAACTGGGTTTTTCACCGTTATGGAGCAGCGATTTTTTGCTAGTCACCGCAATACTGTTTGATACATCGTTTAATGAAGCATCCCCTCTGATTTGGGATAACGGCGCTCTGGAACAGTCCATGGATTTTATTTATAACTGGACGCAGGAAATTAACAGCGGAAATCAGGGTGAAGAAGATTTTACATTTAAATATTTTTATGTGCCGGCGGAAAATTTAATACAGTCTGGGCGCATTCTTTTTTCATATAAAAAAAGCAGCGATCTTTTTACTTTAAGCGGCGATAACAAAAACAACCTGGATTTTCGCTGGATCATGGATAAAAGCAGAATCCCGATTACAGAAGACATTGTATATTTAGGCATTCCAAAAAAAGCAAAGTCTCAAAGGGCGGCCAGGGCTTTTATACAGTGGTTTTTCCGTGTGGAGAATCAAAATCTGCTCCTTGAGTTCAGCAAGGCCAACAGGATAAACGAAACAGTTTTTGGAATCTCGGGCGGTTTTTCCGCCCTTAACCAGGTAACTGAACAGATTTTTCCCCGGTATTATCCGGAACTTTTAGGCCGCATGCCGCCTTCAGAGTTTCTCATGCCTCCAAACATTCTGCCAGGCAACTGGGCTGTACTAAAAGAGAGAGTCATTCTCCCGTATATTTATGAACGCGCCCGCAGGGAAAACGCGGATGATCTGTATCCGCTTGACAGACGCGTATCAGACTGGACGCGGATGAACCGTTAGATCAAAAAAAATTGAAGTATTGGCGATGTTCTTTATAAAATATTAATTATTTATTTCCGATATTGAAAGCAGGAGACTGTTATATGAGTATCGGGACTGTTCCATATCAACCTTTCCCCACTGTTGGTTATGCCATGAACGCGGCAGGCAACGGAAAAATGTCTCTTCCTGTTTCTCCCGGAATGGTTATCTATTCTCATTTTAAAAATGTATCAGGCACTCCGGCCCCGGAAGGAACAACCGGTGTAAATATTTCCAGATTAAAAATACTTGACACATTGATTGAACAGTTAAAAACAATGAAAAAGCAGCCCTCTGTTATGATGAACACCGAAGATATGGGCGTAATAAATCAGAACGATGAACAGCGGATAAACGCCCTTATTGATCAATATCAAAAACAAATCAGAGCGACCCAGGCTGCGAGTGTCTATACCCCGGCCGCTCCCGTCACTGGAATGCTCTTTAGCATCAGCGTCTGAAGAAAAATCACTCCCTATGCGTGTGCGTAAAACTCAACAAGAATAAAAACATTTATTAAATCAATTCATAACTTCTTCTCTGTCGGCCAGAACAATGTCTATAGTGCTTTCCCTGTCGCCGCGGATTATATTGACCTTTACCGTATCTCCGGGCTTGTTTGCTTCAAGAGCTGAGTAAAGATCCGCCAGAGTGTTTGTTTTCAGGCCGTTAACTGCAATAATTATGTCGCCGCCCAGATAAATTACGCTGCGGCCGTATTGCACAGGCTCTGAACCCTGGCGCAGTCCGGCTCTTTCGGCAAGCCCGCTTCTGCGGGTTCGTGAAACGAGAAGGCCGGAATCGACAGGCAGCCTCGCGTAACGGACAAGGCTTGGGAAAAGCTGCACCACTGTCGCGTCTATCCAGCCCCGGCGGACTTTACCGTATTGCATTATTTCATTGACAACGCGTTTGGCGGTATTTACAGGAACAGCGAACCCGATGCCGACAGAGCCGCCGGAAGGAGAATAAATCATTGTGTTAATTCCTATCATCCTGCCCTGAGTATCAAGTAAAGGACCGCCTGAATTGCCGGGGTTAATCGAGGCGTCGGTTTGAATCATATCGCGTATTATCCTGTTTCTTGATGTTTGAATTGGCCTTCCCAAACCCGAAACAATCCCCACTGTTAATGTCCTTTCAAGGGCGAATGGGTTGCCGATAGCCAGCACTTTCTGTCCTACTTTTAAATTAGTTGAATCGCCGTAAAGAATTGTCTGCAATTCCATTCCCTGCGGAGGATCAAATTTCAGCACTGCCAGATCATTTTCCGGATCTGTGCCGATTACTGTCCCTTCAAACTGGCTGCCGTCGGAAAGGCTGACAAATACTCTGTGCGCGTTTTCTATTACATGGTTATTTGTAAGAACAAAACCCCTGATATCAATGATTGAGCCGGAACCGGAACTGCCTTCCTGCGGAACCGGTTCCAGGAACCAGTTAATCGCCATGGTTTCTGTAGTAACGTTGACAACTGCGGAATTCAGCCGTTCATAAATTGTAATATTCTGACGTTCATCTTCGGAATAGGGAACCAAGTCGGCTGTGTTAATAATATTGTATTCGGTCTGCATGAGTTTAAATTCAGGCGTATGTTCCGTCTGCTGCAGGCTGACAGGCTGAACATTTTCAGAAGGCGACAGTTTTAAAAAGCCAAAACCTACCGCGAATAAAAGAACAATTAACGCGCTTAAAACCGAAAAAAATAAAACCTGACCGCGGCTGTATAACCTCATTATAATTT
The DNA here is from genome assembly GCA_009787835.1 of Treponema sp. Lineage (GTDB taxonomy): Bacteria > Spirochaetota > Spirochaetia > Treponematales > Breznakiellaceae > WQXQ01. Next base: position 20,305 of record WQSN01000005.1, read on the forward strand.
CCTCCCCATTCTCCGTTGATAATAACAGTATATATGATATTATATCAAAGATAGACCGATAATAAAAGTAAATATGTCAATTTTTTATGTAATTTTATTTTTTGTTGTTAATATATTTCCGGTTTACAGCCTTGATCTGCCGTCAACAAAAATCGCCGATGATTCATCTGTCAGGATCAGGCGCAACGACTGGTTTACAGAGAGCCACTCAAGGCTGCTCGCGCGCCGTCCGGTTATTGAACAGCTTCAGAACGGCGAAAGGGTGCAAATCCGCGCGACAGAAAACGCGTCTGAATTTATGGTGTTATTTTCCCGCGAACTGATACAGGGCCGCATTGAAACAGAAAATTCAGCAGCTGTTACGCGAAGAGGAACAAACCAGTTTCCGGGCTGGGCTCAGGGATCATGGATGCTTACCCGGCGGAAGGATAACGGTGCACCGACGCGTTTAAGAATATTTCCCAGAAGCGATCCAAACACCTACATTGAATTCTACCCGTTCAATACGGAAAAATGCCTGATGGACGCGATTCTTTACGGCGGCTATGTAGTGCGTTCATTGCCGGTCGCGGTTCCATTTGAGCGTCTCTATACAATGCAGCTAAACGACATACTGAAACTGGTCTCAGATAAATTTCCGCGAAAATATTTTGATCCCGATCCTGTGTACTACGGCGGCAGCCGCAAATTTGTGTCGCAGGTTCGCGCTAATCTTTCCGGCCTGCGGTTTGCGGATGACGGCGCGATTGATGAAAACGGAAACTATGTTTTAATTGATTCGCTTCGCCAGCAGAACCAGTCTTCTGCGGGTCTTAACTGTTCCGGTTTTTTAAAATGGATGATAGACGGTATCCTCCGCCCTGTTACCGGCAAACGGCTTCCAATCGCGCAGCTTAAAGCGCCGTTCGGCGACCGCGGCTCTTCATTTACCGCTGTCTGGGAAGAAAGATTCGATCCTTATTTCGGTCTTGACTGGATAAGAAACCTTGCGGCGGAAGCCAACGGCACACTGCGTTCAGACATATTCCGCAGTCTGAATGAATTTGAAGTAAGAGCCGATAATTTCTCTTCGGTACTGATAAACGACAGGGGAACTTTTGTTACACGATCTTATCCTGGTTTTATGAACGAAGCAGGATACAGTTTTGAAGGACTTCATTCACTGCTCTATACACTCGCGATAGATGAACCTTTTAGTTTTTACCTTGCCGCGATAAACACAGAAACAGGTCCCGCGACAACCCAGGATAATCCGCGCGGCGCTCCCCGCCTGCGTCAATACTTCCATGTAGCCGCTCTTGTACCTTATTTTGATGAATACGGCGTATTCAGAATCGCGGTTTTCGAAAGCTCCGCGGAAAATTCATTTGAATCATTCAGAAACCGCTACCCCGGCCATTTTATTAATTTGGTGCAGGTTCCAATACCATCCGCTTTTAGTCCGTGAAAACTGTCAATATTGCTCAGGATTAATCTGTAAAACCATACCCTGATACAGTTCCTTTGGCTGCACCCTGATTTTTAATTTTTTCTCCATGGAAGCCAGAAGGCGCATTTGTACAGCGTCCGCGATTGTGATCATAATGCCGCGTTTCCCGGCGCGGGCGGTGCGGCCGCAGCGATGAATGTATACTTCACTGTCAGACGGTACATCAAGGGCGATAACATGAGTGATACCGGAAATATCAAGACCTCGGGCGGCGAGGTCGGTGGATATAAGCACATCAACTTTACCGCTCCGAAACAAATCCAGCGCCTCTTTGCGCTGTCCGCCTGATAAAGGTTTTTTACCAGCTTTTCCAAAAAGAGCGGCCGCGTTTACATGATGATACTGAAGGCGCGATAAAACCAGAGCCGCTTCATCGCCTTTACCGGTAAAAACGAGCGCTTTTATGCGCTTCTTTTTGGCTTTCAGCGCGGCCAACAGTGATCTAAGAGTCTGTGTCTTTCTACGCTTCTCGCTGAATATCGCCCAATGATCAATGCGCTCCTGAAGAATTTCATGATCATCGCTTTCAATAATTTCAGCCGTATTAAAAAGCGGTCCTAATTGATCTCTAGTCTTAACACAGACTGTCGCAGAACAGGCTGCTACAGTGAAGCTGGAGTCTTTATCTTTCATTCTGGCACGATCAATATATGCCAGAAGTTCATTTGTCTCTTCAATACATTCCTGTGCTGTTAACCGGTCCGCTTCGTCAAGAACAAGAAAGCGCAGATTGAATAATTTTAATTTTCTCATTTTGGCAAGAACAAGAAGTCTGCCGGGATTCCCGACAATAATAACCGGTTTAATTTTTTTAAGCGTGTCAATTTGCTTTTCAGGATTTACAGAGCCGATAATTAGCGCCGACTGCATCTGCGCTTCAGTAAATGACGCCGAAAGGAAATCAACTTCCGCCTTAATCTGAGAACATAATTCCAGGGTTGGTGCGCATATTAACGCGGCGGGCGCGTTAAGGCGGCTTCTGTCACAGGCGGCCAAAATGTGCAATACAGGCAAAAGGTACGCGAATGTTTTACCGGTGCCGGTAGCAGAGCGAAAAACGGCGTTTTTTTCAGCTAACAGCGCGGGGATGACTAGGTTCTGAACATCGGTTGGTTTTTCTATTGAACGTTCCTTTAATTTGTCTGTCAATGCCGGATTAATGCCCAGGTCATTAAAAGTATTTATTTTAATCAATTTTCTTTTACCCTGCTTTCCGGTGAACTTTGCAGTTTGAAAAAATTAATAAATTTCTGCTGCCGCTGTTCCCTCCGTTCGCGGCGGCTCAGGTAAAGATCCAGCTCTTCAACCAAATGAGCGTATTCTTCAAGCGGCGGATGCAGATGCCTTGATTCAGATGCTAATCTGCGTTTTCTAAGTTTCGCGTTTTTGTTAAACTGCCTGGAGTTCCCTTCTACTTTCAACAGGCGTTTTTCAAATTTGTCCAGAAAATTCAAATCCGCTTCATTATCAATTTTATCGAAAGCGTCAAACTCGTATTTAACAACTTCGTCGCTGCGTATCTCGCCTTTGAAAGCCCGGTACAGATTCAGTTTAACGCCTTTTTTCATATACGCAAAACGGCCCTCTTTCTCGAAGCGGCGGATGCTCACCATAATGTACGCTGAGTTAAGAAAACGCAGGTTTCTGAATACCGAAGCCCTCTTTACAAAATCATTATCTTCGGCGACATAAATAGTCTCATCAAAACCGCCTGCTCTCAGAAAAAGCCGCTTTGTTACAAAGATGCAAAAACCAAACGCCTTTGGATCCAGCCATAAATTAAGGAGGACTGCGAGATTCATCAGCCTGTGAATAACCCTGTCCAGCCGGTAATCGGAAAGCGGTTTTATCTCGCAGGTAGCGAGATCGATAAACCTGTCCTGCATTTCATCATATACATTGCGGATAAACCCCGGCGGTATAATGACATCGGCGTCAAGGAAAAATAAAAAATCTCCCTTAGCTACAGATGCGCCGGCGTTCCTGCCTGCGCCAGGTAAACCGCCGTCTACAATGCGGCAGCCTTTGGATAACGCTATCTCCTTTGTTCTGTCTTTTGAACCGGCATCCGCGACAATTATCTCATAATCATCAAACTCCTGAGCTTTGATACTGTCCAGGAGACCCGGCAGTGTTTTTTCTTCATTCAGGGCTGGGATTATGATACTAACATTCATATTTTTCTAAACAGTATAAACCATGAAACTGTTCAAAACAAGACAAAGAAAATTGATAATATAAAAAATGAGGAGTTAACGATGAACTTTATTAATAATCCTTGAATAAAAATAATGTAACATTGTTTACAATCTCTGAATTAACCTTGATTTTAGATAAAAGCATCTATCATTTTTTGTTTTAATTTCCAATTTGCTACAGAACGCTATTTAAGAATTGTCTTGTGCGGTCGTTTTCGGGATTGGAGAATATCTGGCCGGGAGTGCCGATTTCAAGAATTTTTCCCTCATACATGAATACTACCCTGTTGGCTACTTCACGCGCGAAACCCATTTCGTGAGAAACAACCAGCATAGTCATGCCCGCCTTTGCAAGCTGTTTCATTACGGCAAGCACTTCGCCTACCAGTTCAGGATCCAAAGATGATGTCGGCTCATCAAAGAGCATTATCCTCGGTTCCATGGCAAGAGCGCGGGCAATGGCGACACGCTGCTGCTGGCCGCCGGATAACTGCGCTGGAAATGTATTGATTTTATCGCCAAGGCCCACCCGTTCAAGTATACTGACTGACTTTTCCTGCGCTTCATTAAACGGAAGTTTGCGGACATTGAGCGGAGCAAGCATTACATTTTCCAAAGCGGTCTTGTGAGGAAAAAGGTTAAAACGCTGAAAAACCATTCCTACTTCAAGCAGAATTTTATTGCGCTCATCATTGTGCATTTTTACGCTGTTCACGGCGTTATGGCAGTCAAAAAGCAGTTTGTCTTCTATGTATATCTGCCCTTCATCGATGGATTCCAGCCTGTTAAGGGTGCGAAGATATGTAGACTTGCCCGCTCCGGAAGGCCCTATTATGCAGACTACTTCCTTTTGCTCCACTGTAAGCGAGACGTTTTTAAGAACATCAAGCGGTTTTCTTCCGTTTCCGCCGTGAAAAGTCTTGCATACACCTTCGGTTTTTACCATTGACATGTAACGTTCTCACTCATATACCGAATATTTTTTCTCCAGCTTGTGAAAGCAATAAGAAAAAACGGCGGTAATGATCAGGTATAGTATCATTGCCGGAATGTAAACAAGAGCCGAGCGCGTTGAGCCTTCTATATTCCTTGTAGCCTTGGTAATGTCAACTAACGCAATCATGGATACCAGAGACGCGTCTTTGAGCATCATAATAAATTCATTTCCTACAGGCGGGATTAGACGCCTGATTGACTGCGGAATAATAACAAGCCGCATGGTCTGACCGTAAGACAGTCCCAGTACGCGGGATGCTTCAAACTGTCCCTTGTCGATGCTTTGAATTGCGGCTCTGATAATTTCCGCGCAATAAGCGGCGCAGTTTAATGTATAAGCAATAAAAGCCGCCAGAAAACGGTTATTGATTGTCAGAACAGGGGCAACCATCGGCAGCGCGTAATAAACGAAGAACAACTGCATTAACAGGGGAGTTCCGCGGAAAAAGAAAACATAGGCGCTGGAAAGCTTATTGATTACATAATTCTTTGACATTTTTCCCAATGCAAGAAACAAGCTCAATATCAGTCCGGCGCCTACAGAAGTAACTGTTAGCCCGATAGTAACCCTAGCCCCCAGCAGAAGCTGAGGAGTCCATGAAAAAATTACTGTCTTTAGAGTTTCCATCCGGTAAAATTACCGTACTGCGGAAACCAGATCCATGCCGAAAATTTCCCTGGAAATCCTTAACATGGTTCCATCATTAAAAAGCTCATCAAGCGCTTTGTTTATCGCTTCGGTAAGGGCATTATTTCCCTTTCTCATGCAAATACCGAATTCTTCTTCGCCGCCCTGCCAGACAATTTCAAAAGGACTGTCCGCCTGGCTGACATATTCATAAGCGACAAGCAGATCGGTCATTATGGCATCGACACGGTTAAGCCTTAACTCATCAAAACAGTACATTACCTTGTCATATTCATAGGTAGTAAATTTTAAGCCTCCCGAGGCAAGTTCTCCCATGTAATAATCGGAGGTTGTTTCATCCTGATAGGCTACACGAAGACCGGCAAGGTCCTGAGGCGAGCGCACCCGGCGGGTTGAAGCCTTGGGAACCACAATGGCTAATGTATTTTGAATATAAGGCTTGCTGAAATTATGCGCCGCTAAACGCGCCGGATTTATCGTTACAGATGAAATAATACAGTCAAACTTACTGGTGTTTACAGCCGAAAAAATACCATCCCATGCTGTATCAACAAATTCAACCGTTAACCCCATCTTCGAGGCAAGGGCTTTTGACATTTCAACATCAAAACCGACAGGAGTTCTGCCGTCCGGTCCAAAATATTCCATTGGTGGATAACCAATTTCCATACCAACCATGAGTACGCCCTGTTTTATAGTTAAGCCGCCGGAATCCCTTCTGCCGCCGGCAAAAAGCACACCACTTGCCAATAAAACGGCAAAAATTACTAAAATTGCTCTTTTCATAAATTCCTCCAAGAATTAATACTATGTAATTATACAAAAGTCCAAAAGTATGTCAACAGGAAAGCTTTCATCAAACCATTTGATGACAAATCACTCACAAAGAGAGGACTAAAACCATATACATTTGGCAGTATTTTTAATATTAATGATATTATCACATAGTCAGGAACATTTTTTTTTGAAAATTAGTAATGGAAGCTTCACTGTAAGTACATGTATTTTTTCATAGTTGAAATAAATATTTCAACACCGTTTAAACAGGCAGTTTGTATTCAAAACCTATAAGTTTTTATACTAATTTTTATATTAATAAAAACGGGGAATAAAATCATCCGGAAAAAATAAAACTTTTTCTTTTAATTGAGGTTGTTCCATAAACTGAACAGCCTCAATTTTTTATTTAAATTTTATCATACAGATATGAAAAAAGAAAAAAATTAAAAAAAACGGTTCTTTTGAAATAAATTTATTGACATATATAATATTGTTAGTTACGATAGAAAAAAATAATATATTATAGTTTTTTTTAAGAAGCTCATGTAAATATGGAGTATTGCAAGAGGATAATTTGTTTGGCATTATAATTAGTGTCTGTCCACAAAGTCGGTTACTTTGCGGACAGACCTTGCATTTTCTCGCCTTCAAACCTTTGGTTTGCAGGCTGCGAAAATGCTGTTTATATGGAAGTCTGTCTATAATGTGTCCACATTATAGACAGACTCTAATTATTGTCAGGAAGCTATGCAACAGGAAATTCAAAATTTAAATATTGTTTTTCATTTCAAACGAAACCGGTTAAATCAGTTATTCACGGAAGCCATGAAATATCCTGTAATTGTTGTATGCGCCGGTGCAGGTTACGGAAAAACAACCGCAGTTCATGATTTTGTTCAGGAATACAAGGCAACTACAGTATGGGTACAATTATCCGAACGCGATAATGTGGGCGGGCGTTTTTGGGAAAATTTTACCCACAGTATGACATTGATAAACAACGCGCCGTTCGCGACTTCAGTAAAGAAACTTGGTTTTCCGGATACACAGGAAAAATTAAAGCAATATCAGAATCTGCTGCGCGATCACGGAGATAAAAAGCGCCGGGTTATCGTTTTTGATGACTGTCATTACATAGAAAACTCAGCAGTAATCCGGTTTGTAGAAGAGGCTATCCGCGGTTTACCGGTGGGGACCACCCTGTTTATGATTTCCCGTTCGACTCCCCGCATTAATATCGCGAGCCTTGTTTCAAGCGACCGTATATACAATTTCAGCGAAAATGAACTCCGGTTTACAGAAAGCGAAATCTCGCAGTATTTCAGGGGGCATAATATATCGCTCCAGCCGGACAGCCTGCGCGGGATTACACAGGACACAGAAGGCTGGGCGTTCGCAGTCAACCTGATTGCAAGGTCATACAGTAAAGCGCCAGGTTACGAAGGTTATTTGCGCAACGCGATGAAATCCAATATTTTCCGTTACATGGAAATTGAAATTTGGAACATAATATCTGAACGCCTGAAGAATTTTCTGGTGCGCCTTTCCCTTATCGATCATCTTTCGGTCGAACTAATCGCACTTTTGGCCGGAGATGACACGGAACTGATGGCCGATCTGGAAAAACAAAACGCTTATGTGCGCCGCGACAGCTATATAAACGCATATCTTATACATCCCCTGTTTTTAGAATTTTTGACCACAAAACAGGATCTTCTTTCACAGGAAGAAAAAATTACGACATATTCCATCGCGGGGGAATGGTGTAAAAGAAATAGTTTTAAAATAGACGCGCTGTCGTATTATGAAAAAATAGGGGACTACAGATCCATAGTCTGGATGTTTATAGGTTCGGCATCCCAGATACCTTATGATATAGCGTGTTACACTGCGGCAATACTGGAACGGACTCCCATTGAGGTATTCGATAAAGTGGAATATCTGGCTTCAACTCACATGCGCTCAATTATGTGTCAGGGTAAATGGGAAGAAGCGGAAAAATTGGCGGAATTCTATGAATCAAGGTATATAAAACTTCCGGAAGATGATCTTTTCAGAAGACAATCGTTAAGCAGCATTTACTATTGCTGGGGTATTACGCGCAGTTCATTGGGCTTAATAAACGATGTATACGATTTTGATCTTTACTTTGAAAAAGTCAGTAAATGTTATAAGGAGCCGGTTAACTCAGGTAAACTAATCAGTTTTGCCACCGGACCCTGGGTATGCTCTGTCGGTTCATCAAGGAAGGGCGCCATGCAGGAATTCTTAAGCGCCAATAGCAGAACAAGAATGCATTTATCAAAATGTTTTTTAAATTATAACGGCGAAACAGACGACCTTGCCAGCGGTGAACTTAAATTTTATCAGGGCGATATTCAGGGTTCAGAAGCGCTGATTAACAGGACTCTGAACTACGCGAGGGACAAAAAGAGATCATCAACCGCGAACAGGGTATTGTTCTACACCCTGCGGATTGCAATCGCCCAGGGAAATTTTTTAAAAGCTCAGAAGACGCTGAAGGAACAGAACGCTCTGCTGGATGACGAAGATTATTACTACAGATTTGTGGAATATGACATAACCGCATGCTGGTTTTTCAGCACCATGGGATTACTGGAAAATGTTCCCGAATGGCTGAAGGAAAATTTTTCGCTCTATGCCCATACCAGTTTTATTGAGAATTACGGCAACCAGATGAAAGCGCGTTACTGTTACGCGTCAAGAAATTATCCTCCCCTGCTTTCATACATCCAGGATATGAAGGAGAGGGAGTCTTATTTATTCGGAAGGATAGAAATGCTGGCAATTGAAGCCTGTATTTATTATAAAATGAAGGACAGGGAGAAAGCGTATAAAACGCTTGAAGAAGCGTATAATGCAGCGTCGCCGAATGAAATTCTTATGCCCTTCATCGAGATGGGAAAAGACATGCGTACCCTGACAGCCTATGCTTTAAAGGAAACTGACGGCTCTATCCCGAAATCATGGCTGGAAGGCGTCAACCTGAAATCCGCGTCTTACGCAAAACGCCTGGCTCATGTCGCTACCGAGTATAAACGGGCAAACAATATTTCAGACGACATAGCCATTTCCCAGAGGGAAAGTGAAATTCTAACAGATCTTTCCCACGGCCTTTCACGCACGGAAATCGCCGACAGCCGACAGCTTTCAATTAATACTGTAAAAATGGTAATCAATAACCTTTATATGAAACTTGGAGCAGAAAATCTGGCTGAAGCCATCCGTATCGCTGCGGAACGAAAAATTGTATAAACGGTAAATAATATCTGCCTCGTAAAAAGTCACTCTTTAGGAGTAATTAATTCCTGGGACATGTTTTAATTAAGAATATTTTTAAAAAAAATGAAGAATTTACTCAATTAATAACTATCAAAACTAAATGAAAATGGACATTAGTGTTGTATTTTGGTTGCCATCCTGCGCATCTCATGGTAAAATATTTCAAAACAAAGTATTTTGAACAAAAAATGAGGTTTAATAACATAAATTTATGAGCTTCCTTATGACAGGTAACATATTTTATCCGAAACATAAATCAATACATGGGAAAGGTTAAAGGAAATGAATGGAATGAAAAAGAACAGCATTCTTATTGTAGATGATGAAAATTTTAACCTAAAATATTTAAACAATATTTTAGGCGAAGAATATGTAATTTATACCGATACAAGCGGATTGGGCGCGATAGAAAAAGCCAAAGAATTAAAACCAGACCTAATACTGCTGGATATTATTATGCCGGAAATGGACGGATACCAGACGCTCCGCGAGATTAAAAAATGCGAAGGTATTCGCAATATACCGGTTATTTTTATTACCAGCCTGAACAGTCTGGAAGATGAAGAAAGAGGGCTGGATCTGGACGCGGCGGATTATATACACAAACCATTCAGCGATAAAATTGTAAAACTAAGGATAAGGAATCAAGTAAACATAATAAATCAGTTCCGTGAACTTATAGAAATACAGCAAAAAAAGGAAGATCAGGCCAAATCGGCGGAAATACACAATGAGAAACAAACAGCAGCAAATGGTGTTTCAAACATTCAGCAAATTAAAACATATAATGAACGTCTTCTGCCTGATGCAGTGGAATCATCGGCAGAAAAAAAATCCCAACCAGACAAAAATGAAAAACTGAAAAACGCGAAAGATAATGCCGCAGGCGGCTTTTTGGAAAAAATCCGTAAAATACAGGACATTGATACGGAAATCGGAATGACGCGTTCTTCCGGCAAGGAAGAAGTATTTCAGAAAATATTGTGCATTTTTCAGAAAAAGATAGCGCCTGAGTGCAGCAATATGACAGCATTTTTTTACGCCGGAGATATAAAAAATTTCTCAAATTCCGTACACGCGCTAAAAACGCTGCTCGCTACCATCGGAGCCATGAAACTGTCCAAAGCGGCATTGGAACTGGAAATAGCTACAAAGAAACAGGATATTAACAACTGTACGCAGCGATTCCACAAATTCAAGAAAACACTGCTTTCACTGGATAAAAAGTTATCTGCCATTTTACCGGAAACTTAGAATTTGTCCATAAAACAGGTTAGTGTCCTGTTATATTCAAATATCGGAATGAAATGTTAAGTTAAATCCTTATGTAATAAGGATTTAACGCATATTGTTATATTGGAAACCGAATATAACAGGACACTAGTTCAAGGATAGACGCGGATTTTAATGTGATGTATTAAAACAGCATTCAAACCTATGGTTCACATGCTGTTTTAATGCTATTATTAAGATAGTATATCTGTAGCAGAGCTGTTCGGTAACTTCAGTTATTGAGCAATTTCACTGGAATTTTTTTCATAAAAGACAGACACTGTTAAACGGGGAAGAGGTAAGATTTTGATTAATAAAAAAAACACGCGCGACAGCGTATCCGATGATAAAAAACAGCCGCAGCAAATCACAGAAAAAAAAAGCATTAAATCAATACAGGCAAGAATTTTCATTGTAATTATCACCGCAGCGATTTTCACTAACATTGCGTCTCTGTGGGTCGGTTATACTTTACATACGCAAATCGATCTTAATAATATAACCGGCAGTATTTTGATCATGGGAGTGATTACCCTGATTTTGAGCATTTCGGCCGCCATTATAGCCGTTTCATTCTTAAAACGCCCCTATGAAGAAATAGATCATCTGCTCAGAGAAGCTGAAATAGCGTCAACGGCAAAAAGCGATTTTCTTGCCAGGATGAGCCATGAAATAAGAACGCCGATGAACAGCATTATGGGTTTTTCAGAGCTGGCTCTGGACGGCGAAACATCACTGAAAACCAGGGACTATCTGAATAAGATCAAAACAAATGTGGAATGGCTGCTGCATATTATTAACGATATACTGGATATCTCCAAAGTTGAATCCGGCAAAATGGTTCTGGAAAATATTCCATTTAACATGCATGATCTTTTTTCAAGCTGCAGAACCCTAATAATGCCGATAGCGCTTGAAAAGGGCATAACCCTGTACTTTTATGTTGAGCCAAGTATTGGCAAGAAGCCGTTAGGTGATCCTTCCAGGCTGCGTCAGTCTCTTGTGAATCTTCTGTCCAACGCTGTAAAATTCACCAACAACGGCATGGTAAAACTTCATGCCTCTTTAATAGAGGTAGGCAGCAAAACCATTACAATGTATTTTGAAGTAAAAGATTCCGGCATCGGCATGACATCCGAACAGCTAAAAAAAATATTCGAGCCGTTTGAACAGGCGGAAACCCGCACCGCGCGCAAATACGGCGGAACAGGGCTTGGGCTTGCAATAACAAAAAATATAATAGAATTAATGGGCGGCACGCTTGCAGCCGAAAGCACGCCCGGCATCGGCAGCAAGTTCAGTTTTACATTAACATTTGACACAATCAATGTTGCGGACGATGAACTGCTAGAGAAAAAAATTGTGATTAACGAACTTGAAAAACCCATGTTCTCGGGCGAAGTTCTGTTGTGCGAAGACAGCTTAATGAACCAGCAGCTTATTTGCGAGCATCTTGCGAGAGTGGGGCTGAAAACGGATGTGGCGGAAGACGGGAATACCGGAGTTGAGATGGTTGAAAATCGCATAAAGGAAGGAAGAAGGCAATACGACTTGATTTTTATGGATATACATATGCCGGTGATGGACGGGCTTGAAGCGTCTTCCAAAATACGGGATCTTGACGCAAACATTCCGATAGTGGCCATGACAGCTAACATAATGGTCAATGACAGGGAAATATACAGGACAAGCGGCATGAATGACTGCGTGGGCAAACCGTTCACTTCACAGGAATTATGGCGATGCCTTATGAAGTACTTCACGCCCGAGAACTTCGGAACCGGACAGAAGAATATGCAGCTCGAGGCGGAACTGGTATTCCAAAAATCGATACATCTTTTGTTTTTGCGTGACAACATGGATAAATACAGCGAAATTGTAAAATGCCTTGAAGCAGGCGATATAATAACCGCGTACAGGCTGACGCATACCTTAAAGAGCAGCGCAGGGCAGGTTGGAAAAATTCTTTTACAGAGAGCCGCCGCAAATATCGAACAGCAGCTTAAGGACGGGAAAAACATGGTGACAGAAGAGCAGCTAAAAATGCTTGAAACCGAACTGGCTGTTGTATTGAATGAATTCTCCACGATGCAGGAACCGCAATGAATGCACCGCAGGCGGATGATTTTATAAGCGAAGCAGATCGCGAATTCAAAATAGCTCTTCAGAAATCATTCATAAAAAACAGCTGCGGCAGGTACAATGAAATTATAAACGCCATTAAATCCGGCGATATAGAACTGGCTCACAGGCTTGCCCACACAATGAAGGGTAACGCAGCTCAGCTTAATGAAAAAAAACTTCGGGAAGCCGCCGCGATTGTGGAAAACGAACTGAAAGACGAAAAAAACGCAGTAACAGAAAAACATTTAAAAGATCTGGAAACAGAATTTACTTCCGTTTTAAATAAATACAAACAACTGCAGGATGATAAAGAAACCCAAACATATAGCGAAACAGACGCTCTGGAACCTGAAAAAGCAAATGAATTACTCGAAAAAATAGCATCGCTTCTTAACGCGGGCGATCCCGAATGTATTAATCATACCGAAAGCATTAAGAGGATACCCCGGAACAGTGAACTAAAAAAGCAGCTGATACAGCAAATGGATGATTTTAATTTCGCTTCCGCTTTGGTTACGCTAAATAAACTAAAAATATAAATCTATGGTAACTGTTTCCAAAAACGCAAACCTAAGGTTTGAAAATTTTGGAACAGCAGCCCTGGTCTATTTTTTTTCGGACTGATAAACCATTACTCTGTTTCTGCCCGCTTTTTTGGCGGAATAAAGCGCGTCATCGGTGTTTGAAATAAAAGTCTCTATCGCGTGCATTGAATTATCCGTTACACGCATAAGCGAATGAACGCCGATGCTTACGGTTATTTTTAATACCATTCCGTCGTCGCTGACATAATCATTTTTTTCGGTGCCAAGACGTATTCTTTCAGCGCTCTCCACAGCGCCTTCCAGCGGAGTATTTGGCAGAAGAACGGTAAATTCTTCGCCTCCCCAGCGGGCGACAAAGTCTCCGGGACGCCTCAGGGACTGCGAGAAAACCTGGGCGACTGAATGTAAAATAAAATCACCTTTTTGATGCCCGTATGTATCGTTTAAAGTTTTAAATTTGTCCAGATCCATCATCAATAAACTGATTGGCGTCTGTTCCCTCATGGCCTGTTTCCATTCCATTGAAATGCGTTCATCGAAACTTCGTTTATTTGGGATATTGGTCAGATGATCAATCATGCTGAGGCGTTCAATGGTGCGCATCTGATTTACAATTTTCATCTGGTTTTGCACTCTCAGCTTGACAATCGCGGCGCTGAAAGGTTTCGTTATATAATCCGCCGCGTCTAAAGATAATCCTTTTACCTCATCCTCCATATTGTTAAGACCGGTAATAAACACAACAGGGATTTTATATGTTTCTACGTTTTTTTTTAATTCGGAAAGGGTCGTATACCCGTCCATTACAGGCATTATAATGTCCAGTAAAATCAGATCAGGCTTGAGTTCCTTGGCTTTTTTAATGGCATTCATTCCGTCTGTTGCGGTATATATTGTGTAATTGCTGCCCAGTATGTGACTTATAACTTTTAAATTAGAGTTTTCATCATCAACAATGAGCAGCGTATTCTTCTTATCACCGTCCACCAGACCCACCTTTAATATTATTTAAAAGCTGACACTTATTAATATTCTACTATACATTGACCGCCTTTTTCAAGTCTTTGCGGTAATTAATCCTGTTGATTCTCCTGCAGTCCTGCATTTTTCAGGTTACGACACTGAGAAAAATGTTTTTATATGGAAGTTTCAAAAAAAAGTTTCGTTCACAAACTGAATTTTCTGAACAACTCCATTAATGAAACGATTGAGGTTTATCCTTGATGATTAATTGCTGCAAAAATGAAACGGCGCGCTCAAGACCTTCATTGACGCTCATAAGTTCATCTTCATGTTCAATGCTGATGGATCTGTCATAACCTACAGCGGCAAGGGCGGAGATAATTTCCTTCCATTCTGCGTAATCATGGCCATAACCTACGGTACGGAATACCCAACTTCGTTCAAGAATATTTCCGTAACGTCCGGTGTCCAGCACTCCATTGACATGAACATTTGTCATGTCAAGTTTTGTATCCTTTGCGTGGAAGTGAAAAATTGCGTCTTTTAGAACTTTTACAGCCTCGCCGGGCCTGATACCCTGCCAGAAAAGGTGGCTGGGATCAAAATTTGCGCCGATAGCCTTCCCCGCGGCGGAGCGCAGCTTAAGCAGGGTAAAGGGATTATAAACGGAAAAACCGGGATGCATTTCCAGCGCTATTCGCGTAACGCCGTAATTGGCGGCTTCTTTTACCGCGGACTGCCAGAAAGGTATCAGCACTTCATTCCACTGGTAATCAAGTATCTGCTGAAAATCATGCGGCCACGCGCATGTAACCCAGTTGGGATACTTCGCGCCGGGATGATCTCCGGGGCATCCTGAAAATGTAACAACCGTATCTACTTTGAGTTTTTCCGCCACTCTGCATGTATTGATAAAATCCTCGCGCGCTTTATCCGCGATTTCCTTTTGCGGATGCACATGATTTGAATGCGTGCTTAACGCGCTTATTTCCAGGTTGTATTTTTTTAACATTTCCATGTAAGCTCCCGCAGCGCCAGAATCCGAAAGAAACTCCCTGGGATTAAGGTGCGCGGTGCCGGGAAAACCGCCTGTCCCGATTTCAACTGTCTGCACATTCAGGGATGACAGATAACGGAACGCTTCTTCCGCCGGTTTGCTTTTTAATATTACAGTCATTACGCCCAGTTTCATTTTATTCCTCTAGGCTGAAAATGTAGCCGATATTATTTTTTACGCTGACCATGGAGGAAACCGCGAATTCCTCCTGTTCCAGAATAAAATGCTCCACTCCGAGAGTTTTGGCCCTGGAGATAATATTTCTGTAATCCAGAATACCCTGCTCAATGTCTACGCATTTTTTATTGCTGTCGATCTGTTTTACATGGATAAGCTTTAATCTGTCCCTGTTTTTTTCCATATAAGCCAAAGGCTCAATGCCTGCATGGGCGGCCCAGAAGACATCAAGTTCCATAAACGCTTCTTTCGGCAGATTTTGAAACAGGATATCCAGAAGATACTCGCCGTCGCATTCTGCGAATTCATGGGCGTGGTTATGATACGCGAATTTCATTCCCGCATCGTTTATTTTCCCAATAACAGGTCTTAGAATCCCTGAAAGTTTCATAACATCCTCGCGCGTTTTAATGGCGTAAAACGGGCAGATCATGTATTCTGTGCCAAGAATCTTGTGATACGCGATTTCCTCGTCAATTTTTTCCGTTAGCTGCTCAACGCGGATATGAGTGCCTATGGGTTTAAGATTGTTAGCTGTCAATACATCTTTCATTTCGCCTGAGGATAATCCGCCGTAACCTGCAAATTCCACACCTGTATATCCCATACCGGCAAGTTTCTTTAATGTCCCGGTAAAATCATTATTAATAATGTCACGCACCGAATAAAGCTGAATGGAAAATTTATCCAATAATTTCATGTTAACCTCCGTAATAATACTAAAAATTAATTTGCTTGCCGGCGCTGGCGGATTTGTAAATGGCTTCCAATATCTGCGTTACTACCATTGCCTGCTCTGGTTTTACCCGCAATTCCGCTCCGTGTAAAATAGCGTCATACCAGTTTCTGCATTCAATATCCTTTGGCTCGCTGGAAGCGCCCTTGAAAAACTGCACTCCGCCAGCGGAAAGATCCGGCTTTGTTACAACAGTTTTTCCAAGTGCGTCTGAGTTTATACGCAGTCCGTCCTTGATATCCGCGCCCGCTTTTGTTCCGCAGAGAGTGCAAATGCCTTCACCTTCATCCAAAGTATTAAGCGCCCAGCTGGCTTCCAGAATAATTGTCGCGCCGTTTTCCATGGTTATAAAACCAAAAGCGGAATCTTCCACTGTAAATTCTTTTGGATCCCACGGACCGAAGGCATTGCCGCAATCCGGTTTATCGCCGAGCTTTTTGTATATACTTCCAGTAACGGATTTGGGTTTGTAGTTATTCATCATCCACAGAGTCATATCAAGGGCATGAGTGCCGATGTCGATTAGCGGCCCTCCCCCCTGCTCTGCTTCATTGAGAAAAACGCCCCATGTGGGAACGCCTCTGCGCCTGAGCGCGTGAGCTTTGGCAAAATAAATTTCACCCAAATCGCCGTGTTCACACATTTTTTTAAGGTAAAGCGGCGCGGGCATACAGCGGTATTGGTAGCCTATTGTCAGCAGTTTTCCTGTCTTTTTTGCCGCGTCAGTCATTTTTTTGGCTTCTTCGTAACTTGCCGCCATTGGTTTTTCGCACATTACATGTTTTCCCGCTTCCAGAGCGTCCACCGTAATGGGAGAATGGGAGCGGTTCGGCGTACAGACATGAACCACATCGATGGAATTGTCTTTTAACAGTTCCCTGTAATCCGTATATACTTTCGCATTTTCCCCGCCATACTGTTTGCATAGAATTTCCGCTCTTTCAGGAATAATATCGCAAAAAGCCATAACTTCAGCTTCCTTAATTCCCTCAAGCGCCGGCAGGTGCTTCTGTCTGCCAATCCCGCCGCATCCGATAATGCCCACTTTCAGCTTTTTATCCATAAAGAAAAAACCTCCTGTTTGTTATTGCGGTATTTTAGCATAATAAACGGCGATTATCAACAGATGATCTTCTGTTAATCAGATTGGTTCATCCAAAAGAATAAATAAATAACATTTAATTTCGCCTTAAATTCCATTGACAAACCAGTAAAATTATGACAGTATTATATTAACAAAAAATTTATTAACAAGGAGGATTAATAATGCGTAAAAAAGAAATACTCATTAAAGCCGCATGTTGCGGGAATTCCTCCTTTACCTTTCTATAAAAAATAATAAAGCCAGGAATTAAATCTCACAACATACGGCGTCTTTTCATGAAATATGATTAGGCGGATTCTACGGCAGCATAATGCCCTTGTGCCGGCGCGGCAGCGCCAAAAAAATAACAGGAGAATAACGGAATGTTTACAGATTTAAAAGATTACGGCTTTACGGGTGCGGATTTCCTTGCCGCACAGGAAATAATAAAGGAAAAAAATAAACCGTTTTATATTCCCGCGAGGATCATTGAATCGCGGCGTGAAAGGTTTAAGGTAATTTGCGAACATGGCGAAGTTACCGCGGAAATCAAGGGGAGTTTATACAACAACATTGAAGATTTCCCTGTCGCCGGAGATTTTGCCGTTATACGATATAACACGGAAGGATCTTCCCTGATTGACGCGATTCTTCCGCGGCGATCCAGATTTTCAAGAGTGGATTTTCTGGGCCATTCGGAAGGTTATGTTAAGAATGTAAAGGAACAGGTAAGCGCGGCGAATTTCGATTATGTGTTCATAATGTCTTCGCTTAATCACGACCTGAACAGAAACCGCCTCGCCAGGTATTTGACAGCTTCGCTGCAAAGCGGAGGTTTTCCGGTTTTTATTTTAACCAAGGCGGATTTAGCGGATGATCCCTTTTCCCTCGCCGCCGAAGTGCAAAAAATTGCAAGGGAAGTTCCGGTTATCACAGTCAGCAGCAAAACCGGTTTCGGTATTGAAGAGCTTACGCCGTTCCTTGAACCGGCAAGAACCGCCGTTTTTCTTGGATCATCCGGCGTGGGAAAATCTTCCCTGCTGAACCGTCTTGCGGGACAGGAATTAATGGAAGTAAAGGAAATAAGGGATGATGACAGCAAGGGGCGGCATACCACAACTTACCGTCATCTCTTTCGCCTGCCTTCAGGAGCGCTGGTAATTGATACGCCAGGGATTAGGGAGCTTGGTCTTTGGGATTCCAGTGAAGGCATCAGTCTTGCGTTCTCGGAAGTGGAGGATCTTTTTACAAAATGCCGTTTCAATAATTGCACGCATTCAAGCGAACCAGGCTGCGCTGTTCTGGCCGCGCTGGATGACGGCAGCCTGTCGCAGGAACAGTGGAAAAATTATCTGACACAAACAAAGGAAAACGCTTTTGTAATCAGCCATTCGGCCTATCTGAAGCAGAAACAGGAGTTTCATAAATCAATTGCCCGCAGCAGCCGCGCCAGGCAGAAAAAGAATAAATACTTTAATGAATGAATGAATGAATGAACCTTGCCGCAGAGTCAGAAGTTCGCCTAAACTTGACTCACAGAATATTCAATAATTATTAAATGCGGGCTGCGCAAATCCCTGTCAGGGTCATAAACGGCCGTGTCCATCTACAACGCACACTTTGGTGTGGTATTGTAGGTGATCCACGCCGAATGCCCCTGAAAGGGATTTGTGCAGCCCGCTTTACTCATTATTGATTAACTTTATAGATCATGTTTCATTACTAAAGGAAAAATTTATAGTAAATATCCTGCATTATAAATATGTTTAAGAAATTAATCACTCCTAAGGCGTGCGTGCGAAACTCTGCCGGCGACATTGGCGTGGATCACATAGATGGCCACGCCAATGCGTGCGTCAAATAAGGCCACGGCCATTAGGAGCCGGTAGAGTTTTACGCGCGCGTCTTAGGGGTAACATTTTTGTGGGTCAGGTTTAGCGCAAGAGGCGGGGTATAGACCTTTCAGTACGAATATTAAAAAATATGTTACTATTGTAAAAGCATTGGAAAGGAGTTACTGATGTTTACTGAAGGAAAAATTGATTGTAAGCCAGATGATGCCGGCTACAACGGACAGCGGCTTGAAGTGCTTAAAAATCATTTTCAGCGCCTCATTGATGATGGAGAAATACAATGCGCGGCTTACTGCATCTCACGCAAGGGAAGGGTATTCGCGCACGGCGCGGTCGGGAAAAAATCTTTCCGCAAGGAAGATAATACTCCTGTTCAGCCTGATTCTGTGCGCTATATCGCATCCATTACCAAAACTTTTACCGCTGTAGCGATCATGAAACTGGTAGAAGACGGTTTAACCCGGCTTGATGTGCCTGTCGGAGAGATACTGCCACAATTTAACACTCCGCCATATAACGGCGTTACCATTTTTCAGCTATTAACACATACATCAGGCATGCATGCGGACGGCGGCTGTTTTGAAAATAAGTATCAAACCAATTACTGGAAAATGATTGAAGACGCGTATAAACTTGCAGACCCGGACAAAAGAAATGAATTTGACTGGATTGCCGCGTCATTAGGCACAATCGGCTCGGGTTTCCGGGTAAAACCAAATACAGAATGGGCGTACTGCAGTTTTGGATTCACGATACTTGGCGCGGTAATAGAAAAACTTACAGGCGCGCACGCGCATCAATACATTGAAGATAATATCTGTAAACCATTGGGATTAAAGGATACAGCTTTTGATTGTTCCAGGGAAATGGCAGGGCGTTATATCGTATCGGACGAGGAGCTAGAAAAATACATAAATGATGTCTTAAACAACACTTATGAGCCGAAATGGATAGGAGAAAAACTTAAAATACCGGAAACAGGCGGCGGTTTGAACAGTACGGTTTATGATATTGTACGCTTCGGCAACATGATGCTGAACAAGGGCGTTCTGGACGGCGCGCGCATCATTGGCAGAAAAACCGCCGAAAAAATGACAACTCACGCGTTGCGCAGCATACCCGATTACTGCTGGAACGCCAATGAGCGTAACAGGGGTTACGGTATCGGTTTTGACATGAGAAACGGCATTAATTTTACATTTTCAGATAACACATTTATGCATGAAGGATCAGGCGCGTGCTCTTTATATGTCGATCCTGCGGAGGAACTAACAGCCGCGTGGTTTGTTCCGTTTGCAAAAGAGGGCTGGTTTCACAGAGCGCAATACAACACCCAGGTAATTATCTGGTCGGGATTAGTATAAAAGAAAACTCAAGGAGGCGTTATGTTAAATAAACAGGAAGCTTTACAGATGATTAGAAATAATATTCTCCCCTTTTGGCAGGGTATGATCGATAACTCAGGCGGTTTTTACGGCGAAGCTGATTTTTACGGAAATATCAATAAAACCGCAGACAGGGGCTGTATTTTAAATTCAAGAATTTTATGGACATTTTCCGCGGCTTACAAGGTACTGGGAGATGTCTCCTGTATGTTATACGCAAAACACGCCTATGACATTTTATGCGGTTCCTTTCTTGACAGGGAACACGGCGGCCTGTACTGGCTCATTTCACATAACGGCATGCCCGTAAATGTAAGAAAACAATTTTATAATATCGCCTTCGGCATTTACGCACTAAGCGAGTACTATTCGGCATCAGGCGACTGCGGCGCGCTGAAACTGGCGATGACCCTGTTTGACGCCATGGAAAAACACGGGCTTGACAAAACGCAGGGCGGCTATATTGAAGCATGCGCGCAGGATTGGAAAATAATAAGCGATTACCGCCTGAGCGACAAGGATCTGAACTGCCCAAAGTCGATGAATACAAACCTTCATGCGCTGGAAGCGTATACAACCCTGGCGCGCGCAAACCATGACAGGCGCGTAACAGAAGCGCTCGAATCATTATTGCACATAACACTTGATAAAATTGTAAACCGCAGCCGGAACTTCAACCTGTTTTTTGACATGAACTGGAAGCCGCTGTCAGGCGATATTTCATACGGTCACGATATCGAAGGAAGCTGGCTTCTTTACGAAGCTGCGCTCGCTATAGGCAATCAGAACCTGATTGCCAAAGTGAAACAAACCGCGCTAGAAATCGCACAAGGGACATATTCAGATGCCATTGACAGTAAAAACGGCGGCTTGTTCAGCAGCCGCAGCGGCGAAGGAGTTATTCATGCTAAAAAAGAATGGTGGCCCCAGGCGGAAGCGGTTGTCGGATTTTACAACGCGTATGAACTAAGCGCGGAGCGGAAATACCTGGAAGCGGCAGAAAATATCTGGGAGTATATTAATGAATATTTTACAGATAAAAAAAACGGTGAATGGCACAATGAACTTAACATGGACAATTCTCCTGACACCAATATGCCCAAAGCAGGTTTCTGGAAATGCCCATATCACAACGGCCGCATGTGTCTTGAAATAATCCGCAGGCTAACATAATGAGTGAACCCTGCCGCAATCACTAAACTTAACCTACAGAATATTAAAAAATTATTAAATGCGGGCTGCGCGTCTCCGTCTGATAATAATTGTTCCTTTACTTGTTGCATAAGTTATTTTTATTTGATATATTTAAGTTTCCGAACGGTCGTTAACATGACGAAAATTGAAATAATTGACGCGGCTTTTAAAGTATGGGGCCGCAATTTTTACAGAAAAACCAGTCTCTCCCAGCTTGCCGGTCAACTAAAGGTAAGTAAGCCGGCCCTGTATCGTCATTTTGAAAATAAACAGGCTTTGAATATTGCGATGACCAAAAACTTTTTTGACGATTTTTCCGCCGCTATCCGCTCTGATTTTGAACAGGCGCTTCAGGCAAATGACGCGGATGAAGGGATTTATACCATTATACACAGCATAGCAGATTATTTTTCACGTAATGTTTACGCCCTAATCTTCTCTTTGATGAATATCTATACACGCAATTTAGACGGACTCCTTATGACTGAAAACCTGAAATCACGCGGCGTGGATATGCAGATTCTTCAATTGGTGCTTGAAAAAAAATATAACGCTAATATGGCTGTGGTTCAGATGATATTCGCTACTCTTACATTTTTTATGTCGAATTTTCACATGACGGGAAAGTCCATGGATAAAACTCCCGCGGACGATGAAATTCTGGCTGTGATAAATTTAATTTATAAAACCATTAAAAACGGCATCGGTTTCTCCGCCGAAAAAGCAAATCTTGATTATGAAAAACTGGAAAAACAGGTTGAAGAGATAACGCTCAATACAGAACCTGAGCCATTCTTTAAAGCGGTTGCCGAAGCGGTAGCGGCAGCCGGTCCATGGAAAGTTTCAATGGAAATGGTAGCAAAACGCCTGGGGCTTTCCAAGAGCAGCCTGTACGGGCATTTTAAAAACAGAAAAGATATGCTCCGCCGCCTTTTTGCCGGTGAGTTCAGGCGGATTATTGAATTCGCACGGCGGGGGATCGGACTGTCAGGAGACACTGCGGAACAGCTCTATCTTGGAATTTTTTCGATAGCAGTTTACCTTCGTTCGCGCCCTGAAATACTTACCGCAATGGGCTGGATTCGTTTGCGGAAGTTAAATCTGGGAAAACCGGAAAAGAACACGGAAATTTTCAGGCTATTTGAGGATTTGGATATTGAGCTTATGCGTAATATCAGCGAAGAAGAAAAACAGCGCGTCTCTCATTGGATTCTAATTCTCCTTATCAATGTATTAATACAGCCGGATAAAAATAATAAATTATCATGGTTAGCTGAAGAAAATGTCATCCCGCAGATAAACGCGCAGAACGCAGATATCAGGGTTTTATATAAATTTTTAACTTTGGGTTTAGGAGGTTTTATTAAGTGAAAAAGAACGAACTTTGGAAAGGTATGTTAATTTTTTTAATGATTGTGGTATATTATTTACAGGGAGGAAAAGGCCCGGTAAACGGGCTTTCCGGCAGTATTGTGCTTACCCGGCAGTGCTACTCGCATGCCAGGCGATACCGCCATGGCATTTCCGCCATGAACCAAAGGCCGCGCAGCGCGGGCTAAAAGAAGGAGTCAATTCATGAACCTTAAAAAAAACAGACGGTTTATTGTTCTGTTCTGTCTGGCATTGTTTACTGTAATTTCAGCTAACATACAGGCCCAGTCAGCGGAAAGCGGGGGACAGGCAAAACAGACTGTGCGGTTAAGCACTTCTGAAGCGGTGGAAAGGGCATTGAGAAATAACCTCAGCCTTGAATCCACCCGGACAAGCGTAGCGACAAAAAGACGTGCATCGGAAATGTCATGGAATCAATTTATACCCAGCATAAGCGTTAATGGTATTTTTCAACTGGATAATGAGAAGAGCACTGCTTCAGGAATGATTCCACTGGAACAAATTCCATTAAATCCTCTTTATACCAATCCATTAACTGGCGCTTCATTGTTACCACCGGGAGTTCCAAATTTTTACGGCGTTGTCCCCTACTCAGTCGATGTTCCGCAATGGCGCATTGTCGGCAATGTGCAGGTTTCACTCAGTTTAAGCGCCGCGATGTTTGAAAACATGAGGCGGCTGCGGCTGGATTACGAGGGAGGGCTGCTCACTTATGAAAAGGCAAAGGCGCAGCTTGAACGCGATGTGCGCAAGGCGTATCACAGCATGCTTCTGTTACAGGAAAATATCAATCTCCTTCGCAGTTCTTTTGAAAATGTCGAGCGTCAGGTGCAAATGGCCTACGCGAACTACAGCGCGGGCCTGGTTCCGGAACTGACATATTTACAGGCGCGCGTATCAAGAGAAAACATGAGGCCGATGATCGATCAGGCGGAAAACGGGCTTAAACTTTCAATGGCCCAGTTCGCGATGTTTCTGGGATTCGATTACGACACTCCGTTTGAGCTTGTTCCTGTTTCAAGCAATGTCGATTTCATTCCCTTTGATGTAGCCGATATGATCAGGCAGGCTTCCGCAAAAAAGCCTGATATTCTGGAACTGCGCCAGACAATTTTGATGCTGGAAAGCGCGCGTAAAGCTCAAGTGTACGCGATTACGCCGTATTTAAACATCAGTTGGGGATCAAATTCAGCTTTTATTCCGCTTGATGACAAAAAGTTTTTTACATGGGATGACTGGAACAGATCAGGCTCACTTTCCATTACGCTTGGAACAAGCCTGCACAGCCTGCTTCCGTGGGGCTCGAGCATTCAGGGGGTAAAGAACCTTGATGATCAGATAACAACGGCGAGTATCGGTCTTGCACAGTTAATCCGCGGCACCGAAATTGAAATCTACAGTATCATACTGTCTCTTGAAAGAGCGCGGATAAGCGCGGAAGTGCAGGCGCAGACTGTAGATTTGGCCGAGCAGTCCCGCCGTCTGACCGAAGAGGCGTACAGGGCAGGGATTCAGGATTATTCCCAGGTTCAGAACGCGGAACAGTCCCTGCATCAGGCGCGTGTCCAGATGATTGAACTGCAATTTAATTACCTTAACAGTCTTATTGACCTAGAATACGCAATCGGCGTTCCGTTCGGGACTCTCAGCTCAAAAGGAGATGCTTTTAAATGAAATCAGTGAACAGGACGCATTTTGCACATAACGGTTTATTCATATTAATAATAACTGTTTTTTTATTGCCGGGCTGCACGCGGGTAAACCAGCTTCTTGAAAGATTTGGATTAACAGATAACAGCAGCGCATCTCAAACAGTCCAGGATGTTCCGGTATTCGCCGTCAATACCACTTTGGCTGTCGAAGGCCAGATACAGGAATATATATCACTGTCAGGCGACATTGTAGCGGGCTCTACCGTAGACGCGTATTCGGACGCGGCGGGAAGGGTAACGCGGATATATGTTTCCGTCGGAAGCTGGGTAAGCAGGGGCGACAGGATAGCGACAGTAGATCCTTCGCGCCCGGGCATGACATTCATGGAAAGCACTGTCACATCCCCAATCAGCGGAACAATCGCCATGCTGCCTGCGCAGGTGGGCATGACCATAAGCCAGGCGGTGCCTCTGGCGAGGATTCAGGCGGCGGGCGCGCTTGAAATTAAATTAAATGTCGCAGAACGTTTCATCTCCAAAATGGCGATGAATCTGCCCTGCGAAATAACCCTTGACGCATGGCCCGGCGAAGTATTTCTGGGAAGCGTAAGGGAACTGTCGCCGAATGTCGATCCTGCGTCCCGCACCATGGAAGTCCGCGTGAATGTAAGAGATACAGCATCCAGGCTTAAACCCGGCATGTTCGCAAAGGTACGGGTAATCACAGAAAGAAAAGATCACATTGTAAAGATTCCGGCATCGGCTGTTATTACCAGATTCGGGGAGCAGTATGTATATGTGACAAGAAGGGATTCGGAAAATCCGGCATACAATATAGTCAGAAAAAGGGTAATAACACAGGGCATTCTGATTGACGGAATAATGGAAGTGCAGAAAGGGCTTGAACCAGGCGAAGAAATCGTTGTCAGAGGCCAGACGCTTCTTGACGACGGCTCAAGGGTAAACATAATTGAGCGCGTAACGCCACTGGGAGAATAGCCATGAGCATGGTAAAAACAGTCGTTTCACGGCCTACAACTATATTCATAGTATTCGCGCTCCTTATCGGACTTGGTTTTTTCGCAATGGCGAATCTTCCAATCGATCTGTATCCTGAAATCAGCCTGCCCATTCTGGCGGTTTACACTTCATACACGGGAGCCGGTCCTGAAGAAGTTGAAAGGTCCGTTACGCGCACTCTTGAAGCTACCCTGTCCGGCGTCTCGGGTCTTGAAAATGTCACTTCCATGTCAAGCAAGGGAACAAGCCTTGTCATCATGGAGTTCAGTTACGGGACAGATATATCCGACGCGTCCAACTCAATCCGCGATTCGCTTGATCGCATCAGAAATTATCTGCCCTCCGGCGTACAGTCGCCGATTATTTTCAAGGCTGACGTGTCCATGATGCCCATCATGACGCTGATGATTACATCGGACAGAAGAACTTCCGAAGAGTTACGCGAAATCGCGGAGGATACAGTCGTCCCGCGCATTGAACAGACGCCGGGCATTTCAACCGCATCCGTAAGCGGGGGCAGGACAAAAATAATCCGCGTGGAAGTTCCGCAGAGCCGCCTTGAGGCGTACGGGCTAACAATAACGCAGATACAGCAAATGATCGCGGTGCAGAACATGCAGACAGCCGCCGGAACAATCACGGAAGGGGGCCTGTCATACATTCTTACAACAATGGGCGAGTATACATCGTTAGACGAAATAAAAAACACCGTAGTCAGCTACAGGGGCGGAGGTTATTCAGGCGGAGTGGTGGAACTGCCGAGGCAGATTTACCTGCGCGACCTTGCCGATGTATATGAGGATTACCGCGACCAGTCAAGCGTGGTTTATGTAAACGGACAGTCCGCTGTAACCCTTTCGGTATCAAAACAGAGCGGAAAAAATTCGGTGCAAACCGCCAAAGAACTGCGTTCCAGAATGGACAGAATCTCCCGCGAGCTTCCGTCTGACATAAAAATAACTGAGCTTTACAACAACACCGACATTGTGGAAAATTCCTTAAATCAGGTAACGTCTACCGCGATCTGGGGCGCGTTCCTGGCGATTTTTACGCTGTTCCTTTTCCTGCGTTCCGCAAAACCGACCTTGATCATCGGCGTCAGCATCCCTGTGTCGGTTATCATAACAATGCTGTTAATGTACTTCATGGGACTTACCCTGAACCTGATGACAATGGCCGGCCTTGTGCTTGGAATAGGAATGCTGATCGACAATTCAATAGTTATACTGGAAAATATTTATCAGTACCGCGAGAAGGGCGCGAAACTGAAAACAGCCTCGATACTGGGCACTTCGGAAATGATAGTCGCCATTACAGCCTCCACTTTGACAACAATCTG
Organism: Treponema sp.; assembly: GCA_009787835.1. Taxonomy (GTDB): domain Bacteria; phylum Spirochaetota; class Spirochaetia; order Treponematales; family Breznakiellaceae; genus WQXQ01. The sequence goes on from WQSN01000005.1 coordinate 47,513, forward strand.
CGTTTTCGCTCCGATGGTTATGTTCCAGGGGCTTTTGGAAATGGCCGGAGAATTATTTTCCGGTCTTGCCTTTACCGTTGTAATATCGCTGGGTATTTCGCTATTTACCGCCATCTTCCTTGTTCCGGTATTGTGCAGCCATTACCTTCCGCTTGTTACGCGAAAACAAAAACCGCTGAAGGGCGCACTGGCGAAAACCGACGCGGTATTTGATAAATTTTTTGTATGGCTTGACACAAAATACAGGAACGCGGTAAAAAGGGTGCTTAACCATAAACTTGTTGTGATACTTTTCCTGCTAGCTTTATTTGTAGTAAGTTTAATGTTAATTCCCGTAATTGGCTGGGAATTTATGCCGCAGCAGGACAGCGACAATGTCAGCATAACGGCGACGCTTCCGATGGGAACGTCGTTACAGGAAACTGAAGCGGTTTTAAGACAGGTTCAGATAATTGTTGAAAGGGAAATAAAAGGTTACGACAGGCTCACTCTCAGCGCGGGCGGAGGCGGCATAATGAGTTTAGGCGCGTCAAATACCCATTCGGGATCACTTCGCATCAGCCTGCCTGAATACTCAAAACGAATTGAAACCGCGAATCAGATGCAGGACATTCTGGAACCGTTTCTGAAACAGATTCCAGGCGTTGAATTTTCATTTGGCGGCGGGTTAAGCCTGGATATGCTTGGCGGCAATTCAGTAAACATTATTCTGCGCACAGATAATCTTGAGAAGGGCAAAGCCGTGGGAGAGAGAATCGCAGTCCTGCTCAAGGACAAGTTAAGCGATTATGTAGTGGAACCTGCGGTGGATTTACAGGACGGTCTGCCGCAGTATGAAATCATTATCGATCGCGAAAAAATGTACGCGCTTGGCCTTAACACCTATACTGTCGGAAACGAAATAAGAGCCGCGGTAGACGGCGTTACCGCCACCAGGTATAAAACAAGCGGCAAGGATTATGATGTAATTCTTATCCTCGCGGAAGCGGATCGCAATACGCTGCCTGCGCTTGATAATATTTTCATTAACAGCCAGATGGCAGGAAGGGTTCCGCTGTCAAGCTTTGTTCATTATCAGGAAGGCGTAGGGCCTCTGACCATCAACCGTGAGAACCAGAGCCGTGTTATCAATGTTTCCGCAAGGGCAAGACCTGGAGTAAGGACAAACCATCTGCAGGAACTTGTCGAGAATCTTATCAGAACGGAAATCCCTGTTGAAGATGATGTGATTATAGAATACGGCGGCGCGAACGCGCAGATGGTTAGAATATTTACGCGTTTTATTTTAATCATTGTTGTGGCTATTTTACTTGTATTCGGCATTATGGCAAGTCTTTTTGAATCATTCCGCTCTCCGTTCATTATCATTCTGACAATTCCGCTGTCATTGATCGGAATCGTCGCGATATATCTCATAACGGGTACCATTTTCAATGTGCTGACCGCCGTAGGTCTTCTGGTGTTAATCGGCATCATTACCAATAACGGCATCATCCTTGTGGATTATACAAATCTTCTTCGCAAGCGCGGTTATCCGCTGAATGATGCGATTGTGGAAGCCGCCCGCACCCGTCTTCGCCCGATATTAATGACTACTGTAACAACCATTTTAGGGCTTGTTCCAATGGCATTCTTCCCCGGCGAAGGCACTGAACTTGTCGCTCCCATCGGGAAGACGGTTCTTGGCGGCCTTTCTTTCGGCACATTGATGACCTTGTTCCTGATGCCAACAGTTTACGCGGTAGTAAACAAACATTCCGATGAACGCGCCGCGAAAGCGCTTGAAAGACGCGAAAGCATCGCATCCGGTGAAGGCCGTATCAAAAGGAGAATAACAAGTCAGGAGGAAGATAAATGATCCGCGTTGAAATAATAGCTAACCGCTCGGTAGAAGAAAATATACTGGATGCGCTTTCCAAAGGAGGGGTCGGCAAGTTCTATACAAAAATACCAAGCGTATTGGGGGTTGGTTCCGCCGGTCCCCGCATGGGAGACGCGGTCTGGCCCGAAGAGAATTTTTCACTTGTGATTTGGTGCGAGGAAGAGGAAGCATACGGCATAAAACACGCCATTAATATTGTAAAAGAAAAATTCCCCGGAGAGGGCATTAAAATATTCGGGATTACCTGACGCTTACAAGCTCTATCTCAAAAACCAGAAAGCTGTTTGCCGGAATTACTCCGTTTCCCATTTCCCGGTCTCCGTATGCAAGTTCAGGGGGAATAATTATTACACGCCTTTCTCCGCTTCTCATGTCCAGAACAGATTCATCGAGACCCGGAATTATCATGCCTACTCCGGTCTGGAATTCCAGCGGACCGCCCCTGATATCGGAACGATCAAATACCCTTCCTGAAAGAAGCGAACCTGTATAGTTTATTCTGACAGTTTTTCCTGCAGCCGGTTTATCTCCTGATCCCTGTCTTTGGACAATGTAACGGATACCAGAAGACGTCTGCTGCGCGTTTGGATATTTTGAGTTTATCTGCGCGATGTCCGCATCCCTTTGCGCCTGCATTTTTCCTGCGCTTGCAGATTCTATCTGACTCTTGATTCTGTCAAAAGCCGCCTGATCCGCCCTGAAGGAAATTGCGGACGTCCCATTGCGGATAATTGTTATGCGATCTATCCTGTCGCCCTGCCTGATTGAATTTACCACGCTCTGACCCTGAACTACCTGACCAAAGACCGTATGCAGTCCGTCAAGATGCGGCGTGGCTGTATGTGTGATAAAAAACTGGCTGCCGTTAGTGCCTGGCCCCGCATTGGCCATGGACAGAATGCCGGGTTTATCATGTTTCAGCGCCGGATCAATTTCATCGGGAAAACGATAGCCCGGGCCGCCGGTTCCGTTTCCAAGAGGGCATCCGCCCTGAATCATGAAATTGGAAACAACACGGTGGAATGTAAGCCCGTCATAATACCGCCTGCCCCTTGAAACATTCATGGAGCCTTCCGCAAGCGCGACAAAATTACAGACCGTAAGTGGCGTGCGTTCATATTCCAGACGCACTATTATATCTCCCCTGACGGTAGAAATCCGCGCAAAAAGCCCGTCGCCCAGCTGCTGCGCGTCCGCTGTTTCAACTGCACTCAAAATAAAAAAAACTCCCGTTAATGTAAAAAATAATAATTTAATATTTTTCATGTTATTATTGTAACAGGATTAAAGCTAAATCGTCAAGTTAGGTTTTTTTTAACGATGCTCCCTGCGGGTTCAGGGTTCCACCGTGAAAGATACAGCAGCTTCCTCATCGCCGTTCTGAACGCGCAGTGTATGAAACCCCGGTACGCGCGGAAGATAAAAAACAAAAGGACGCTTTACGCTGTAGGATCGTCCGCCTGACGTTATATGCAATTCATCGCCTGAGCCGCCTATAACTTCAACAGGAATTTCGCTCATGCCGATTCCGGGACTGGAAAGGTACACAAATCCGTCGCGCGGGCTTATTACTTCAAGCGGACGGGAAGCGTAATCAATTGAACCCTGCCTTACCGCGGAGTTAAACCACGCCTGATATTCCGCAGGATATATTGTTTCACTGCGTCCGTTTATCAATTGATGCCATGTGCAAGAATATGCCGGAAATTCCTGGCGGGTATATTCATTTATGACCGCTATACACGCGCTTGCTGGCTCCATTCCAGAAACAGCGCAAACGCGTCTCATCTGCCAGCTTTCCGGTTTTTTAAAATCAGGGCCGCCAATGCGGTTTGACTCATGTAAAAATGTAAGAGCGTCCCGCGTAATCGCGGCGGAAGCGGAACTGCCTGTTCTTCCGACAACAGTTTCTCCCGTAAAATTTCCCATCCAGACTCCCGCGGTATATTTGGGCGTAGCGCCGAGAGCGACAATGCTTTGAAACTGATTTGCCGTTCCCGTTTTAAACATCGCCGGAAATGAAGTTTTAAAATTGGGCGCATCCCCGAACGCCAGCACCCTCGCTCCGGGATCGGATAAAAAAGAACAGATTAAACGCGCGGTATCAGCGTAATAAATCCGCTGTTCATTACCGTCCTGTGATTTATCATTTCCTGATTCCGGTATTTCCTTCTTCTCCCATGTGACAGGCAAATAAACTCCGTCCCTCGGAAAAACACTGAATGCCCTGACAAGTTCAAGCAGGCTTACAGGCGCGTTACCAAGCGCAAGCCCCAATCCCGCTTCCTGCGCGGAATGCTCGATTGAATCAAAACCCAATGATAAAAGCTTTTGCGTATAATTTTGCACGCTAAGCCTGTATAAAAGATATACAGCGGGAATGTTCAGACTTGACGCGAGGGCTGAACGGAAAAGCATTGGCCCGTTAAAGCGGTTGTTAAAATTACGCGGAATGTACAGTTCATTTTCGCCGAAAACCATCTGGACATCGGCCAGTACATCAGTTGGCAGAAAACCGTTTTCCAGCGCCATCGCATATAGAAAAGGTTTCATGCTGCTGCCTGCCTGATTCAGGGTAAGCACCCCGTCAATCTGTCCTGATGTATTTACGCTGCTGAAATCGGCGCTTCCCACCCAGGCGAGAATTTCACCGGTTTCATTGTCAATAACAACTGCCGCCCCGTTTGTAAGACGCGACGAATAGTAGCGCATAACGTTACTGTAAATCGCGCCTTCAATAAAATGCTGAAGCGAAAGATCCACCGAAAGATACGTTTCCCCGCTAAACGTCCGTGCGTTATGTGTAACATTATTAATATTCTCAGGTAAATCGCCTGAAGACAAAATCCTTGAGTTAATATTGCGGATAAGATGCGGCAGTTCAAAGGGATACTTAAAGCGCATTGCAGATGATTCTGCGAAAAGCCAGTCATCTTCGGCGATACCGGCCAATAAAGGCCATTTGGATTTTAATTTTCTGCTTTTGGAAAATCTTGCCTGCAATTCTGCCGCCGCGGCAATGCAATTCTGCGGATTGTCAAGAGGATTATACAAACTTGGCCGTCTTGGAATTACTGCCAGAGCGAAAATCTGCGCGGGAGAAAGCTCATTTATTTGCGCTGAATAAAATGTCCGCGCGGCTGAAGCGACTCCTTCCGTATTATAACCAAACGGCACGGAGTTAAGGTATAATTCAAGTATTTCATCTTTTGTAAGCCGCGCTTCAAGGCGATATGCGTTAACAGCTTCACCGATTTTACTGAATAAAGTCTGCCGCCGTAATGAGGACTGATCGGATGAGTTCGCGATTAAGCGCGCAAGCTGCATTGTTATTGTAGAAGCTCCGCTTACCCTTCTGCCGCCCCCTATATTCTGATAAAGGGCGCGAAGGAGTGCAAGATCATCAACGCCGTCATGAAAGAAAAAACGCCTGTCTTCCGCGAAGACAAACACATCCTTTACCTGAGCCGGAATTAAAAGCGGCTTTTCCCTTCTTAGTCCTTCCTCAAGAGCCGTTATCTGCAGCAATTCGCCGTTTCTATCATAGTAGCGGATACTGTAGGGCCTATCAATAAACAACTTGAGTTCAGGATACGGAGAAAACCGCAAAAGAAGCCATACAACAACAATCACCGCCGCGGTAATAACGATTATAATAATTGAGTTGCGTTTAACAATCATAAAATAATATTATAATTACTCAATCGTGTATATTACGCCGTTTGTGCGTCCGAATACTTCCGCTTCGTACATGCACTCCGCCTGTACGGGCGGAGTCGGGTATACTCCCCTCCTTGCCGTGCGGAAAAGAAAACTGACCGTGTTTTCCCCTCTTGTGAACCTGTCCCAGAAATACTGAACTTCATTGTCCATAATAACCTGATGGCTAATCCATGATCTGTAGCTTCCCGCTTCATCTCCGTCTGCGCCTCCCATGTCCTGATAGGAAGCTGTAGTTACAAAGGCCGCGTCCAGTATTTCAGCTCCCGAAGGAACCGGTACGCGCAGCGCAAGATATGAACGGTCTCTGCCAGAAGATACCCTGACCCTGGCTCGGTATGTTTTTCCGCTCTGTAAAGCTGTTTCCTTTACTTCTTCGCCCGTATTTATGTCGTATATCGCCATGAAAACTCCGATGCCTTCATCGCGGCTGTTCTGAAGTTCCGACGGTATCGCATAACGCAGGGATGCGGAATAATAAACAGAACCGGTCCCCCGGCGCGAGAAGTTCAAAGGATGCATCCTGTCCCGCGCGATATTTGCAAGTACATTATCCGTAAAATCAAATGTTCCCGTAACGGGCTTCGCTCCAAGACCTCTGAACATTCCGCTTAACAGTTCGCTTCCGGCGATTGTAACAGAAGCGCTGACATCCGTGTTAACAAGATTTTCCGCCCTTATTAACGCGTCTATCGCGGAAAGAACGCGCACTGTTACCGCCGTACTCTGCCAATAACCGTTATCAGCGCGTTTCCCTTCCATCAGCGAGTAAAGAAGCCGTGTGTTAATATCATCCCCCGGATACTGATCCGCAAAGAACTGAAGGGCAAGCGCAAGCTGTTCCAGGTTTCCTCCGTAATAACTGATACGGTATCTGTCCAAAGGATCGGTAATTTCCGCGCCTCTTGCAGTAAGCCGAATCAGATTGCGCAGACGCTGCGCGGTATTGGCAGCGTCGCCGCTTAGGCCAAGGATACGGTAAGTCATTCCAATGAAGGCCAGCGTAGACGGGTCTGCGTTATCGCGTCTCAGGATTTCAGCTAACCGCGACGGATCTACCCTTTCGCCGAGCATGGAAAAAACATAGAGCATATAGGCCTGCAAGTACGACTGATTATAATACGATGATGAGTTTGAACTCAATCTCTGCATCTCCTGATATTCACGGTTAAGGTATGTGACAAGGGATACTAAATTCAACGATGAAGGCACATTTATATTTTTTGATTTCGCTATTGCGATTATATGCGCTATACGCAGGCTGACATAAAAATCAGCGCCTGTTCCGGAAGGCCAGTAGGGAAAACCGCCGTTAGTCATCTGCAGTTGAGCCCAGTACCTTAATTCATTGGCAACCACAAGATGAGGGTCGGACACTTCGCTTTTCAGGCCCAAACTGTCAAGATATTCACCGAATACGGCTAATGGAAAAATAGCCGCGCTTCGCTGTTCAAGACACCCGTAGGGATACCTGAACAGCCAGGTAACCGCCGAATCCATCAAACTGAGGCGCGTAGCGTCAAGGGTAAGCGAAAGACTGCCAACCCCGTTATCTGCAAATGAAGGGATAACAAGACCTTCGCTTGCCGCGTCTCCTGTAACAGAGCCTGTGGTTGTAACAGTCTCCATAACATACGGATGTTCTATAACCATTTCCTTTATAAGCCTTTCATTTAAGATACTAGAACTAATGGTAAAGTTTAAAGTGACTGTTCCCTCTTTTACAGCGGCTACGTCAAAATAAACTACGGCATTGTCGCCGCTTCTTACCGTTACGCGCCGTTCAACTGTCCCGTCCACAAAAGCCTGCCCTGGAATTTTAAGATAACCGCTTGATGTCTCATTGGGCAGCGGAGCGCCTATATCAAGTTTTACCGTAAGCGTATGTGCGCCCGAATCGAGATTTGTAATCAACACTCCCGCTTCCGCAGTATCGCGTTCACGCAGGCGGCGCGGAATAACTTCGCGCACATTGATCCTGTTCTGGGCGGCGATTTCGCTTTCTTTGAGAGCGAACAGATCTCCGCGAACCCCGAATACCGTTACGCGATATGTCGTAAGATTGTCAGGAAGCCTGAATTTGCACGTAACTTTACCGCTTGAGTCCGTTATCAGCATGGGTTCAAAAACAGCGGTGGGATTAAAGTCCTTGCGCTCTTCAATCTTGCTGTCATCTTCCGCGTCTCCTCCCGCGAGGTTTTTAACGCTGTATGTAACGGGGTCCATAAGCCATGCGCGCGAATCGCCTCCGTTTACTGAAAGCGGAAAACGGTTTTCATTGTAAAAATAACTTATCGGATCCGGCACATGGTAATTGATAAGATCAAGCACGCCGCGATCTACCGCCATAAGCGTAAGCTCCGCGTTTGGCAGCGGCCTTCCGTCCTTTGTAGCGGTTAACGTCATGGTAACTTCCTCGCCGGGACGGTAGGTGATTTTGTCGCTGTCAACTTTTACCGAAAACGCCCTTGCGCGTGCGTTTACATTAACGCGCGTTACGCCAAAATAGCCTTTTGGCTTGTCAAGATCGGAGCTGCCGTACTCGTGTGTTGGAGGGCCTGATCTGACTGAATAGGATGAAACAGACACATAAACCACAGGCACATAATTACGCGCGATTGGAATGTCAATTACCGTGACAGGTTCCGAAAAATGACGTACTTCCTCGGTAAAAATGCCTTCGCGCTCTACAGTGACAAGATACCAGCCTTCAGGAAGCGTACTCTGCATAAGTATCTTCGCCGTGTCGCCGGGTTCATACATTTCCTGATCGGGCGAAAGCCTGATTTCTGTGGGGTTGCCCATGTTCCAGTAACCGCCTGAACCTGTAACATAAAAAGTTATTTCTGTAAGCGCGGTTCTGCCTTCGCGATCTTTTGAAGAAACCCTCAATATATGATAACCTGCGGATGACGGTTTTACCCTGATGGAACCTCCGCCGTCCCTTATGGTGATTTTCTGCAGGCTGTCCACTACCTGCTCAGGCATATATTCATCATAAACATATCCGCTCACTCCGCGCTGCTGAACGCGCCGCCAGTCTTCGCGGATTAACTCAACGTTAAGCGCCATTGAATCTTCCCCGCTCTGCATAAAAAGAGCGCTGCCTGAAGTTTTCTCGCCAGAAGTATTTACGGTAATATAGCCAAATGTCATCTCTTCCGCGGCCCGGGCGAAACCGCCTGCGTTTCTGCTCAGGCCGATATAAAATCCCGCAGGATGCACAATAACATCCCTGTACGCGGCTACCATCTGGTTACTGATATCTGTTACTCTCGCTTCGGTCTGATAAAGATAGGGAGCGCCGACAACTCTCGCGCTGCCTGTTTTCTGGGTGATGCTCGCGCTTCCCTGCCCGCTCAGCGTTCCGCTCTGCGATGACACATAACGCTTGCTGTCCCAGACGCGCCTGGGTCCAAACAAGAAACCTCTCGTATCAGCGTTACTGGAACGGAAGGTTGTCATTTCTTCGTACCACGCGCTTTCCCATGTAGCGCCTGACAGGCTGCCGCCAGAAAGATAACTCGCGTTAAGAGTTAAATTAATGTCATCTCCGCCTATAACAGGCGCGGCCGGAGCGGAAAGCGCAGCCTGAAATTTCAACCGTTCAAAAAAAGCGACCGTTATGGGAACATTCGCAATAATTTCATTGTTCAATCCGTCTGTGCGTTTATAAGTCAGGCGGTAAGATCCGGGTTTCAAATCATCGGGAATGTTTATTGAACCGTAGAAACCGCCAGACTCAGAAGTTATCCCTTCAATGGTAGCGACCTGCTGCCCGTTATATATATCCTCTTCCAGTATAACCGAAAAATTCCCCTGATAAATCGCGTACATTCCCAGCACTTTTGAACGGTCAACGCCCCGGTATGTCAGAACTTCGCCGGGTCTGTAAAGCCCGCGATCAGAAAATAAAAACGCGACAGGAGTAATTTCCTCCGCGCGCTGCGGATAAGCGGATTGAATTCCAAAAAACCAGTTGTTATGCGAAGAAGGCGAATAGATTGCCCTATCGCCGTCTTTTTCAACCATGACAAACGGATCATCAAATCCGCGCCAGCTATTGGCGGATACGGTATTATCGCGCAGAATTGACGCGTCCAAATTTAAAACAGCCAGCCCGTTTTTATCAGTAGTAGTTTCGCCGAAATTCTGAATGAACGATAAATCGTAGATGGTTCTTACCATAGCCGAAGGAAGCAGTTTTACAGAAGCGCCTTCCACAGGTTTACCAGTAGAAAGGCTTGTAACCATCACAGCGACCTTGTTAAAGCCGTATCGTACTGTCATGCCTAGATCGGTAACCTGTATGTTCAGTTCATTTTCCGCCGTCCATGTGCCGGTACGGTATGTGTCATCCCTCTGTCTCTCACTTGTTAATAGCTGGAGGTTAGCCCTGAAAGCGATAAAACCTTTTCCTTTATCGTTAAGATGGGGCGAAAGATCAATCTCCTCAAAATATTTCGCGTTGGCTATTCCGGGAAATATATTGGTTCTTTTAATATCATAAGGTGTTATCCAAGGATTGCTGCTTGCGCCCAACTGATAAAAGGAACCTCCCGCGGCATTTGTGTATTCAAAAAGAAAACGCGGAGGAAACTGAGCTTCAAGCATGGCCTGTCCGTAATCAAGAAAACGCACGGAGCCTACAGGCGGCGGCTCATCCGGTACAACAATATCGCAAATATAGTTCTCGCCCAGCTTTCTTCCGTAGATATCTTCTACAGTTGCAGCTAACATAAGGCGGAAGCGCGATCCGTAACTGACAGGCAGATTACAGACGCGCAATGTGCTTCCCCATACTTCAATGTTTTCACCGCTAACGCTCATAAAAGGATTTGTGCTGACAGCGTTACGCACGGAATCCTCGTTCAGTGGATATGAAAAATATATTTCAACCAAATTGCGGTATCTGCCGTAACCGGGAGTGCGGCTGTGCCAGTTAACTTTGAACGGACCGGGAGTATTAAAACTGAAAACCTGATCCGATTCGGTTCCGTGGCTGCCGCTTCTGGATCTCGCTCCCTGTTTAAGTATAACCCTTACCCTTGTGTCAAAATCCACAGTGTCCGGAAGTTCAGCGGTGATTTTATAGTCATTTTCCTGTTTAAGCGTAAATCTTTTAATAACATCCGCGCCCCATATTTCCAGATACTGGACAATATCCGCAGTCTGCACGGGATAGTTAAATTCCATGCCGATCTTTTTGGCGGCTTCAGGAGGGACATTGCTGTTATTAAAATAAAAACCGGTAAGTTTTCTGAATTCTTCGCCCGGAGTTAAGTTAATGATTTTCAGCGTTTCGGTGTTAAAGGTAAAAACCCTTTCCCCGGAAATTTCTTCGCCGTACACCGACGTTGCGTTAGCTGCAACCGTAATTGTATAAACCTGCTGGCTTCTGCATGGTTCGTCGCCCTCAAAACTCAGGAAACCAGTCCCGTACCAGCGGAATGTCCCCTTTATCGGCGGACTGATGCTCATTACAGGAGAATCCGCGCTCGGCGTTCCCAGGCTTGATAGAGGAATCATCGGCTGGGAGAAGATCACATAAATGGAAGGTCTCTGTATCGCCGATGAATAATCACCGCGCGGCCCCCAATCCACAACAGTAAGGGATTCTGATGAGGGGTTTTGTAATAATCCTTCACGGCCCGCTTCCTGAGCCGCCATAATTGCCGCTATTCTGCTTCTTTCAGCCGCAGGATCAAAATAAACAGTTTTATATTCGGAAAGTCTGCGTAAACCGCCTCCTGTAACAATTCCCTGCCCCGAGCTTCCGGCGGCTGCGCCTGAAAGCGCTGCGGCGCTTAAAACAACAGCCGCGTCTTCCGCTTCAGCTTTTTGCGGCCTGTAATCAAGAGTAAAAGCAGCTTCAATCGCCGCATTATTCGCAAGAAGCCTCATCGAATTTTCCGAACCTGTAGTGCGGTCTCCCGTGAACAATTCCGCGGAAACAGGTTCCTGCAATATTTCATTGCTTTTTAAGTTGTCACAGCTTATATATAAACCTGCTGAAAGCAGGAGTATTAAAAATTTATATAATCTTTTCACGGCTCCTCCTGGGGGAACCTTAAGGCTGAGGTTCCATTGGTAATTGTTACATACTGCCGGCGTATATGCAAGACGCGATAGTTACTGTTTTAAATAAATGTTAAAATAAGATTATGGATAAAAAAATTTTAATTAAAACAAACGAATTATCAGTACCGGTGATATTTCTTTTAACGCTTGTTTTCTTATCCTGCGCTTCAGTTTCTCCGCCGCAGAGGCGTATTCCGGAGGATTATTCAGGAATTGTGCACGCGGGAGGATCCCGCACACCGGAAGAATTCAGGCTTATGAAATCTCTTGGCATGAACTGGACGCTTCACACTTTTAACTGGAGCAGAATTGAAAGCGAACCAGGGAAATGGGATTTCCGGTATTATGATGAAATAGTTGACATGGCAGACAGAGCGGGAATCAAAACGCTTGGCGTTCTTGCCTATGATAACGGGAATGTTCAGAGAAATCAGACCGTTTCGCGTTACATTCCTTCCCATGAAATTCCGCTTTTTCTGGAATATGTGCGAAAGACTGTAACGCATTTCCGCGGCAGGGTTGACGCGTGGTGCATCTGGAACGAACCCAATACACCGCGCTTTTGGAAAGGCACTGACGCGGAATTTTACGAACTTACAAAGCTTGCTGCGGATACTGTCCGCGAAACTGACAGCGAAGTAATCCTGCTGGGCGGCGCTGTTAACCGCGGGGTTTTCGGTTTGCCAAAAAAATTTATAAACGGATTGTTCAAATCCGCTTCCATGAACAGGATGGACGGCGTGGCGTTTCATCCTTATGAATTAAATCCCGCAAGGACAGCCCGTTTATATGATAATTTTCAGAAGATGGTTAAGCCCTGGGGGTTTGATAACAAAATCTGGATAACTGAGGTTGGGTATCCCACAGGCGGCCTGTATCCCACAAAAGTTAGTGAAAAAAAATTCAGCCATTATGTAATAAAAACTTTTACCCTTCTTGCAATAAGGGATACCCGGGTTATTCTTTGGTATCAGCTCTTCGATTCAGTTAACCGTAATCCTTCAAATTCAGAAAATTTCTTCGGACTGGTGAGGAGCGCAGAGGATTATCAGTCAAAAGGCTCAGAAGCGTTCAGGTTATGCGCAACTTATATTTCGGGAACATTTTTAAACGCGCAGGATCTCCGCCGTGAAAATTTGCCTTCTTCGCTTAACGCGTATTATTTTTACGGAGAAGAAACCAGCGCGCTGGTGCTCTGGAACGATAATCCTGCGCCGGTAAAAATCAGGACCAGTCTGCCGGGAACAGTCCATGCCATGCATAATATAAATACAGGCGCAAAAGCGGATATACAGGCCAATGCTGATATACGGGTCGGAAGCGAACCTGTTTTTATCACATGGCAGGTTTCTGACGCGCGGACTGTTGTCCTGAAAAGAAGATGACACATAACATAATTTACGTTACCGTTAAATTTTTAACCCACTTCTCCTTTCTCAAAAGATAGCGCGCGATAAACACTTTAACAAAATCCGTAAGTTTTAATAAAGCGAACATCGGCACGGGCGCGATAGTTGTAAAAAGGGAAAGAATGACAGCGCCCGGAGCGAACAGAAGAACGTTAACCGAAACATCTGTGTACATTCCCATCGCGGTGTCGCCTCCGGCGCGGGAAATGGCGAACTGAACATTTAAATACGCCCATAGCGGCATATACGCCAAAATTACATATACAAGACCCAGACAGTTTGCCCTCGCACCCGCGCTGAGATTGAAAAACACAAGCGGTACAAGGAAAGATGTTAACAATGCTCCAGGCGCCGCTATTATAATGCCTGCCGCGGCCCCTCCCCATTTGATCCATCCTGCGCGTTTGCGCGCTTCATCAAGTTTACCCGCGCCCAGCGCGCCGCCTACCAAAATGGCGGATGCGATCCACAGTCCGTTAAAGAGCAGAAAGAAAATATTGGCGATAGTCCAGCCCGCTGCCATGCCGGCCACCACTTCCGCTCCGCCGCGGCGGTTGTACATGGCAATCATCAATGTCTCGGAAGCGACCCATGATAATTCAGATGCGAAAATCATTCCGGATTTGGAAAGTATTTCAAGTATCAGTTTTTTCCTGATGGCGAATAACTTCCTGATGTTCGCGAAGAACGGCGCTTTTACATACGCCGCGTATATAATAAACATTATCGCTTCAAATGTGCGTGAAATGATTGTAGTAAGGCCCGCGCCTGTTATTTCAAGACGCGGCGCTCCCAGATTGCCGTAAATAAAAACCCAGTTCCCGAATGTGTTTATAATGGCGGCTGCGCCAGAAATTATCAGCGGTATTTTTGGCTTCGCGATCTCGCGGAAACTTGTCGCGATAGACATTGATACAGCCATGGGAAAGAAAGCCCATGAAACAAGATTGAGGTATACGCAGCCTGCGGCGACAATTTCTTCCTGCGCGGCGTTGTTCATCGTCATCATGCCAATCAGAAGATGCGGCATGCTTCTGCAAACAGAAAAATAAAGTATTGATACGCTGAGCGAAAAAATCAATTTAAAACTGTACGCGTTTTTCATTCCGTCAGCGTCGCCCGCGCCGTTAAACTGCGCTATGTAAATGCCTCCGGCCTGGCATATAGTATTGATGATCACAAAGAAAATAAAAACCAGATGATTGGTAACGTTTACAGCCGCCATGCTTACATCACCCAAACCTGCGACCATAAAGTTATCAACCAGAGATACCATACTCATTATTAACTGCTGGAGCATAACAGGCAGAGCGATTGTCAGAGCCTGTCTGTAAAAAGACCATGGCCCGAAACGCGATGTTAACTTCAGAAGAGGAACCTTCGCGCAGCTCCGCTGCCTCCGGCTGATGTCCGGCATAATTGTACTCCTGTGCCTCCCCTGGGTCGGCGGAAATCAGATGATTTTTTTCATGCCGCCAAAATATGGCGCGCTTAATTGACAGTATAACAGTTTTATAGTTACATTCAATACATGAGCGAATATCTGATCCGAGGCGGAGTTCCCATTAACGGAACGATTAAGGTCAGCGGAAATAAAAACGCGGCGCTGCCCTGTATTGCGGCGGCTCTATTAACTGATGAACCGGTTACTCTGCGTAACATTCCCGAAATTGAAGATGTACGGGTAATGTTTGAAGTGTTTACAGCGCTTGGAGGAGAAGTTGAATTCCTGATGTCTAATGTCTACAGGCTTAAAATGAAAGATATTAAATCGTCAGAAATTCCGAATGAACAGGCGAAAAGAATCAGAGCTTCAATTCTTTTCGCAGGCCCGCTTCTTGCGCGGACAGGAAAGGCAGTTCTCCCTCCTCCAGGGGGAGATGTCATAGGAAGGAGAAGGCTTGACACTCACCTGCTGGTGTTAACCGAACTTGGATCAAAAGTTAAAATGCGGGATACATTTACATTTTCCTCAAAGTCTCTTAAGGGCGCTGATATTTTTCTTGACGAAGCCTCTGTCACCGCGACAGAAAACGCGATAATGGCATCTGTTCTTGCCAAAGGTAAAACAATTCTAACCAATGCCGCGGGAGAGCCTCATGTGCAGGATCTCTGCAGGATGCTGGTTCAAATGGGCGCGCAGATTGAAGGGATTGGATCCAACATATTAACCATTACAGGAGTAAAAAAACTATCAGGCTGCGAATTTGAAATAGGCCCTGATTTTATGGAAGTCGGCTCTTTTATCGGTCTTGCTGCGGTTACAGGCGGTGATCTTCATATAGAAGGAGCGCGTAAAGAAGACATGCGCCCCGCAAAGATCGCGTTCGGCAAACTGGGTATTGTCTGGGCTCATGAAGGAAACGTTATTCATGTGCCGAAAAATCTTCCAATGGAAGTAAACCATGACCTTGGCGGAATGATTCCAAAAATTGACGACGCGCCCTGGCCCGGTTTCCCGCCTGATCTCATCAGCATAGTAATTGTTATTGCAACCCAGATAAAAGGAACAGTTTTAATTCATGAAAAAATGTACGAATCGCGCATGTTTTTTGTGGACAAATTAATTGGAATGGGCGCAAGAATTGTGTTATGCGATCCTCACCGCGCCGTGATTTCCGGTCCTGCAAAACTGCACGGCTCAGAACTGATAAGCCCGGATGTTCGCGCGGGCATGGCAATGCTTATCGCCGCCCTGTGCGCCGAAGGCGACAGCGTTATACGCAATGTTTACCAGATTGAGCGCGGATATGAAAAACTTACAGACAGGCTTGCGTCTCTGGGCGCCCGTATAGTGCGGAAAGAGTAAAACTGGCTTGTGAGACAACCAGCCTTTGGTTATCTCACAGGCCTGTTAACCTATTTTATATTCAGCTTCAAATACAACGCGTTTTTCCTGCGAACCTGTATCGTTATATCGTATAACAAAATGGGGCGCAGAATTGCTGAAAATCCTTTTCCACCATTTTGTTTCTTTATTGAGCTGCGCCGATATAATTTTGTCTTTTGGAATAAAAATTTTTTTTTCTTTCGGCTGTTTTACAGAGCTGAAACTTGTAAGGGCTGTCATCCATGAGACCTGCGGAAAATGATGAAAATGAAATCCGCCTGATGTTGTAATTAAAAGACCCCAGATATCATTCCATTTATTTGCATCAAATTCATCCCAGCCTGAAATATATTTCCCAAGACCGCGCGATAATACTTTTTCACCAGTCTGTTCTTCAAACTCCTGCCAGAACATGTCGGCGGTTTTATCATTTTTTTTAAAAAACATTTTTTATACTCCTTGTTGTTTTTAACATGACAGGGATACTTTTCAATTATTGCCGGTTAATTCGTTCAATTGCAGGAATTAAATCCCTCATGCGCACTACGCGGCCGCCGCCGTGTTCATTGTAAGCCCTGTAGCGTTCGCCGTCTTCTGAAAACGGACTGTCGTATTCGCCGGGAAAGGGCGCGAAACGTTTTTGCGTCCAGTGAAGCGAAGGATCGCTTAATGAGATATCCGGATTTAGAGGATCAAAGTGAATATAGGATTCATGAACCCCGCGCTGCAAAAGCGGCGCTTCGTCCGTGCATTGCAGATAACGTATTGTTCCGTTTATAAAATCAACCGACTGGATAATGGCCGAATGCGACATGCCGCCGCCGGGATCCCTGAAAAGAATAATATCCGCGGGACGAAGATTGCGTATATCGTCTTTAACAGAAAGTATATGGGAACTGCCTGAATAGAAAAAATTAGTGCCTGCGTACAGAGCCGGATTGGCGCCGCGCGGAACTCCCAAGGTACGGCTTAGAACAACGCCAAGATCCACTCCGCCGCGTTTCCCGATATAATCAAGGACATACCAGACAAAACCGGAGCAATCTATTCCGGCAAGACCGATACAATAAATATAATTGTAAACATCGCTTTCCAGAGCGCCTCTTCCCGACACAAGAACATAGGGACGGTGGGGAAGGCCCCTGTAAGAGCCAGCTTTCATCCGCGCAATATCAAAAAGATCGACTGAAATACTCCACTTCCTATCCGGAATATCAAAAATTACAACCATCTCACGCCCCGATGAAAGAGCTCTGATATAATCATTAAATTGTCTGGAATCGAGTATTTCTTCTATAAAAGGCCAGAGAAAATCAGGACTTCCCTTGCCGCTGCCAAGAATTTCCCAGCCCGATTCAATGAGCACATCCCGTTCATTATTTTGTGCAAACGGAAGCCTGATATTCAATATCTTGCCGTCAATTATTCTAGTTCTGAAACACTGCCTGAAAGCTTCTTCAATAACCCGCTCAATGCCATTCCCCCAAAGGCGTGAAGGATCTGAAAATGATACAAGAGGATCTGCCTGCGCGCTCAGTGAAGAACTAATAATAAATATTAAAGAATAAAGAATGAGATTTTTTTTGAACCAGCCTGATTGCATTTCATCTCCATAAACCATTAAGGATTCTGCTGTAAACATGCGCGAACCCGGTATTCAGCATTGCGGCTAACTGCGGATTGCCTGTCTTTCAATGTCTTTAAAGTAACGGACAGTGCCTGCTTTTAATTCATCTGATGCGTCCTCATCACAGACAATAATCGCCCTCTGGTGCATCTGCAGACAGGAGAGCGTCCATAAATGGTTCACGCCTTCTTCCACTACGGCCTTAAGGGCGCGCGCTTTATTTCGCCCGCTTACAATGATCAGAACTTCCCGCGCGTCCATCACCGTTCCAACACCGACAGTTAAAGCGGTAAGCGGCACCCTGGAAATGTCTCCGTCAAAGAACCTGGCGTTAGCTGCTTTGGTTTCCTCCGTAAGAGTTTTTATCCTGGTGCGCGACACCAGAGAGGAGCCGGGTTCGTTAAACGCAATATGCCCGTCGCTTCCCATACCTCCCAGGAAAAGTTCAATTCCGCCTTCGGCAGCGATTGCCTCTTCGTATAGTTTACATTCCCTTTCAGGTTCCTTTGCCATGCCGTCCAGAATGTGAATATGTTTGAGATCAATATCAATATGATTAAATAGATTTTCCATCATAAAATAACGGTAACTCTGCGGATGGCTTGCGCCAAGCCCAGAATATTCATCCATGTTAAACGTGCGCACATTTTTAAAAGAGAGTTTCCCCTCTTTGCACATTCCTATAAATTCCTTATAAATCCCAAGCGGGCTTGAACCTGTTGGAAGTCCAAGGACAAAAGGTTTATTCTGCGCGTAGGAATTGATTCTGCCTGCGATGTAAGAGGCCGCCCATCGGCATGCCTTCCCATAATTTTCATGAATAATTAAACGCATAATTTATCTCCATAACATATTATTAATCGGTTCATCTTTAAAAACTAAAGCATTAAAAGACGCCCTTAAATCATCTAATTAGGATTCTTGACAATTTTACCGCCAACCATTGTCAGACGGACTTTATAGCTGCTGTCAAACACCGTAAGGTCTGCGAAGCGTCCCGGTATGATTGCTCCCTGATTACTATATCGCATAACCTGTGCCGGATTAAATGACGCGGTCTTTACGGCGTCTTCCAGGCTGAATCCTCCTGAAACAAGATTTTTAACTCCGCGAATCATCGTAAGCCCTGAACCTGCGATAACATCATCAGATTTCCGGAAAAAAACTCCGTTGCGAAAATATACTTCATCGCCGTTCGCATAAAACGGGCCTTCTTTCTGTTCAGTAGGCTTCAACCCGTCACTGACAAGTAAAATCTTATCAATGGATTTGTTCCGTAAAAGCAGTTTAAACAGATCAGGATGAACATGATATTCGTCGGCAATAATTTCACATGACATTTCAGGGTGAATGAGTATCGCGCCCACGGCGTTGGGATTCCTGTGATCAAGCCTTTTCATCGCGTTGAAAAAATGAGTTGAATGCAATATGCCTATCTGCATTCCTTCTACCATATTATCATATTCAGCGTCGGTATGGCCTGCCTGCAGTACAATCCCTTTTTTGATACAGAAAAGCGCAAGTTCTCTCATGTTTTTTAACTCGGGAGCGACAGTCATGTTTACGATGCGTCCCGAAGCGGCGTCCCAGAGCTGTTCCATAAAGTGAAGATCGACAGGCAGCACCGTTTCAGGTTTCTGAACGCCAAGCCTGTTCAGGGAAATAAAAGGACCTTCCAGATGAAGCCCCATTATACGGGCGCCTTCTTCCCTGCCCATGGCGAATACTATTTCTCTGACTGCCTGAAGCATATGCGCGGGTTTGCTTGGATAGAGAGTGGGATTAAACGCCGTAACTCCGTGTTCTATAAGCAGTTTAGACATGGCAAGAACAGCATCAGTACCCTCAGGCGCTCTGATACCGGCGTCATCTGTGCCGTAACCGCCAATACCGTGAATATGTGTATCAACAAATCCCGGTGCAATGCACGCTCCGTCTACATCTATAAAACGGACATCTGAATCAAAACGCCGCTGTTCAAAACGTTTACGAGAAAATACATCGGAAATAAGCCCGTCTTCAACCAATACAGCGCAATGTTCCATAACGGAAAAACCGGTAAGAACTGTCCCGTTAAACAGACAAACCGGGCTATTATACTTACTCACAATTCAATTATCGACAAAAAGGCTGGAATTAGCAATATACGAAAAAACTTGGACAAAAAATAAAACAAGACGTGTGAAGATACCACCATCACACGCCTCAAGAGAATTAATAATCAGTCTAAAATCGTTACCCTTAAGAAAGTACTGTTAAGAAATTACCGCTTAAGAACAGAAACAACCCTTTCCAGAACCTTTTTTCTGTCCAGTGGTTTTACAATGTAGCTTTTGGCTCCCATTAAAAGACATTTTTTTACAACATCTTCTTTACCCAGGGCGCTGACCATAATTACATTGGCTTGTTTATCAAATTCCAGGATCTTCTCTAACGCAGAAACACCATCCATTACCGGCATGGTAATATCCAGGGTAACCAGATCAATGTTTGGATGCAAGGCCTTGTATTTTTCTACGCCTTGTGCTCCGTCAACGGCACTGTCCGCTACCTCAAACCCTTCAGAAGTAAAAATTTGACCAAGCTGCTTTGCAATAAACATCGAGTCATCAACGACTAAAACCCGATATGGTACACCTTCAGGTTTTATTCCCTCAGCGGCTTTTTCGTTGATATTGGGCATATCATTCTTTGCTATCATCCGGTACGCTCCTCTTAATAAACTATATGCTATAATTAAAAATAAGTCAACACAACGGTAAAAAATATAATAAAGCTTATTTCATATTTCTATAATTATAATATATTTTATAGATTTCTGGTAAAAAATTTATTTTCAACTTTTTTGGAGGAAAACCTAAAAATATGTATTTTTTATTATCACCTATGGCGGAAATAAGTCACAGAGCTTTCAGGGAATTAATTGAAGATTTTGGGGGATGCGATTGTTATTTTTCAGAAATGATCAGCGCAGGAGCTCTATTAGCAGGCGGACCATTCGAAAAATGGTATATTGATAATGGTCCAATACCGGAAAAACATGTTTTTCAGCTTGTTGGCTCCGATTCAGAACAAATTTCCCGGGCTGCAGCAATCCTGGATCGGCTTGAATGCGCCGGAATCGACATAAATATGGGCTGCAGCGCTCCATTAATCCGAAAAACAGGAGCCGGAGCCGCCTGGATGGCCTCAATTGATCGCGCAGGAGAGCTAATTTCCCGTGTCAGACCGGTAATAAAGCGCCGGTTAAGCGTAAAATTGCGAATTGGTTATAAGGAAGACTTTGAATATTTATTAAAATTTTGCCGCCGTCTGGAAGACGAAGGTACAGAACTAATTACTTTACACCCCCGATTAATCAATGAAAAATTCAAGCGGCTTGCCAGATGGGACTATGTCGGCAGATTAAAGGCAGAGTTAAAAATACCCGTAGTTGGAAACGGCGATATTTCATCGGCCCAGGAGCTTGTGCGCCGGGCTTTCGGTCCATGTGACGCGGTCATGGTCGGCAGAGGAGCCGTAAGACAGCCCTGGATTTTCGCGGAAGCGAAGAAAGATAAAAAATTAACCAGCGCTCATTTTAATGAAAATTCAACTACAGAGAAACATGGAATTTCAGAAACGAAAATCGAAGAAATTGGTTTACGCTTCCTTGAACTTTTATCGCACTACCTGCCGCCTGAGTTCCATGTTTCCAGATCCATGCGTTTCTTTGGCTATTTTTGCGATAACCTGAAATGGGGGAATTACCTTAAAAACCAGTTGAACAGACAGGATAGCTTATCCGGTATTGACTGCATCTGGCGGGAGTTTTTCAGAAATAATTATGAACAGCAGCCATCATCAGATAAATGATTACTTTTATTTTTTAACAACTCACGCTGTATGCGCCGTTCCCTTCCGCCCCTCGCGGCATATATAGGCTTCATTGTGCGGGGATCAATGCCAGTGTAGAACATTACGGTAGATAAGGTTCCAGGCGTAGGATAAAATTCCTGGGTCTGTTCCGGCGTAAAACCAGTCTTTTTAAGATACCTCGCAAGTTCTTCCGCTTCTTTTATACCAGCGCCAGGATGAGATGAAATAAAATACGGCAGCAGATATTGTTTTAAGTTTAACTTCCTGTTAACGGCTGTGAAATCTTTCCTGAAACGCTCATAACAGCATGAACCGCTTTTTCCCATCGCATCAAGTACGTTAGCTGAAACATGCTCCGGAGCTGTCTTTAACTGGCCGCTTACATGATGACGGCACAGTGTCTCCAGAAACTCACTTCCATGCTTTTTATCATATTGAATAAAATCAAAGCGGACGCCGGAGCGGATAAAAACTTTTTTAATACCTGGTATTTCACGTAACGCGCGAAGCGCTTCAAGATATGGTCTGTGATCCGCTTTCAGTTTCGGACAGGGAGAAGGATACAGACATTCCCGATCCGTACAAAACCCGCCTCTCTTTTGTTTATCACATGCGGGGCGGAAAAAATTTGCCGTAGGTCCTCCAACATCATGAATGTAACCTTTGAATTTTTCTTCCATTCCGGTTTTTAAAACCCTGTTGTTGTTTTGCTGTGACAAAATCCTGCGTGTTTCGCGTAACAAACTTTCCCTGCTGCGGCCTGTGACAGCGCGTCCCTGGTGATTAGTGATAGCGCAGAAGGAACAGCCGCCGAAACATCCGCGGCTGGAAACGAGCGAAAAAGAAACTTCCTTTAAAGCGGGAATGCCTCCCGTTTTTTCATACATAGGGTGCGCTTTGCGCGTAAAGGGAAGTTCATACAGGCGATCCATTTCTTCGGCGGTTAAAGGCAAAGACGGAGGATTTTGAACAACCCAGCGATCCCCGTCATTTTCTTCAGCTAACGGTTTCGCGCTTAATGGGTCTGAATTTTTTTTCTGCATCATAAAATGTTCTGAATACGCGCGCAGCGAAGAGTCATCTTTATTTTTAACTGTCTCATAACCCGGCAGAAAATTTAAATCTTTCCACTGATATAAAGCGTTTTTTCCGTGAACACGGACGCATGTTCCCCGCTCATCACGAATACCGGCGATTTCTTCGCCTGATGCAAGACGCCGCGCAACCTGCAGTAAAGGCTTTTCTCCCATCCCATAAATCAGAATGTCAGCTTTTGAATCAAGCAGTATAGACCTGCGAACCGTATCCGACCAATAATCGTAATGCGCAAACCGGCGCAGGCTTGCCTCTATCCCGCCTATAATAACAGCTGTATCCTTATACGCGCGTCTGATTCCTTCTACATAAACAAGAGTCGCACAGTTTGGGCGGCAGCCGCTTTTCCCTCCGGGAGAATAAGCGTCATCCGAGCGCAGGCGTTTGGCGGCAGTATAATGAGCAACCATCGAATCCATGTTACCCGCGCCCACCAAAAAACCAAGACGCGGCTTTCCCAGAACAGAAAAAGACATCGGATCTTTCCAAACAGGCTGAGGAATTATACCAACACGAAAACCAGAAGACTCCAGCACGCGGCATAATAGCGCCGCCGCAAAGGAAGGATGGTCAACATAAGCGTCACCTGAAACAAAGATAAAATCACATTCATCCCAGCCGCGCTCATCCATATCACGCCGGCATACTGGCAACAAGTTGCCTTGAAGCAAGCTTCCTGGCAACAAGTTGCCTTGAAGCAAGCTTCCTGGAAGCAAGTTATCTTGGAGTGAGCCAGTACTATTTTGATTACACACCAATAACGGCTTTAATCTGAGGAATTTCCTTTTTGAGATAGTTTTCGATTCCCATTTTAAGGGTCATCTGTGACATTGGGCAATGACCGCAGGCTCCGGTTAATTTCACCGAAACAGTCCCTTCATCGTCCATGGAGACAAATTCAACATCTCCGCCGTCTGCCTGTAAAGAAGACCGTACATTTTCCAATGCGGCTTTTACCTGTTCTTCCATGGATAACTCCTTATGATTGAAATCCTTAAATAATATAATTGATCGGAGAGAGAGGGATTTGAACCCTCGGTACCCTTCCGGGTACATACGACTTCCAATCGTACACCTTCGGCCGCTCGGTCATCTCTCCAGATACAGAATACGTTACTATGTATAAATAAATCATTCAAGGGGTGATATAAAAATGACCTGGATCAAATCCCTAAAATATAATAGCTATATATTAATTATTATTACATGATTTTTATTAGTACTGGATTATTTTACCGGAGAGAGAGGGATTCGAACCCTCGGAACCCTTGCGGGCTCAACGGTTTTCGAGACCGCCCGATTCAACCGCTCTCGCATCTCTCCTTTATAACATAAGATATTGTAATTGCTGAGGTGAAGAGCGTCAATACAGAGGACATGTTTTCAGACTGTCTTTTAAAAACTCTCTTGTACAATATGCAGCGGGTCAGGCATAATAAGGAATGAAATCAATTACTAAAGAACTGTGGATAAATACAAAAAACCAAATGGAATTTATCAATATAACAGGCGAAATCGAATCAATATTGAGTGAATCCGGCATTCAGGAAGGATTGTGCCTTGTTAACGCTATGCACATAACCGCCAGTGTTTTTATCAATGATGATGAACCGGGCCTTCATCATGATTTCGGAGCTTGGCTGGAGAAACTTGCTCCACATGAGCCTGTTTCATCGTACAGGCACAATACGGGCGAGATTAACGCGGACGCGCATTTAAAAAGGAGCATAATGGGGCGCGAAGTTGTTGTTGCCGTAACCGGCGGGAAACTTCACTTTGGTCCATGGGAACAAATTTTTTACGGTGAATTCGACGGACAGCGGAAGAAACGGATTTTGGTAAAAATAATAGGCGAGTAATATCCGGAGAATATTACGCTTTCAGCGCATTTACCGGAATAACATATATCCCGTCTTTTCGCTTTCTTCCAAGACCGCCTCCTGTAATAACTCCAAGACATGACGGTTCTCTTGCTCCGGCGGACACAAGTTTATTTTTCAGTCTTAACAGCGTTTGGGCGGCGGCTTCAATTTGATTCTCACCTAACTTAATTTCAAAAGCGCCCCAGCCGTCTTTAATCTCAATAATCGCATCAACTTCCAGGTTGCTGTTATCGCGGTAATGATAAAGGGAGCCGCCGTAGAACTCAGTATATGCACTCAAATCGCGAAGACACAGATTTTCAAACATAAAACCAAAAGTGTTTAAATCTTCAAGCAGCCTGCGCCGGCCGATTCCCATAACCGCGACAGCCAGAGAAGGATCCGCAAACACAATTTTAGGCGACATCCGTATTCTTGTTTTGGAACGAATTCCGGGATCCCATCCCGGTATTTCCTCGATAACAAAAATTCTTTTAAGATCCGCCATATACTGTGAAACACTGTTACGCGACAATGAAATATCTCCGCTGCTCTGCCCTTTCCTGTTCTCTCCGTCTATATCCGCCGCAATTGTGGTTTCATTTACCGTTGTTGCGTTATTTCTTGCAAGGGAGCGCAGTAGTATTTGCAGTTTTGCCGGATTACGTTTTGAAAAACTGTTGTTGAACAAATCATTTTTCAGAAGCGCATTTATATACTCCGCCGAAATAATAGCGGCATGTTCTACAGGCAGATACAGTGTTTGAGGCCATCCGCCGCGAATTGTAATATCAATAAGGCGGGGAAGAGAAATATCGGCGGTAAATGGTTTTATTTTCTTTTCGCTGAAAAGATTTGCCAGGGAAACTGTTCCATTTGAATCCCCTGATTCATAAAGTGTCATGGGGCGCATGCGGATAATGGCGATTCTTCCTGTTCCGCTGTGCTTATAGGACTCACGCGGCGGTGTAACAGAACCGGTTAGAATATATTTTCCAAAACCTGGCATACTATCAATATCAAATCTGACAGCATCCCATATACCTGGCGCTTCCTGCCACTCGTCAATAACGCGGGGCGTCTTTCCGTCCAATACAAGAGAAGGGTTTAATTCCGCTCTGGCTCTGTTACTGTAATTGCCCGCCGGATCCATAATATAGGACACACTGTTCGCGTGATTTAGGGATGTCCATGTTTTACCGCACCATTTGGGCCCTTCCACTGAAACAGCTCCGAATATTTTCAGGTATTGAGACAGTTTCCTGTCAACAAGCCTTGTTATGTACCCTTCTTTTCCAACTTTCATAAATCCGCTCTGTCATTATTATAGTAAAAAACCATGCAAAAAGCAAATGAAAAATTGTGCAAAAAGCAAATAGAAAAATGTGCAAAAAGCAAGTCAAAAAGTTGGCAAAAAGCAAGTGTATTTTTGTGCAAAAAGCAAATATATAATATCGCCTTGATAACAAGGCGGAATTGGGATAATATAAACATCAGCATTTTCGCAGCTTTTAGGTTAAGAAAATGCGGAACTTGTGAGACAACCTGTAAGAGTTGCCGGACAAATCCAATAAGGGGGTATTCCTGTGCGCAAGGCATTAATTTTATGCGGAGGCTGGGACGGGCACGAACCAAAACAGGTTTCTGTGCGGTTTGCGAAATTTCTGGAATCAGAAAATTTTGAGGTAGTTATCGAAGAAAATCTGCATGTTACAAAAGATGCAGAGCGGCTTAAAGATCTGGATTTATTTATCCCCCTCTGGACATCATGTAATGAAGAACTGGGTTATGGTTTTTTTGAACCTCTCCTGGAAGCTGTCGGAAGCGGAATGGGAGTTGCCGGTAATCACGGCGGAATGTGCGATGCTTTCCGTAAAAGCGTGGAATATCAGTTTTTAACAGGCGCTAATTGGGTTTCTCATCCCGGAGGCGATGGCATAAAATATAGGGTGAATATCAAAAGCAAATCAAATCCTATCACAGAAGGCATAAAAGATTTTGAAGTTGCATCGGAACAGTATTACCTTCATGTGGATCCAGTCAATGAAGTGCTTGCAACTACCAGGTTCCCTGTGGTGCGGTGGTATCATTCAGCTAACGGAGAAGTTGATGTTCCCCAGGTATGGACACGAAAATGGGGACATGGACGCGTATTTTACAATGCTCTGGGCCATCATGATGATGTGTTCAATATCCCGGAAGCCTGGGAATTAATGAAGCGCGGGCTTCTGTGGGCAGCCGAAAGCAAGGCTATAGCCGTTGAAAAAGGCCTTAAAGCTGATGACTGGAAGACTGCAGTAAGCATGTATTAAGGAGCGCAGAATGCTTAAGCGTATTGGAGTTGTTGGATGTGGAAATATCAGTGATATTTATTTAACTAACCTGACTGTGATGTTCAATAAACAGGTAGAGGTAACAGCCCTTACAGATTTAAAACCAGACAGGGCGGAAAAAGCAAGCGCCAAATATAATGTCCATTACATTAAAAATACAAGCGACCTGATTAACAGTCCGCAGACAGACATTATATTAAATATTACAGAGCCTAATTCCCATTACAAAGTCGCTCTGGAAACGGTAAACGCGGGGAAACACATTTATGGCGAGAAACCGTTATGCGCAACACGGGAAGAAGCTCTGGAAGTGCTTAAAATCGCGGAGAAAAATAAACTGCTTGTAGGCAATGCTCCTGATACATTCCTCGGCGCAGGTATCCAAACATGCAGAAAAATAATAGACGAAGGACAGATAGGAAAACCGGTAGCGGCTGTAGCTTTCATGGTGAACCACGGCCATGAAAGCTGGCACCCGGGTCCGGAGTTCTACTATAAAAATGGAGGCGGTCCAATGTTCGATATGGGACCGTACTATCTCACAGCGCTTATCACCCTTATGGGACCCATTACAAGAGTTTCAGGTTCCGCTAAGAAAAGTTTTGACAAGCGGACTATAACAAGCGAGCCGCTAAACGGAAAAGTAATAGATGTAGATGTTCCGACTCATATAGCGGGAGTAATGGATTTTGCATCAGGAGCGGCAGGAACAATCATAACCAGTTTCGATGTTTATTCACATACTCTTCCCTGTATAGAAATTTACGGCAGCGAAGGATCGCTTCGTGTGCCAGATCCAAATACTTTTGGCGGAAAGGTATTTATCTCGCGTTTCAGGGAAGAAAAGTGGACTGAAGCGCCTTTACTAAGTAATTATTCTGAGAACAGCCGCGGCCTTGGGCTTGCCGACATGGCGGACGCTATTTCAACAGGCAGAAGTCACAGGGCATCGGGTGAATTGGCATATCATGTACTGGAAGTAATGCATGGTTTCCATGACGCTTCGGCTTCAGGAACTTATTACAATGTAAAAAGCAGCTGCAGACAGCCTGAACCAATGATACAGACAGGTTAAATATTCAAGCCTTGTGAGATAACCAGTGCTCTGTATCTCACAAGGTACAACTAATGATTATCTGGCCAGCGCTCTTAACGCGTTTCTGGCCCAGTTTTGTTCCGCTCCTGTATACATCGAAGAACTCTGAATTGTAGACAGGAGCTGCAATACCGTCCTGGACTGGGTTCCGGTAATGGCTATGCAAGGTATAATATACTGCATAAGATCCCTTTCATTGACTCCCCAAGGACCGCTTCGCCTCCTGTTGTGAAGTTCTCTGAGGAATCCCGTAAGGAGATCCACTGCCTGATCGCTTGCTACCGCCGCTAGAGTTCCTATAATCAGCAGCATCACTTCTTTGTCCATATTGTTTGTATAAAACGCTTCCCTGTAAGTTCTCTCAAGGAACGCATATACGGAATCATCTTCAATACCCCTGGCTGAACGGAAAAATGAGATGGCGTCCATGCGCATTTCTCTTAATGTATTCTGACCGTCACGGGTAGGGGATTGGTAAGTATAACTCATTTCTATGGCGACAACCGCGACTTTTGCTTTTGATGAATCCGGCGCTCTTGTCCGGAGCATCGCCCGCCAGGCTGCCAGTTTAACATAGGGATCATTAAAGGGATTTTGTATTATTTCTATAACAATTTCATTAGGATCTTCCATTATATTTGGGAACGCGGCAGCGGCGAATGACCTGATATCAGTATCAAACCATCCTATTGAAGCGAAAAAAACAGGTTTAACGCCGACAGGCTCATGCAGAGCTTCAAGAGCGCTGACTGCTCCTGTAACTCCCAGTTGTAATTTTCTCCTGGTTTGAATGTCGGGAGTTTCATGTGCAATAAAATAATCCATACAGGTGACTATATGGGGAGCATATTCTACAGCTCCAATCTGCCCCATGGTAACAAGCGCTTCATGCATTAAAAATCCGTCGTTTTGCTGCTGTGAAACATGATAGTATTCTACTAAAGTCCAGACATACGGAGCTGATTCGGTATGCTTCTCTGCTCCAAGCCCCTGCAGGATTAGCCGTGAAACATCATGGATTGCGACTGTTTCAGGAGCAGTTGTGAAATTTGGGAGTCTTTGCAGAAATACCATTATGGCATTATGATAAAAATCGCCGATTCCTGTAAGATTTTCACCCCTGACAGCTTCCAAAATATCAAGAAGATCAAAAACAGATGTACCGGTCCTGTTGTATTCCTCGATATAGAATGACATATCTATATCCTGGGTAAAGACCGTCATCCCGGAAATTAATAAAATAACAATTATTATTAATACTCTTTTCATGCTTAAAGAATAATACAGAATTTTAAAATAAGCAATAGGGCTGCTTTACGCATTCCTGTCCTGCCGCATCAACACAGGACAGTCCAAACCTGCCATATACCGTCAGTCGTTTCCGCGAATTGCACCAGTCCCGTATCAATGGGCGTATGGTTGTACACGCTTGTATAGCAACCAAAATTCTCACCATTATCTGCATGAGAATAACCAATAATTAAATCTGTAACATCTGTCTCCGGCGAGAAAACAATTGACCTGCGGGTTCATTCCTTTTAAAAACAGCGTTTGCGAATAAATCAAAAATTTGACTATTGGTTTATTATCTGTAATAATGGAGCAGTCAGGAAAATTCTATTTTTAAAAAATGAAATGAACAAGGTTAGGTAAATTTATGTTAATAGTAAAAGCGCAGCAGCGGATACAGCAGTATATAACTTTTCTGAAACAAAACAGATACCGTGAATTATCACAATTAAATTTTGAGTATTTTGAAACAACTGAAACTTACAGAAATCCGCCGACTGGTGTTAAATGGGAAAAAATAACAACGCCGTTTGAATACGGAAAACCATGGCGCTGTTCATGGTTCCGCGCCTTTTTTAAAACTCCCGCGCAAAATAAATATCCGCTGTATTTACGGGTTGTTCCAAACGCAGATTCCCTTGTCTTTATTGACGGGAAACCCGCAGGCGCATTTAATCCAATTCATAAAAAAATAAAAGTAAACGCTGATGGAAATGAGCATGAATTCTATATGGAATCCTATGCAGGCCACCATTATCCTGGTTGTCATCCTTTTCATGGAGGGTCCGTAATATTAACAGTTGGCAAGCATATAAATGATTATCCGAATATTTTTTTAGGCGGCGCTTTGACAGAGCGTATCGAACCTGTTTACGCCCTGTATTATGATGTTCTGTGCCTTTTTGAACTGGCAAAAACTCTGGACGAAAACTCACTGCGAAAAGCAAAAATCATTAAGGGGCTTTATGACGCACTGATGGATATTCACTTCTCTTCCGGTTCAGGAACGGTTCTTGAGGAAGAAGCCGCAGATGCAAGGACCAAAATCATGCCGCTTCTGGAAGCCAAAAACGGATCTACCGCCGTGCAGGTTTTTTTAACAGGACATGCGCATATCGATCACGCATGGCTGTGGCATATCGGTGAAACAGAACGCAAAACAGCGCGCACCTTTATTAACATGATAAAACTCATGGAAGAATACCCTGAATTTATTTTTGTCCAGTCACAGGGCGCTCAACTTGAAATAGTTAAAAAAAATTACCAGGAGATTTTTGAAGCGGTAAAAGACGCATATAAAAAAGGCAGATGGGAACCCAATGGCTGCATGTGGGTTGAGGCTGACTGCAATTTACCGGGCGGAGAATCTTTGATACGCCAATTCCTGGTTGGAAAAAGAGCGGTTAAGGAAATGCTTGATTATGAAGGAGATACCCTGTGGCTGCCTGATGTGTTCGGATATTCGGCCGCCATGCCGCAAATTCTTTCAGGATGCAGAATCAAATATTTTGTTACAAGCAAAATCAACTGGAACGATACAACCAGATTCCCCTACGACACATTTATCTGGAAAGGCATTGACGGAACAGGCATTAAAACACATTACATCACAAACAGTTATAACGGACAGGTAAACCCGGCGGACATGCAGGAATCATGGTACAAAATCCAGCACAAGGAAATTCAATTCTCTTTGGTTAAACCAATCGGCGAAGGGGACGGCGGAGGCGGAACTGCGCGCGGAGATTTGGAAATGGCGCGCAGGCTTGCCAATCTGGAAGGAGCGCCAAAGGCATCATGGAAAAAAGTTTCCGAAGCGCTGGAAATTATTTTCGGCGAAACTGAAAAATGGCCTGAATGGAAGGGAGAACTCTATCTGGAACTTCACAGGGGAACCTATACAACACAAAGCGCTGTTAAACGCTATAACCGCAAGCTGGAATTCGCGCTGCGAAACGCTGAATTCCTCTCCGCGATTGCCATGCTCGAAAATGATACGCCCTATCCTCATGAAAGATTTTTAAGCAACTGGAAACCTCTTCTGACGAATCAATTCCATGACATAATCCCTGGTTCATCCATTGGCAGGGTTTATGATGAAGCGAAAGAAACCTACAGAACTATCGAAAATGATTTGTCGGATTTATACCGCAGCATAATGAAAATTTTCACCGGCTTTCCCCCTGAATCAGGCAGCAAAGAAAAAGAGTCAGAATACTGTATCAGGGTGTTTAACGATCTCTCCTGGGAGCGGAATGATCCTGTAAATGTTCCGGCGGGTTTATTACAGGGCGTAAGCGCATTAAAAATTCAAGAGTCAGGTGAAGAAACGGAAAACGATTTAATATATCCTGTTCAGTTCTGTACAGATCCTGACGGCAGTGAAACAGCCATGTTCTGTCCGTCAGTTCCTTCATTGGGCTGGATAACATTGTACCCTGCCGAAAAAAACGCATCTTCATCATTTTTCAGTTTCCGCGGAAACAGCCTGAAGACTCCGTTCTATGAAGTTAAATTTGACGAAGAAGGCAGAATCATAAGTCTTTTCGATCTTAACAGGGACAGGGAACTTACAGCGCCGGGCGGCGTATTAAACGGGTTTATCAGCGCTCAGGATGTGCCAATTCTTTGGGAAGCATGGGATATAGAGAGCGACTGGAAGTATCACATAACGGAAGAAACGCGTTTAATGTCAACGGAAATCAGCGCGTCAGGACCTGTCTGTTTTAAGATCAGGCGGAAGTACAGGATAGGTGAATCTTCGGTTCTTGTTCAGGATACGGCTTTTTATACATCTACAGCAAGGATTGATTTTGAAACATTGGTTGACTGGCAGGAAAGGCGGCGGCTTTTAAAAGTACAGTTTGATACAAATATCAGCACGGCGCAAATACGCTGTGAAATTCAATACGGTCATCTTCTGCGTAATACCCATCAAAATCTTCCGCAGGACAGAGCCCGTTTTGAGTTTTGCGCGCATAAATGGGTCAGCCTGGAAGAAGAAGGCGGAGGCATCGCCCTGCTTAATGACTGTAAATACGGACATGACGCCGAAGGAGGCACGGTAAGGTTGACCCTGCTCCGCTCCCCTGCTGCTCCCGACCCGAACGCAGACCGCGGAGAGCACCGTTTCACATACTCATTATTCCCATTCACAGGTTCATTCGGCCAGTCAGAAGTAATCCGGCGCAGCTATGAGTTAAACTCTCCGGCTAAAGCTGAAGGTGCTTTCACCAACGCGTTGAATTACTCGCTTTTCTGGATTGAGGGAGGCAGCGTCATTGCGGAAACAATCAAGGCTGTTGAACCATACATTGAAGACTGCGGCAAAAAACTTTTAATCCGTCTCTATGAAAGTCTTGGAGGGCCGGCATCAGTTATCCTGCATTTTAACAAGCCTATAATTTACGCCGCGGAAACAGATATGCTCGAAGAAAACCCAAAAGAACTTTCCAAAGCCGGTGAAGATCTCTTTCTGGAGTTCAGAGCTTTTGAAATTAAAACAATAATGATTGCTTTTTGATTATCATTTACCGGAAAAACACCAAAAACCCGGCAGGAACTGCTGTGTTTATTTTTGTTGCTTGACAACCAATGCTATTGAGGGCAATATATACGTAAAACCATTCTCGGAATAACATTCCTAAAGGAGGCTCTGTGAGCCATTCAACAGAACAAATCAGAAATATCGCTATTGCCGGTCATGGACAGACCGGGAAAACCACCCTTTTTGAACATTTGTTGTATGCCGGAGGAATAATTCCCCGGGCTGAAACTCTGGAATCAGGCAAAACTACCAGCGATTACAGTTCGGAAGAAATAGAACGGAAAATCTCAATATACGCCGCCATGGGTCATGTTGAGAGGAACGGGATAAAAATTAATATACTGGATACTCCCGGATCGTCAGATTTTACAGGCGCTGTTATATTAAGTTTCCGCGCCGCAGAATTCACTCTTTTAACAGTGGACGGAAAATCCGGCGTACAGATTGAAACTGTAAAACTTTGGCGTAACCTGGACAGCAGTGGAAAACCAAGAGGCGTTTTTATTACCAAACTAGACAATGATCAGGCCGATTTTAACAAAACGCTGGCTGATATAAAAGAAAAATTCAGGATTGAGCCAAAAGCCATTACCATACCGATGGGAAATGGCGGCGCATTCAAAGGCATTATTGATGTGTTGCACGAAAAGGCCTATCTTTTGCAGGGCGACGCTCTCGAAAAAGAAACCGCGATCCCTGATGAATTTAAGGACGCTGCCGCGTCGGCGCGCGAAGTATTGATGGAAGCGGCGGCAGAAGGCGATGACAGCCTGATGGAAAAATACCTGGAAAGCGGATCTCTATCTCCTGAAGAAATGAAAGCCGGTCTTATAACAGCGCTGGCGGAAAATAAATTTGTTCCGGCTTTCGCGGGAGCTCCTTTAATTAATTGCGGCATCATTCCGTTACTCGATTTTATTACAGACGCCTCTCCAAATCCGGCAGCCGCGAAAGACGCAATGCAGGATAATGAAAACAGGGAAACGGCAGTT
This sequence comes from Treponema sp., assembly GCA_009787835.1. Classification (GTDB taxonomy): domain Bacteria; phylum Spirochaetota; class Spirochaetia; order Treponematales; family Breznakiellaceae; genus WQXQ01. The sequence continues at coordinate 81,135 of WQSN01000005.1, forward strand.
TCCATCGATCAGGAAAAACCCATGTCGGCTCTTGTTATCAGAACAAATTACGATCAATTCTCCGGGAAACTTTCCTGGTTAAAAATTATTACCGGTAAATTAACGGCGGATTCCGAAGCGGTAAATATTTCCGAGAACAAGAAGGAACGCATAGGTAAACTTTTTACATGTCAGGGCAAGAAGCTTGAAGAAGTGCGTGAACTCTGCGCAGGCGATATCGGCATTATTACAAAATCCGCCACTTTAAAAACAAACGACACGCTGGCTGTAATAGATACGGGCCTTACATATACGCCGCTGCGGCTGCCGGAACCGGTTCATTCGGTGGCGGTTAACGCGCTGGCCAAAAAAGACGAAGACAAACTCGGCGAATTCCTTGTTCGCGCGGCGGAAGAAGACAAAACCTTCCGTTATCATTACAACGGCGAGACGAAGGAAACGGTAATTTCGGGAATGGGAGAGCTGCAGATTAACATTATTTTAGATAAAATTAAAAGTAACCAGAAAATAGATGTTGAAACACGCGTGCCGAAAATCGCGTACCGTGAAACAATTACAAAGAAATCAGGCGCGGAATACACTCACAAAAAACAGACAGGCGGTCACGGCCAGTACGGAAAGGTGCTGCTCGAAATCGCTCCTCTTCCGCGCGGTGAGAACTATCAGTTTATCAACGCCATTTTCGGCGGAGCAATTCCAAAGAACTACATCCCCGGCGTGGAAAAGGGCGTTGTAGAAGGAATGGCGCACGGCACAATGGCGAGCTATCCTGTTGTGGACGTAGAAGTAAAAGTTGTTGACGGCAAATATCACCCGGTAGACTCAAATGAACTGTCATTCAAGCTCGCCGCGCGCAACGCGTTCCGCGAAGCGATGAAACAGGCAAATCCAGTATTGCTTGAACCAATCATGAACCTGACAGTCTTTATCGAGGAAAAGTATCTGGGCGATGTAATGAGCGATCTATCCGGCAAACGCGGAAAAATCCTGGGGCAGGATTCCGCAGGCGGCATTGCGGAAGTACGCGCCGAAGTTCCCATGGCGGAACTCTTGCGTTACTCGATAGATCTGCGCTCCATAACATCGGGAACAGGTTCGTTTAACGTAGCCTTCAGCCATTACGCGCCAATCTCAGGCCGCATCGCCGACGAAGTGATCAAGGCGCGTGCGGAATTCAAGATACAGGAAGCAGACGAGTAAGATTACAACAAAACCAATTCAATACAGAAATGTATGCTGAAAGATTTATTTGGGGGCCTGTCAGGGTAAAAAGCACCGCGCGGAGGCAGTGCTTTTTACCCTGACACCTCTCAAGTATTTTTTTTGCATACATTTCTGAATTTATTGGTTATATTGCATGTTGGGGGGAGAATTTATCTAAAGCACTATTTGGTGAGTAATCCTGCGATTGCCGGGAATGAAATAAAATTGCCGATTGCGCCTCCAAGGCTGGAAAGGAAAAATACCAAAAGCGCTTTTGTTATCCTGTTACGGTAAATGCCTTTTAAACTTGTGGTGTCTCCTGCAAGATCCTGAACGTCAGAGACGCGGGGTTTGAGGAACGCTATCTGAACAAGGCCGGAAAATAATCCTACGCCAATAAGCGGGTTTAAGGTTGCTATGGGCGCTCCAAGAAATGAAACAAGGATTGCAAGCGGATGAGCAAGAGCGATAAGGGAACCTAAAGCCGCAAGAGAGCCGTTCCACAGCACCCACCTGAGTATCATTGTAAAACCAATATCCGTTCCCTTTCCGATAAATCCGACCGCGATAAGAGCGATAATCGCTGCGGGAATAATAAAACCTGCGGCTCTGGATAAAAAACCAGGCGGCGGAATTTTATCCAGCTCGCTGACATCGGAGGTCTGCGCGCCGCTTTCCAGTTTATCTAAATTTGTTTTAATTCCCTGCATGTGCCCAGCGCCGATTACGGCGACGATTTTTTTATTTTCAGACGGTGAAGTTCCGCGGATATCGGATATTGATACCCAGATTCTCGCCGCGAGATAGCGATCTCTTTCATCAATCAGGGTTTCCTTGACGCTCGGCAGATACTGCGCGAGTTCGCTCATCATGCCGTCAAGCTCGCTGCGCTGTTTCAATGTCTCAATCTCCTGCGAAGTAAGTTTTTCTGTTGTAAAGGCGCTGGCTAAAAGAGACGCGAGAAGTTTGGATTTGCTCCACAGGCCTGACTTTCCCCATGCCCTGCGCAGTGTTGTTTGCACCTCACGGTCGCACAGGCTGTATGGAATACCCAAATCCTTCGCTGTCTCTATCGCGATTTTCATCTCTTCGCCGGGTTTAACCCCAAGTTCATTGCCAAGGCGGCGCTGAAAACTCGCAAGCGCGAGATTGGCGATTAAAAGGAATCCTTTTCCATCTTTAAAAACTTTTGTTAAATCAAGTTTTTCCCACTGATCATTCTGAACTATGGAATTGTACCGGCCGTGATCCAGTTCCACGCAGACCATATCAGGTTTTTCATCACAAATAATTCTTTTAACTTCATCAATGCTTTCGCGCGAAACATGCGCGGTTCCTACCAATTTTATTTCTGTTCCGCCGTGAGAAATTGTTATTGTATTATCGCCCATTACCGCGTCCTTAGGCCAATACCGCGTTCAGCCAATATCCATTCGTTCAGCCGCCATTCAATTGTGGCGACAGCGTCAAGTTCCTGGACCAAAAGATAATATCTGTTTGCCAGGTTTCTGTTTCCCCTGATATCATAATAGGACGCAAGATAAAAAAGCATTCTTGCCTTCGTATAAATATTTCTTTCACTTTCCACTTTTATTGTAACTTCAAAATCGCCGCTGAAATCATGGAACAGCCTGATCATGGAATATTCAATTGAATCCCGCGGAACAGTCCGTAATACCTGAGCCAGAAACTGTTTTGGATCAGCCGGTCTGTTTGTCGCGCGTATCCAGTTAATTGCAGCTAACAGAGCGTAAGAGTACTCGCGCGGCGCCTGTCTGTAGGCGTCCAAAAAAGCGTCTCTGGCTCCCGCCCATTTTTTATCCTTCATTCTCAGCATTCCCAATCCCTCAAACGCGAAGTAATACTTCGGATTGAGCCGTGAGAGCATTGCGTAATCCTGTTCAGCGCCCGCGTAATCGCCGTGTTCTTCCTTAATACCAGCGCTGTATACATAGGCGATAAAGGTGTTAGGATCAATTTTTATGGCATGGTTAAATTCTTCCAGAGCTTCAGGTTTGCGGTTCATGTCCAGAAGGACAAGCCCGAGATCCACGATTACCCAGTAATTAGCAGGTTCAAGTCTTTTGGCTTCGCTCAGATCGGAAAACGCGTCATTTAAAAAACCCGCGCCTTTGTAAAGCCTTGCGCGTTCATGCAAAGGTCTTGCCCATTGCGGATATTCGTTAATCGCCTGGTTTAAAAGCTGCTCCGCTTTTTTCGGTTCACTGTTATAACGGTATACAGATGCGCGACCGACCAGAGCCTCTCCGTTATTGGGTTCGGCGGCCAAAGCCCTGTCAAAATAACCCGCGGCAGTACGCAAACCCTGGTTTCCCAGACTAATATTGCCAAGATCGGTAAGCGCCCTTGCATGGGCGGGATCAATCCTGATAACCCGTTCAAGAGTGGTACGCCTTTCCCGATCCTTGCCTTCCAAAGCGGAAACATCGGCAAGCACCATCAATGCTTCGGTATTATCAGGTTCTTTGGCTATTATCGCGTTCGCGATTTTTTTTGCATCCGCGCTCTTACCCGCGGAATTCATAATTGAAGCCTGAATAATCTGTATTTCAGTTTTATCAGAGTCTTCCGGATTTAACTCTTCAAAGAGTTTGAGAGCCGAAGAAAAATCCCTGTCGGCTAGATGCTTTGCGACTTCGTAAAAAGTAAGCTCAAGAAAACTTGCCTGTTCAGCATTCCCCGGCATTGGTATTATATTCCCGGGTACAGGTACTGTTAAATCCCAGGTTGAAGTATAACCATCATTCTGGGCAAAAAGCGCCGCATTCAGACCGGTAATCAATAATAAAAAAATCTGCAAGCGCGGGAAAATACCGCTTCCATTGGCATCTATTTTCATGTTAATATATACTATACAATAATTAATTAATCGGCAAGTTACATCATTAGCTTAAACAGGCGGCCGGTTATAAAGGAATTTAAGGAAGTAATGAAAAAATCATTTATGTCACGCATATTAATCATTGTTTTTATGTACTTTGCGGGATTTTGCCTTCTGGTAATTATACAATTTCCGAATACCGGAAATTTTACGCTGACAATCGGCGGAATGACAGTAAAAGGCAGCTATTTGCAATCTGCCGCCGGAAACATCGCCGGAGGTTCGCAGCAGGTTTTATACGCGTCATCCCGGACGAATACCGGTTCAGAGGTAACTTCACTGGAAGAGGACAGCGAAGAAAATAACACAGAAATAATTAATGTATCCCCGTGGCAAAATATAACCGGAGGAATAAAATTATATTACGGCGGTCTGGAATTCAATCTAATGTCAGTGAAAGATTTTGAGAAAAGCATGATTCTGACAGGATCTGACGGAAAAATATGGGCAATAAATCCCGAGAGCATGAGTACTGACAAAAATCACGCGCGCTTCGGCCTGCCCGGCGGAGTCACGCTTGATTTCAATTCATTGGATTCATTAAATTACTTTGGACTTAATATCAACGCTGATTTTCCGGAAGAAATTTCTGAAGTATCCATACCAATCGCGCCCTACCGTTCATCTTTAATCCGGGGCAATGATCAGCTTGGTATCCAATATAACAATGTACGGTATTACTTTACGGGATCTAGCAATGAGCTGGAAAACGCCAGATTGATTCTTTCAAATACAAACGCATTTGTCTCATACGGTTCGAGAGAAGAAAAACAGGATTCTTTTAATCCCGCGAATTATACAGTCGCCCGTTCCGGTGATAATGATTATGAAAATGCAATTTCCGCATGGGTGGATTTAAGTTATGCCCGCTGGAATCAAAACGCGTCCCTTCTTCAGAATGAGCTGGAAATCGCGGCTTTTCTCGCTGAATCGCTGCGCCGCGGAAGCTACACCGCGTCTGTCGCGGCAATCCCCAGGGACTTTATCAGCAGTTCGCGGCACGGTTACAGATCATCAGGATATCTGGGAGGCATGACAACCGCTTACCGTGTTTTTAACGCTGCGGAACAGGACAAAATAAATCTCATAACGCGTTTAACAAGAGAAAGGTCATTGGACATTTTGAAAGAAGAGAAAGTGCTTGATTACCTTCTGATACGCAACAATACTTCTCTTTCGAATAATGTATTGGAAAGCATAAATAACATAAGCCCCGAACAAATCGCACTTGAACATTGTCCGGGAATACTGGAAATTTATAACGATATAAAAAGATGGCGGATACCTGTGATAAATTCAGCTGAACTGCTGTATGAATCATTGATAGAACAAATTATCCTGCTTGTATCCGAAAATTTATACCGTGACGCAGATAATGATTTGGTTTATGTCCATAACGATGAACATTCAGGTTATGTTATCACTCCCGAATACAACCTGAGATTGGGAAAAGCGATAATTAACTGGGCGGAACTGGTGAGAAACACCGAATGGAGGGCAATAGGCCGCTCATTGGTTTTGTCTTCCCTTGTAAACAACAGCGTCGGCAACGGCAATTTATACAATATGGTTAATACTGGTAATTATTATCCAAAAGCGATGTCACTTACAGATAACGGCATGTGGACATGGACTGTTTCTTCATCAGTAAGAGTATCAAACACAGGCGGTAATATGAATCTTGAGATTTCCTTTCCGCAGAACATGTCGCACTTTCTGATAATCCGCGGGCTGCCGCCGTTTCTAAGAATTCAGATTCACGGGCAAGACTGGAGAACGGACAGTCAGTTTGAACGTTATGATTCATCGGGCTGGGTATACTATTCGCAGGATCAAACGCTGATACTTAAAATGAGGCATCGCACAACAGTGGAGAGTGTCAGGGTCTTCTACAGAGCGGATGAATAAAAAAAATATACCGAGTGATTTTCAAACATTGATGCAAATTTTAACTGAAACCGGTTTAAAAAACCGCTTACGATAAAAGTTCATTAACTTTTTGATCTGTTAATAGACCTTTCTTCTTTTGATCCAAAATAAAGAGCGTGTATTGTTTGTCATAAAAAGCAATATGGCTGCAAATCCAGTCTACAAGGGTATGCACAAATTTATTAGCGACATACTTCTTGCCTTCCTTAAAATCGTTCGCGGCCTGAATAATGTCTTCTATAAGTTCAGCGTGCATTTTTTTATGCTCAGCCAGGTTAGGATAATTAATGGCTTTCATGAGTTTGATTTCTACATTAAAGTGAAAATTAACATACTCTACCATTTTACCCATGGCGTCTTTGAAAGTGGTAAAAAGCTCATCATTTTTTACTATACACGCGTGATACAGATCATTTGTCAGGCTGATAAGCTGCCTGTGCTGGGAATCAATCGTGTTAATACCGGTATTATACTTGTTATTCCATGTAATAATTTCGGGATTATTCGCTCCCTGGGCAGACATATTTCCTGTCATATCGGTAAATTCTATCAGATTAATTTTAAAATAGCAAGCTGATTTAAAATATAATCATATATAAAATTAATATAATTCACTTTAAAACAATTTTCTGCATTCAAGGTAAAAACGCTTTTCACAGGAATACCCCATGGAAAAACTTTTCCTTGGCAGGGGACCGAGACGCCCTACTGTTTTAAACAGGCTTGTCTTCTGAACCGGAGGCAGCAGGATTCCTGCGCGGTTTTTCTCATTGGCCAGACGAAACAGCTCCTCCCCGTCGTGGATATAGTCAATTAGCCTGAAATTTTTTCCGGTATAATTGTCCAGCAGCGGCTGAAGACAGGCGGTGGCAATCCCTTCGGCGGATGTCTGGATTAGCGCATAACGGCCTTCGCAGATAATGCCGAAACAATTTGCAGCGGTTGAAGCGGCGCATAATTGTGACAATTCCCCATTATCTTTTGCCAGCCGGCAGGAAAAATCCGGCAGCGGCGAAAGCAGCGAAACAGCGTCATCAAAACCAATATCAAAAACAAGACGGTGTATGGGTTCAAATTGAATTGCCGGATCATAAATGTTTTCAATCTCCGCAAGCGCATAACGGCACGGATGAGACAATTCCGTTCCTTTTCCCTTGTTCATTTTTTTATATTCCTCCCAAATACCTTTGGCGGCCGCAAGCGAATGGTTTCCGTCGCCTGCCGCAAAGAGGAACGGCAGTTTTCCTTCAGCAGTTATGCTGTCATCATACCGGCCGAAGGATCGGGAATATAATTCTTCAATTTTTTTAATTATAAAGGAAATATCGTCATCTTTATTTATTAACCACCCTTTTACATTTCCGCTGTCCATCATCAGCTGAGTATCGTAACAGGGAGCGGTATTTTTTACCCGTTCGCCGAGAGACGGCAAGAGGCTGTCATTATCATCATCAATCAATAACAGGACATGCGGCAGTTCAAGAGGCGCGCCGCGGCGGATATCCATTCTGGGAGGCAGTCTGTCTTCTACTGTTCCTTCGGTACAGCGGATTAAAGGACGCGCATCGCCAGCCCAATCGTATTGTTCCAGATCAACTGCCGCGATTAATCCCCGGCGTTTCTTATAAAAAGGCGTATCCCTTTCAACATATATAAATCCAGGTCCCGGTTCCGAAAAAAAACCTTCTTGCAGATAACGCCTCATGGCTGAATGAATATTGCCGATTCTGTCCGCCGCGCCGCTGTCAGAAAGAAACACTTCCGGAAAAATTAAATTTAAAGTTGAAGGCGCGCTGTCTGTAATTTCTTTTACTTTTTCCCAATACCCGCGATCCTGAGTAAATTGATCGCAGGCAATCACGGGCCATTTATGTATGTCATTTCCGCCCGGCAGCAGTATGGACGGAATCTCAAGCCCAAGTTTTTTTAGTTGATTACTGTAGTTATTCATTGGCTGTATTGTATCAGGTGATTAGGGAATTTTCTATAACTATGGTATACATTAATTATCTCTATATACAGGCCAGGCATGGAAAAACTTATACAGGAAGGCGCTTGTGGATTTATCTGTCTATTATCTTAAAATCATAAATCAGGTAACGTCTTTCAGGCTGTGGTTTAAAAAACACTACCATGCACTTTTTATGATCAATGGGAAGGAATATTTTTTTACCGTCTTTATTGGTAAAATCAGGAGTACTTTGTTTTCCAGCTTTAATTCTTCCAATTATTTTTTCAAAAATATTAAGCCATAATTCATGATTATTTTCACCATCTTTAAATGCGTTGAATATTTTATCAATTACTGTAGAATCATAGAAATCACAACGGTCTTTTTCAGAGCATTCATAAATAAAACGCCTAAGCTTGTCCTTCATTGGTGCAGTGCCCCTCTAAAATATGATTCAACTCATTAAGTGATAATGGGGCTCTTTCTTCTATTTTAATATCAGAAGCCAGGTTTTCAGGCGTAAGCAAAGCAAGTTCCATTTCTATTTCGTCTCTGCGTTTCCTGATACATTTTGATTCAACATCGAACACTTCTGCTATCTCTTCATCTGTTTTATCTTCCAGTAAAATGAATCGCTCAGTAGGAATAAGTAAATTTGCCGCAAAATAATCAGCTATCGTCTCCTGGACAGCTTTGGTGCTACCTGCGTTCTCTTTCTTCCATGCCTCTCCATGGCGGGCTACAGCCTGTATTTCATCATGACTGCCCCTTTGTAAAATAAAATGAAATATTTCATGGGCTATTGAAAATCGCTGTTTTTGTAAACTATCTTCATTGTTAAGAAAAATGACTGTACCCATAAGAAAAGCATGTTTGTTGAAAAATTCATCGGCGACACGTTTCATTTCTATTGGTGAAACCTGCTGAATATCAGTTATGCCGATCTTCTTTGCGACATATTCAATATCAACAGACGGTTTTTCCAAAGAATTTATATTCTTATCATGGGAAATAATAAAATCTATAATATTCTTAAAATATTTGAAAATACTGTTTTTTATCATTTCATCAGAGGACATATAAACTCCCTGACTAATAGTATAATGTCAGGATATGGGAATGTCAATCACGCAAAACGCTGGTATAAATGATCCTCCGCAGAGCAGAGCAAGAACCTTTGATTAACACGAGTATACACAGAACCTCAACCGAACATACCGCAGGCAGGTGAAGGTTCCCTCTTGATAAATCAACAACCTCGCTGTAAGCACTAAACTTGACCCACAAAATATTCAATAATTATTAAACGCGGGCTGTGCAAATCCCTGTCAGGGTCATAAACGGCTGTGACTATCTACAACGCACACTTTGGTGTGGCATTGTACGTGATCCACACCGAATGCCCCTGACAGGGATTTGCACAGC